>NZ_JBIRST010000006.1:0-4731 GCF_044334385.1 Streptomyces sp. NPDC020801
CGCCGGAACCACCGTGACCGTCCGCGCCGAAGGCCACGACGCCGAACAGGCCGTCACGACACTGACCCAGATCCTCGCCACCGCCGAATGACCCGGCCTGCGACCACCCCGCCCGGACGAGCCCACCCTGAAGAAGTGGAGGCGGCCGAGGATGAACCACCCCTCCAAGGCCCCGTCCGCCCGCGGCGCCGCCCCGCCCCCGCACACCGAGCACATCTGCCCGCTGCCGCGCGCCCCCGAAGCGGTTCGCACCGTACGCCGCAGCGCACGCGAGGTTCTCGCCCACTGGGCCCTGCCCGCGGAGACGGCCGACGACGCCGTCCTGGTGATCACTGAACTGATCACCAACGCGATCACCCACGCCAGACCCCCGGCGGAGCTGCGGCTGTCGATGCCCGGGGGCGGCGGCCGTCGCGCCCTGCGCATCGAGGTCACGGACGCCGGCCCCGTACCGCGGCACCGCCCGTCACCCGGCGGCCCGCACCCCGCCGTCTGGGAGGAATCCGGCCGCGGGACCGGCATCATCGCCGCTCTCTCCATACGGCACGGGACATCCCACCGCCCCCGTGGAAGCACCCGATGGGCGGACCTCCGCGTCCCGCGATGACCCCCGGTTCGGCGTCATCGCGGACCGGACGGCGGCTGTGGTGGCGAGTCGGCGGGGCGCGGGGCGTCGGCGCGCGGCGGGCCGCCAGGTCCTCGATCTGCTCCCGGGAGACCTGGCGTACACCACCGTCCTGACGATCCTGTCCCGCCTCTACGACAAGGGCATGCTGAGACGGCACCGGGAGGGCCGCGGATACGCCTACACACCGGTCCGGGGCGAGGCGTCGCACACGGCCCGGCGCATGCGGTCGCTGCTGGAGGAAGGTTCCGACCGCGAGGCGGTGCTGACGCGCTTGGTGTCCGAACTCTCCGCGCAGGACGAGCGATTGCTGCACCAGCTGCTGTCCGGGCACGACGCCGGCGACGAGCGCTCCGGCGGAAGGCGGTGAGCCGGTGCTGATCAGCGTCTACGTTCCGTCCGTCGTCACGGCCGTCGTCACGGCCGTCGTCACGGCCGTCGTCACGGCCGTCGTCACGGTGCTCGCGCCGCGCCTGGCGCGACGGCTCACGCCGCGCCCCGCCGCCTGGGCCCTGGTCTGCGCCGCGCTCGTCACGGCGGGCGGCTGGACGGGCTCGCTCACCCTGCTGGCATTCGCCGGTATCGCGCAGGTTCCCCAAGTCGCGGCCGAGGGCCACTGGTCGGTGTCCGCGCTGCGCGCGCAGGACCCGGTGTACGTCGCTGTCGCGGCCGCCAGCGCGGTCGTCCTGGCCACAAGCGTCGTCTCGCTGATCGTGTCCGCCCTCCGCCAGGTCCGCCAGGTCGTGCGGGCCCGGCGGGAGTGCGCCGGGCTGCCGGGCGACACGGAGCTGGCCGTGCTCGACGAGGACGCCCCGCTGGCGTTCGCCCTGCCCGGGGCGCCCGGACGGATCGTGGTGTCCCGGGGGATGCTGCGCTGTCTCGGCGACGACGAACGCGCGGCCCTGCTGGCGCACGAGCGGGCCCATCTGCGCGGAAGGCACTACCTCTTCCTGAGTCTGTGGCGGCTCACGGCGGCCCTGAACCCGCTGTTGCGTCCCCTGGCCGGCACTGGCGCCTTCGTCCTGGAGCGCCGGGCCGACGAGGAAGCCGCTGCGCAGGTGGGCGACCGGACGGTCGTCGCCCGCGTGGTCGGGCGCGCCGCCCTCGCGTCTGCGGGCGTGTCCCGCCCCGCTCATCTGGCCGCGACCGGTGGGGAAGTGCCCCAGCGGGTACGGGCCCTTCTGGCGCCGCCTCCCGCTCGCCGAAGCCTGCCCCTCCTGGCCGGTGCCGTCCTGCTGACCGTGTGCTGCGCGAGCCTCGCCAACGCCGCGTCCGACAGCGACCACATGGTCGACAGCGCGAAACGAGCGCAGTGTGCGGCGCCGGTGGAGAGCGCGGGCCCACCGCCGATGGGTGACCACCGGCGCGGGCCCGGCTTCTGCTGGGCCCCTCACGACCGGGGCCGGCGCCGGGAACACCGCTCATAGCCGCGGCGGTGCCGGCCCTCACCCGCCCGCCGGAAACGTCCGGCCCTGATCTCCCTCTTCCGCCCTTCGGGCCCCAGCGCTGTGCTGGTGGGCTCAGCAGGCCGGACGGGTCCTTGACGCCGTGCACGGTGCGGGCACGGCATCCGATGGGGAGGCCGGCCCTCGCCATCATGGTCTTGAGCGCCCGACGCGAGGAATCCCTGCGGTCACAGCACCAGGGACGGTGACACGACCGTTCGTGCGCGGCCGTAGGCACAGCCGTGAGCGCACGGGCCCGAAAACGAAGCAGCGTCCGAGTCGGCCGAAGCCGACTCGGACGCTGAACAGCAGGCCAGAGGGCAGAGAGCCCGCCTGCGAACCGTAGGCCCTGTGGGACTCGAACCCACAACCAATGGATTAAAAGTCCACTGCTCTGCCAATTGAGCTAAGGGCCCAGGCGATGTTGCCTCCCCGAGCATAGCCGGAGGAGGCCGCGTCTCCGATCGGGTATCGGGGTCCCGGGCCGGAAGTGTGCCGTACGGGGGGAATGCCGGGTGGCTGCGGGTGCCGTGGGCGTGCCGTGGGCGTGCCGTACGGGTCAGGGGTCGGCCGGTTCGGGGGCGCCCGCGCGGGCTGCCTCGCGGGCGAGGGTGCGTTCGTGGGTGGGGTTGAGGAACCAGTGGCGGGCCGAGGCGAGCCACCAGGCGGCGGCGAAGCCGAGGACGACCAGGACGGCGACCGGGGCGTAGTTGAAGGTCTCCCAGGTGACCGGGGAGACCTGCGGGAGCATGAAGAGGATCGTGATCACGCCGACCCATGCCACCGAGATCACGCCGATCGTCTGCGACCAGCGGCCCAGGTGCCACGGCCCGCGTTCGAAGGCGTCGCCCCGGCGGATCCGCAGCAGGGTCGGGATGACGTAGGCGATGTACAGGCCGATGACCGCGATCGAGGTCACGGCCGCGTAGGCGGTCACGTTGATCAGGTACGGGAGGCCGAGGACCAGGGCGCCCAGCGCAGCCAGCCAGACGGCCGCCACGGGCGTGCGCGTGCGGGGGCCCACCGTGTGCCACAGGTGCGAGAAGGGCAGCGCCCCGTCACGCGAAAAGGCGTAGATCATACGGCTGTTGGCCGTCACCGACGCCATGCCGCAGAACAGCTGGGCACCGATCACGACGAGCAGCAGCAGCTTGCCGGCGCTCGCGCCCAGGGCGTCCAGGAGGATCTGGGCGGGTGGTGCGCCGGTCGGGGAGGCGAGCTCCCGGTCGTAGGACTGGATGGCGAAGGTGAAGCCGAGGAGGAGGACGAAGCCGGCTATCCAGGACGTCCAGATGGAGCGGACGATGCCCTTGGGGCCGGCCGTGGACGCGTCGTGGGTCTCCTCGGTCATGTGGGCGGAGGCGTCGTAGCCGGTGAAGGTGTACTGCGCCATCAGCAGGCCGAGCAGCACGACGTAGACCCCGCTGCCCCAGCCGGTGTTGTCGACGAACTTCGTGAACACGAAGGACGCCGACTGGTGGTGGTCGGGCACGAGGGCAAGCGCGCCGACGATCACCGCCACGCCCAGCACGTGCCACCACACGCTGACGCTGTTGAGGAGGGCGACGATGCGCACACCGAAGGTGTTGAGCAGGCCGTGCAGGAGCAGGATCGCTGAGAACAGCAGAACCGTGCGGCCGGGAGTGACCTCGAAGCCGAACTGGAGGTTGAGGTAGGCACCGAGGAAGGACGCGGCGCCGAAGTCGATGCCCGCCGTGACCGCCACCTGGCCCAGCACGTTGAACCAGCCCGTGAACCAGGCCCAGGCGGCGGCCGACCGCGGCGGCGCCAGCCGGTGGGCCCAGAAGTACAGGCCCGCGGAGGTCGGGTAGGCCGAGCAGATCTCGGCCATCGACAACCCGACGAACAACGTCATCAGGCCGACGCCCACCCAGCCCCAGGTGATCACGGCGGGACCGCCGGTGTTCATCCCGAAGAGGTAGAGCGTCAGACAGCCGGAGAGGACGGAGATGATCGTGAAGGAGACCGCGTAGTTGGCGAACGCCGACATGCGGCGGGCGAGAACCTGGGTGTAACCGAGCTGGGCCAGCCGTTCCTCGTCCGACAGCCCACCGCTCGAGCTCGCTCTGGCGTCATCTGTCATGCCCCCAGCGATTCCCTCACCGGGGGCGTGACATGCGTCACTCGGCGCCCTGAAATCGGCGTCCGGGAAACGACGGCCGGGAAACGCCCCGGCAACGACCGGCCTGCGGCCGGCGCAAAGCAACGCGCCCCCGCCAGGATGGGGCGGGGGCGCGGCGCGCTCTCTCTCACATGGCGTCAGCCGTTGCGCTTCCAGCGCGGCTTGTCCTCGCGGCGGCCGAAGGAACCACCGCCACGGTGGTCGTCACGACGGCCGTAGGGACGCTCGTGGCCGCCCGAGCGGAAGCCGGGGCGGTCGCCCTGGCGGTCGCGGTTGAACGGGCGGTCACTGCCCCGGTGACCACCGCGCTCGTCGCGGCGCGCCGGACGGTCGTCACGGTGGAAGCCGCCACGCTCGTCGCGGCGGTCGAAGGAGCGGGGCGCGCGGTCACGGTCGCGGTCCCGGTCGCGGTTGAAGCCGCCCCGGTCGTCGCGCCGCTCGAAGGAACGGCCACCACGGTCGTCGCGGCGGAAGCCGCCCCGGTCGCCACGGTCACTCCGGTCACTCCGGTCACTCCG
>NZ_JBIRST010000006.1:4827-439153 GCF_044334385.1 Streptomyces sp. NPDC020801
TCCGGTCACTCCGGTCGAAGCCACGCTCGCGGTCGCGGTCACGGTCGAAGCCGCGGTCACGGTCGAAGCCACGGCCACCGCGGTCGCCACGGTCGCCACGGTCGTCGCGGCGGAAGCCGCCCCGGTCGCCACGGTCACTCCGGTCACTCCGGTCACTCCGGTCACTCCGGTCGAAGCCACGCTCGCGGTCGCGGTCACGGTCGAAGCCGCGGTCACGGTCGAAGCCACGGCCACCGCGGTCGCCACGGTCGCCCCGGTCGTCGCGGCGGAAGCCGCCCCGGTCGCCACGGTCACTCCGGTCGAAGCCACGCTCGCGGTCGCGGTCCCGGTCGCGGTTGAAGCCGCCCCGGTCGTCGCGCCGCTCGAAGGAACGGCCACCACGCTCACGGTCGCGGTCGAAGGAACGCTCGCGGTCGAACGTACGCCCGCCCCGCTCGTCCCGGCGGTCGCGGCGGTCGTACGACGACGCGGGCGCCGTACGCTCCTCACGCTCGCCGCGCTCGGCACGCTCCACGTGGTCGACGTCCTCGGCCGCCGGCTGCTCCGGCACCGACACCTCGGCCGTCCGCTCGGCCGCCGCCTGCGCCTCGGCCACCGCCGTCTCGGGGTCCTCGCCCCGCTCACGGGCGACCCGGGCGATCAGCCGGTCGGCCTCCTCACGCAGCTCGGACGCGCGCCGCTGGGCCCGCTCCAGCTGCTTGGTGAGGTGGGCGACCTCACGCTCGGCCTGCTGCGCGGCGTTGCCCGCGGACTCCGCCTGCACCTCGGTCATGGACCGGGCACCGGTGATCTCGGCGACCTCCGGGTCGAAGGCCGCGCCGCCCTGGATGATGTGGCGCGAGGCGTCCACGCCCGCGTCCTCCATCAGACGGAAGATCTGGCGCCGCTGGTGCGGCAGCGACAGGGACACGACCGTGCCGGTCCGGCCCGCGCGGGCCGTGCGGCCGGCGCGGTGCAGGTAGTCCTTGTGGTCGCCGGCCGGGTCGACGTTCAGAACGAGGTCGATGCCGTCGACGTGGATGCCGCGCGCGGCGACGTCCGTGGCGACCAGGACGTTGACGTACCCGTCCTTGAAGTCGGCCAGGGTCCGGGTGCGGGCGCCCTGGGTCATCCCGCCGTGCAGTGCGTCGGCCTTGGCGCCGGCGTCGCGCAGCTGTTCGGCCACGCGGTCGGCGCCGAGCTGGGTGCGCACGAAGATGATGGTGCGGCCCTTGCGGGAGGCGATGGCCGCGGTGACCGGCGCCTTGTCCTTGGGCTTCACGATCAGGATGTGGTGCGACATGGTCGTCACCGCGCCCTGCGCCGCGTCGACCTCGTGGCTGACCGGGTCGGTCAGGTAACGGTCGACGAGGGTCTTGATCTCGTTCTCCATGGTCGCGGAGAACAGCATCCGCTGACCGCCGGCCGGAACCTGGTCGAGCAGCTCGGTGACCTCGGGCAGGAAGCCAAGGTCGGACATCTGGTCGGCCTCGTCGAGGACCGCGATCCGCACGTCCTCGAGCGAGCAGGCGCCGCGGTTGATGATGTCGCGCAGCCGGCCCGGGGTGGCGACAAGGACGTCGACGCCCTTCTCCAGGGCGTAGATCTGGTTGCCCATCGAGGTGCCGCCGCAGACGACCTTCATCTTCAGGCCGAGGACGTCGCCGTAGGGCTGGAGGGCGTCCGCGACCTGCATGGCGAGCTCGCGGGTCGGGGTGAGGATGACGGCCCGCGGGCGCCTCTTCTCGGTGTGACCGCCGGCCAGCGTGGCCAGGGCCGGCAGGCCGAAGGAGAGGGTCTTGCCGGAGCCGGTGCGGCCACGGCCCAGGATGTCCTTGCCGGCCAGGGCGTCCGGAATGGTCGCGGCCTGGATCGGGAAGGGGGTGGTCACGCCGTTCTGCGCGAGCTTGCGGACGACGCCCTCGGGCAGGCCGAGGTCGGCGAAGCCGGGCTGAGGAGCCTCGGGGGCCTCCTCCGTCCCGCCGTTCTCGGGCAGGACGACGTGATCAGTACTGACAATGGACATGCGAATGCGAAACCTTCCGGAGTCTCGTCGGCACGCGCCCGTCAACTCCGTGTTTCGCACTACGACCGCCTCGATGCGGTCCGCCACGGCAAGGGAGAGTACGCGCCACACGGCGCGCTCTGCGTGGGCGCCGGGCAAATGGGATCAAACGATCTGCCACCATACGCACCCTCCGCCCCCGAAGGCAAACCGAGACCATACCCGCAGGTCATGACCTCGGTCACGTCCTCGGTCACGTCCTCGGTGCCGTCCTGGGTGCCGTCCTGGTCAGACCCGCGTCCCGCGCAGCCGGCCCGGCTACGGCGCCGGCCGCCGCCGCTCCAGCTGGGGCCCCGGGCCCGCGTGCGCCGAGGACGACGGCTCCGCCACCGTCGGATCCGGCGAGGCCGGCGGAGCGGGCGACGACGCAGGCGGCGGCTCCGGTGCGGCACTCGTCTGCGGCGGCACCGGCACCGCCTGCGTCGGCGTCGGATCGCCCGGCTTCGGCGGCACCCCGCGCTGCCCCGGCGGCGCCGCGGAGGCACTGCCCGCGGCCGACGGCGAGGCCGAGGCGGACGGCGACTCGCCGTGCCTGCCCTTGCCTCGGTGACCGTGTCTGCCGTCGCCGGCACCACCGGCGTGCCCGACGACGCCGCCGGACACCGCCGTTCCTCCCTGCGGGGCGTCACCGACCCGCTGTCCCGCGGAGTGCGACGGCCGGGCCCCGCCGTCGGAGGCCTCCCCCACGCTCACGCAGCCGGCGGCGACGGTCACAGCGGCGACCGCGGCAGCGAGACGGACGGATACGTACAAGGGGCGCACGGGCAGCCACCTCCGGGATGAAGAAGTCTCCGTGCCCAACTCCCCGCGCACGCAAGAAGACACGCGCCCGCCGTCCCCGGACCCGCCGAAGACAAACGCCCGCCGCCCCCGGACCCGCCCAAGACACGGTCCCGGCGGGCCCGGGCCTCAGCCGTAGCCCAGGGCGTGCAGACGGGCGTCGTCGATCCCGAAGTGGTGGGCGATCTCGTGCACCACGGTCACCTCGGCCTCCGCGACCACGTCCTCCCGCGTCCCGCACATCCGCAGCGTCGGCCCGCGGTAGATCGTGATCCGGTCCGGCAGCACACCCGCGTACCACTCGCCGCGCTCCGTCAGCGGGGTCCCCTCGTACAGCCCGAGCAGCTCGGGGTCGTCGGCGGGCGGTTCGTCCTCGACGAACACCGCGACGTTGTCCATCAGCCGCGTCAGTTCCGGCGGGATCCGGTCGAGCGCCTCGGCGACCAGTTCCTCGAACTCCTCGCGCGTCATCTCCAGCACACGGCCATTGTCCGGCACGATCCCCGCCCCCACCCCGTACCGATGCCCACCCCGTATCGGTGCCTCTTTCGCGCCGCGCATTTCCGGCTGCGGGCATACAGCGCGCCGCGCATGGGCATACGCGACCAATGGCCCGCGTCCCCGTCGCAGACCTGAACCGCCCGCACCGCATGCCCGGCATACGAAGGGCCGTACGCACCCTCGCCCGCCGCCACCGCGTCCACCGCCACGCCGACGGCCGGCGCCCACTCCGCCCGGACCCCGCCGCCCTGTCACCGGTCCCCGAGCCGCACCCCTGGGTCCGCGCCCTGGGCCTGGTGACCGTGGTGATCGTCGGCGCCTGGCTGGGCCTGCTGATCGTCGGCGACGTGCGGGTCCCGGTCGGCCCCATGAACACGACGATGACCCTGCGCCCGTCCCTCACCGGCGGCACGAAGATCAACGTGTCCCCGCTGGGCGCCCTGGAACTGAACAGCCATGTCGCGCCGGTCCGCCTGGATGTGAACGTCGACCAGCTCGACCCGGAGCGCTCCCAGGCACTGGTCGACCACCCCGAACGCCTCTCCGGTCTCCAGGACGAGGTGGTACGGGACGTCGAGCACGGCACCCTCGACCTGGCCGTACGGTCCTGCGTCGCCGTCGTCTCCGGGGCCACCGCCCTCGGCCTGGCCGTCTACCGCCGCCCGCGCCGCGCCCTGGCCGCCGGCGGCCTGGGCCTGGCCCTGCTCGCCGCGTGCGGGGCGACGGCGTACGCCACCTGGAACCCGAAATCCGTCCTGGAGCCGAAGTTCTCGGGCCTGCTGTCCTCGGCCCCCTCGCTCGTCGGCAACGCGCGCAACATCGTCACCGAGTTCGACGTCTACCAGAAGGAGCTGGCGCGCCTGGTCGCCAACGTGACGAAGCTCTACGACGTCACCTCCACGCTCCCCGCCTACCAGCCGGACCCCACGACCATCCGGGTCCTGCACGTCTCCGACATCCATCTCAACCCGGCAAGCTGGAAGATCATCGCCACGCTGGTGGAGCAGTACAAGGTGGACGTGATCGTCGACTCCGGCGACACGATGGACCACGGCACGGCGGCGGAGAACGGCTTCCTGGACCCGGTCGGGGACCTCGGCGTCGCGTATGTCTGGGTGCGTGGCAACCACGACTCCATGACCACCCAGCACTACCTGGAACGCATGAAGAACGTGCACGTCCTGGACGACGGCCGGGCCGAGACGATCGCCGGCCTGCGCTTCGCCGGCACCGGCGACCCCCAGTTCACCCCCGACCGCTCGGTCGCGGCCGGCGGCGACGCGGCGGAACAGCTGGCCGGCACCCGGCTGGCCTCGGCCCTGCGCGACCAGCGGGCCAAGGGCTCCCCGGTGGACGTCGCCATCGCCCATGAGCCCTCGGCGGCCCGCGAGACGGACGGCACGGTGCCCATGGTCCTGTGCGGACACCTGCACCACGAGGGCACGGAGATCCTGAAGTACGGCACCCGCCTGCGGATGGAGGGCTCCACGGGCGGCAGCGGCCTGCGGGCGGTCGAGCACCAGTCCCCCGCCCCGATCGAGGCGTCGATCCTCTACTTCGACCGGGACAGCCGCCGCCTCCAGGCCTGGGACGAGATCAGGCTGGGGGGCCTGGGCCAGACGACGGCCGAGGTCAGCCGCCACCTCCCGAAAGGATGAATCCGTCGGCGGCCGCGCCGCGTGCGGCCCGGCGGCACCCGGCCCCCCGCATCCCCTCCGCCGCGCCGACTCCGGACCGTAAACGGTTTTGGCGATACCCCCCGCCATCCCATATGCTTCTCACGTCCCCGACGCGCTGAGAAGCGCCCAGGCGGGCCGATAGCCCTCATCGTCTAGCGGCCTAGGACGCCGCCCTTTCAAGGCGGTAGCACGGGTTCGAATCCCGTTGGGGGCACGCAGTACGGTGTGCGACACTTGCTTTCGTAGGTTCGCACACAACCACATGGTCCTGTGGAGCAGTTTGGAGTGCTCGCCACCCTGTCAAGGTGGAGGCCGCGGGTTCAAATCCCGTCAGGACCGCTGAGGTTTCACGTGAAACCTCGCGGCTGGGTAGCTCAGTTGGTACGAGCGTCCGCCTGAAAAGCGGAAGGTCGCCGGTTCGACCCCGGCCCCAGCCACAACCGCCCTCGCCAGGGCACACGGCCCCACCGAAGATCGTTCGGCGGGGCCGCTTTCGTGCCCGTCACGCCCACCGCAACGCCGACTTGCCTAGTGTGCAGGCGTCGGCCCAGTCGGCGTGAGGCCCAGGGATCCGCACCAAGTGAACGGCCCCTGACCAGGTGAAACGATCAGGGGCCGTGGTGCTCCGCGGTGCCCGTTGCCCACCGACTGCCACGGCGATCGGGGAGGCCGTCGAGAGCAGGGTTCACCAGCTATGTCACGCGGACCCATTCGGGGGCGTGGGCATCTGCGTGAAGGTGCAGGGCACCGTGAGCGGCAGCGTCGACGTGCAGACGCCCTGCCACACCTCTCCTGTGTCAGTGAGTTCGGTGACCAGGAGTTCGTTGTCGAACACCGCCAGTGTGGCGTCGAATACGTTGGTCGGGCCTCCCACCAACTGCCAGCCGCCGACAGGGGTGGGCGGGTTCTGACCCGCCTCATTGACGGACAGGACGCGCACCTGCCCGTCACAGATCACCGAGACGTACTTGGTCATCCCCTGGACTGCCGAGTCGATGTCGTTACAGCCCGTGGGTGGCGGCGGCGTCGGTGTCGGCGTGGGCGTGGGCGTCTTGCACTCGTCCTTGCCGTGGTCACCCCCTCCGCCACCCGGGTGGTGACCCGGGTCGTTGTCGCACCTGGGGCCGTCGGCGTGGGTGACGCCCTTGTGGCCGGTCATGCCGTGCGCGAGGGCCGCGGCAGGGGTGACCAGACCGATCGCCACCACCAGCGCGACCGATGCGAGCCGACCGATCTTCTTGTGCTCGCCTCGCGCCGGCAGCCCGAGGGGCGAAGGTGTCCTGTCTTCAGGACTCATGTGTGCTCCTTGTTCAGCCTTCGGATGGCTCCTGCATCCGAGTGCGAGCTTGACCGGAACGTTCCGTAGCATTCTGAATGTTCGGCTTGAACACGCTTATATATCCACAAATCGGGCTAGTGATCCGGATCGGAGATCTGCCGGTGGACGACCCCGTCCGCCTGGCTGCGACCGTGACCCTCTGCCAGTGGTGACCAGCGGAAACAGGGCCGCCCACCTACGCCGCCCGCTAGGCACCCGCCGAAGGCCCGTCCAGCGGGACGGGCCTTCGCCTTGCGAGGTCACAAAAGCGGCGACCCGCCGGCAGCACCGTCAAATCATTCGCGCGCAATTTCCCAGAGGTGAGATCCTGGATCGCGTATGTCTACGCATCCCGCCCTCGGCGCCCTTGCCTCCCGTCTGGACGAGTTGTCGTTGCGCGACGCGCACCGGCTCGGTCGCAGGCTCGAAGGTGCGCGCAAGATCCGTAAGCCGGAGGCGCGCGACGCCGTTCTCGCCGAGATAGAGGGCGAGGTCGGGACGGCCGAGGAACGCATGGCCGCCCGGCGCCTGCGGCTTCCCGCGGTCAGCTATCCCCAGCAGCTGCCGGTCAGCCAGAGGAAGGCCGTGATCGCGGAGGCCATCCGCGATCACCAGGTCGTCATCGTGGCCGGTGAGACCGGGTCCGGGAAGACCACTCAGATCCCGAAGATCTGCATGGAGCTCGGGCGCGGTGTGCGCGGGATGATCGGGCACACCCAGCCGCGCCGTATCGCGGCCCGCACCGTCGCCGAACGGGTGGCCGAGGAGCTGGACACGCCGCTCGGCGAGGCCGTCGGCTGGAAGGTGCGGTTCACCGACCAGGTGGACCCGGACGCCACCTTCGTCAAGCTCATGACGGACGGCATCCTGCTCGCCGAGATCCAGACCGACCGCGAGCTGCGCGCCTACGACACGATCATCATCGACGAGGCCCACGAGCGGTCGCTCAACATCGACTTCCTGCTCGGCTATCTGGCGCAGCTGCTGCCGAGGCGGCCGGATCTCAAGGTCGTCATCACCTCGGCCACCATCGACCCCGAACGCTTCTCCCGGCACTTCGGCGATGCGCCGGTCATCGAGGTCAGCGGGCGGACGTATCCCGTACAGGTGCGCTACCGGCCGCTTCTCGAGGAGGACTCCGACGACGCCGACCGGGACCAGATCACCGCGATCACCGATGCCGTCGAGGAGCTGATGGCCGAGGGCCCCGGGGACATCCTCGTCTTCCTCTCCGGTGAGCGGGAGATCCGCGACACCGCCGACGCACTGCTGAAGAAGAAGTACACGTTCACCGAGGTCCTGCCCCTGTACGCGCGGCTGTCGCACGCCGAGCAGCACCGCGTCTTCCAGCCGCACACCGGCCGCAGGATCGTGCTCGCCACCAACGTCGCCGAGACCTCCCTCACGGTCCCCGGCATCAAGTACGTCATCGACCCCGGCTTCGCCCGGATCTCCCGCTACAGCCACCGCACCAAGGTCCAGCGACTGCCCATCGAGCCGGTCTCGCAGGCCAGCGCCAACCAGCGCAAGGGCCGCTGCGGGCGTACGTCCGACGGCATCTGCGTCCGGCTCTACTCCGAGGACGACTTCCTCGCCCGCCCGGAGTTCACCGACGCCGAGATCCTGCGTACCAACCTCGCCTCCGTGATCCTGCAGATGACCGCGGCCGGCCTGGGCGAGATCGAGAAGTTCCCGTTCATCGACCCGCCGGACCACCGCAACATCCGCGACGGCGTGCAGCTGCTCCAGGAGCTGGGCGCGCTCGACCCGGCCCAGAAGGACCCCCGCAAACGGCTCACTCAGACCGGCCGCAAGCTCGCCCAGCTGCCCGTCGACCCGCGCCTGGCCCGCATGGTCCTGGAGGCCGACAGGAACGGCTGTGTGCGCGAGGTCATGGTGATCGCCGCCGCGCTGTCCATCCAGGACCCGCGCGAGCGCCCCGCCGACAAGCAGGCCCAGGCCGACCAGCAGCACGCCCGCTTCCGGGACGAGACCAGCGACTTCCTCGCCTATCTCAACCTCTGGCACTACGTCCGCGAGCAGCAGAAGGAGCGGGGCTCCTCGTCCTTCCGGCGCATGTGCAAGCAGGAGTTCCTCAACTTCTTGCGCATCCGCGAATGGCAGGACATCTACACCCAGCTGCGCACGGTCGCCAGGCAGATGGGCATCCACCTCAACGACGAGGACGCCCCCGGCGACCGCATCCACGTCTCCCTGCTCGCCGGCCTGCTGTCGCACATCGGCATGAAGGACGTGAAGGAGTCCAAGGACTCCGGTCCGGGCGCCCGCAAGGACGGCGGCGGGCGGGGCGAGTACCTGGGTGCCCGCAACGCCAAGTTCGCGATCTTCCCCGGTTCGGCCCTGTTCAAGAAGCCTCCGCGCTTCGTGATGTCGGCCGAGCTCGTCGAGACCTCCCGGCTGTGGGCCCGGGTCAACGCGAAGATCGAGCCGGAGTGGGTAGAGCCGCTCGCCGGCCATCTGCTGAAGCGGACGTACAGCGAACCGCACTGGGAGAAGGACCAGGCGGCGGTGATGGCGTACGAGAAGGTCACGCTGTACGGCGTGCCGATCGTCGCCCAGCGGAAGGTCAACTACGGGCGGATCGACCCGGAGGTCAGCCGCGAGTTGTTCATCCGCAACGCGCTCGTCGACGGCGACTGGCGCACCCACCACAAGTTCTTCGCCGACAACCGCAGGCTGCTCAGCGAGGTCGAGGAGCTGGAGCACCGCGCCCGGCGCCGGGACATCGTCGTCGACGACGAGACCCTGTTCGACTTCTACGAGCAGCGGGTGCCCGAACACGTCGTCTCCGGCGCCCACTTCGACTCCTGGTGGAAACGCAAGCGGCACGAGCAGCCGGACTTCCTGGACTTCGAGCGGGAGATGCTCATCCGGGAGTCGGCGGAGGCGGTCACCAAGGCCGACTATCCGGACTCCTGGCGGCAGGGCAACCTGAAGTTCAAGGTGACGTACCAGTTCGAGCCGGGCGCGGACGCGGACGGCGTGACCGTCCACATCCCGCTGCAGGTACTGAACCAGGTCACCGACGAGGGCTTCGACTGGCAGATCCCCGGCCTGCGCGAGGAGGTCGTCACCGAGCTGATCCGGTCCCTCCCCAAGCCCATCCGCCGCAACTACGTACCCGCGCCGAACTACGCCAAGGCGTTCCTGGAGCGGGCGTCGTCCCCCCAGGAGGGGCACAGTCAAGCGCGGTCGCCGCAGGAGCCGCTGACCACCGCCATGGCGCGCGAGCTGAAGCGCATGGTCGGCGTGCCCTTCGAGGCGGACGACTTCGACTGGGCCAAGGTCCCCGACCATTTGAAGATCACCTTCCGGATCGTCGACGAGCGGCGCCGCAAGCTGGACGAGGACAAGGACCTGGAGGCCTTGAAGCTCCGGCTGAAGCCGAAGGCGCGCAAGGCCCTCTCCCAGGCCGCCGCGGCCACGGCCGAGCGCAGCGGCGGCGAGTCCCTGGAGCGCGGCGGCCTGACCGACTGGACGATCGGCACGCTCACCCGGGTCTTCGAGACCCGTCGGGCCGGCCAGCCGGTGCGGGCGTTTCCGGCGCTCGTGGACGACGGACCGACGGCGAACACGGTCTCGGTACGGCTCTTCGACACCGAGGCGGAGCAGACCGAGGCCATGTGGAAGGGCACGCGCCGGCTGATCCTGCGCAACATCCCGGTCAATCCGGCCAAGTTCGCGAGCGACCGCCTGACCAACCAGCAGAAGCTCGCCCTCTCCGCGAACCCGCACGGTTCCATCCAGGGCCTGTTCGACGACTGCGCCATGGCGGCGGCGGACAAGCTGATCGCGGACTTCGGGGGGCCGGTGTGGGACGAGGAGTCCTACCGGAAGCTGTACGACAAGGTGCGTGCCGAGATCGTGGACGTGACCGTGCGGACCGTGGGCCAGGTGCAGCAGGTGCTGGCGGCCTGGCAGGCCTGTGAGCGGCGTCTGAAGGGCGTGCGGAGCCCCGCGCTGCTGCCGAACCTGGCGGACGTACGGGCGCAGCTGGACGGCCTGGTGAAGCCCGGGTTCGTCACGGCGGCCGGGATACGGCGGCTGCCCGACCTGATGCGCTACCTGGTGGCCGCGGACCGCAGGCTGCAGCAGATGCCGACGAACGTGCAGCGGGACACCACGCGCATGGAGAAGGTCCATGAGATGCAGGACGAGTACGCGTGGCTGCTCGAGCAGATGCCACCGGGGCGTCCGGTGCCGTCGCCGGTCCTGGACATCCGCTGGATGATCGAGGAACTGCGGGTCAGCTACTTCGCCCACGCGCTGGGCACGGCGTACCCGGTGTCGGACAAACGCATCGTGAAGGCGATCGACGCGGTTGCCCCATGACGGTCGTGCCCGCCGTGACACCGGTGTCGCCGGTGACGCCCGTGAAAGCCGTGACGACTCGTGCACACCAGGTGAGTTCGACCGGGCGGCCCGGCTCCTGTACAGTCTCTTCTCGCAGCGCAACGCACGAATGGCACTGTGAAACCTGGTCCTGTGGAGCAGTTTGGAGTGCTCGCCACCCTGTCAAGGTGGAGGCCGCGGGTTCAAATCCCGTCAGGACCGCATAGAGAAAAGAGGGCCCGCATCCGGCGACGGATGGGGGCCTTCTTCGTGTCCGACGCAGCCCGCCGCGCCTTGACGGCGTCACATTCCCTCGGTACCCAGGGAACAGGGCCCGTTCCCGTACGGCCCACTGGAGGTGGCGTATGGCGGCATCGGCATCGGCCAGGCACGAGACACGGGCGTTGCTCCGTGCCCACCTCGCGGCCGCCTCGTCGTACCGCCATCTCACCCGTCACTGCCCCGTCTGCCACCACCTCCTGCGGCTGGTGATGGACGGCGCCCCACCGACGACGGCCCCGGGCACCCTGAACCTCCCGGGCCGCCCGAACGTCCCGGGCAGCCCGAACCTCTCGTGCCGCCCGAACGTCCCGGACGCCCCGGAGGCGCCGGCGAAGGTACTGGAGGCGCCGGACGCACTGGAGGGACTCGAGGCGCTGGAGGACGAGAGCCCGTCGACCGCGTGAACTTCCGCCCTCTGGTGGGGCGATGGGACCGGAACCTCCTCTAGCGCACAGGCGTCGCACGCAACAAGCGTCCCGGCATGTGACGGGTGTCACCGCATGAGTTTTTGAAAGCTCGGTACTTACACCCCTCCTACAAGGGGTCAATTTAATATGTGCAATTGCACCGCTCACCCCGGGGTGCCCCACGGGTGATCCGACAGCCTCCCCCAGACTCCGACAAGGCCGCTCACAGCGGCCTGCCCCCACGGACCCGCGGACCCCGGCCGACGCCCGCCGGCCCGGCACGGCCCTGGACCGACCGCACCCCGCCCCCGACCCGCCCCCGGCCGGCCCCCGACCGGCCCCCATCCGCGCACAAAAAAGATCGCGCTGGACCCGGCGGAGTCCAGCGCGATCGACGACGCACCCTATTCACATGCCTGAAGAGCTCTGACGGCTTGGGCGTGGGGCCTGTTGGGGCAGGACCCGCGTCGCTTGGAGCTGTGGTTCCGGACGCCTCGGCCGATTGGGGGACCAGCCGTTTTGCCCGGTTATGAAGTTGTTCAGGCCTCGCTGCGCTGCTGCGGGATGCCCGCGAGCAGAGCGCGGACCTCGGCCTCGCGGTAGCGGCGATGCCCGCCGAGCGTGCGGATCGACGTGAGCTTGCCGGCCTTCGCCCAGCGCGTGACCGTCTTGGGGTCGACGCGGAACATGGTGGCGACCTCAGCCGGGGTCAGCAGCGGCTCGGCATCAGGGGTGCGAGCGGTCATGAGCGGCCTCCTCGGGAGAACCGAACCTTCTCGGTTCTTTCCTCTAAATTCTGCACCTTGACCCGCGTTGCCCGAAATGGCGGACGCGAGTCGAGTCGGTTATAGGACGAACGGCTTGTCCTCGGCACTACAACTACACCATCTGTCCAGCCGCGTCGGCCAAACCGATGGAATTGCCCTCCCAGGTGTTCATCAGCGACGGAAGCCGATGGACCATGCCATAGCGGACAGTCACGCCACTGTGACGATCAGTCACAGTGGCGATCGGGAGTCACAAGGCCCCCCAAAGCGTGCAATGCTGAGAATCCGCCCAGAGCGGAGCATAGTTGGGCGGAAGGAGTCCTCCCCGGACTCCTTGTCCTATTTTGGCATGAGGAGGGGCAAGGGGCGCAAGGGTCGGGTAAGTGCCGTCCGTCACCCTTGACACATAAGCCCGGATGGGGATCTACGTCCCGTCAGCTCAGCGAAATGCCCCTGACCGTACGCCGTTCGAGGCCGTTCAGTCCGTGATCCAGGTCACAACTGTTGACTCGTCAGTTGGCGGACCTTCGGTCGCGCACCGTCCGCCACCGGTCGACCAGCCGCCCGTAGGCCTCGGCCGCGGCCGCCCCGTCGCCGTGGCGCAGCGCCTCGATCCCCTCGGCCACGTCCGCCGCCGAGTGGTCCCCCTCGAGTTCGCCGGCCGGAAGCACATGCACCAGCCCGCCGTAGTCCAGCTCCACCAGTGAGCGCGGATGGAACTCCTCCAGCCAGCGCCCGACGTCCACCAGGCCGTCGATCAGCGCCCCCTCGTCGATGGCGTCCCGCAGGGCCCGCAGCGCCCGCGCCACTCGCCGCCGGGCCTGCACCATCGGCGTGCGGTAGCGCAGCACCGGCACGTCGTCCCCGAAGCCGCCGGAGTCCGTGGCGCGCCCGGCGCCCTTGACGTACTCCCGCTCCTCGTCGGAGACCAGCACGAACCAGTTCAGCGGAACCTGCCAGGTCGCCGTGCGGATCCAGGGCCGGGCGTCCGGGTTGTCCGCCAGCCAGCGCTCGTAGTCCTGGGCAGCCTGGCGCCGTACGACCGGGGGCAGCACCGCGTCCAGGACCACCGCCGGAAGCTCCTCGGCCAGGTCGCCCAGGGCCTGCCAGCCGCGCAGCCGGGTGCGCCAGGGGCAGACGCAGACCACTCCCTCCACCTCGAGGACGAACGCGTCCCGGCTCTCGTGCACCGGCACGGGCACGGGCGGGGTGGGCAGCAGGTCGGCCAGCGAGCGGTGCAGTTCGTCCTGGTAGGAGGGGAGGTCGGGGCGGCGGGCATAGCGCGCCCAGTGGCTGCGCTCCGGCTCCGGGAAGGCGGCCAGCGGCTCGTAGACGCGCAGATAGGTCGCGTACGGGACGACCACGGAGGACACCTTGGGCACGCCTGCTCCCTCCCCACCGGACCGGACCCGAAACACGGCCGGCCCGCGCCCGGACGGACGAAAAACCACTGCAAATCGTCCCACGCCCGAGTGGGAACGTACCTCTGGGGAGGTGATCCCGACCACTGTGACCATGGTGGGCGGGGTCAGGGTCTAATCTCCTGGCACGGCCCCCGCCACCCCTACGGAGGCCCATCCCCACTCGCCGCTACTTACCTGGGAGTCACCACCGTGACCGACGTAACCGGCGCGCCTGCTGATGTACTGCACACCCTGTTCCACTCGGAGCAGGGGGGCCATGAGCAAGTCGTGCTCTGTCAGGACCGCGCCAGCGGCCTCAAGGCCGTCATCGCGATCCACTCCACCGCCCTGGGCCCCGCGCTCGGCGGTACGCGCTTCTACCCGTACGCGAACGAGGCGGAGGCCGTCGCCGACGCGCTGAACCTCGCGCGTGGCATGTCGTACAAGAACGCCATGGCCGGTCTCGGCCACGGCGGCGGCAAGGCCGTGATCATCGGTGACCCGGAGCGGGACAAGACCGAGGAGCTGCTGCTCGCCTACGGGCGGATGGTGGCCTCGCTCGGCGGCCGGTACGTCACCGCGTGCGACGTCGGCACCTACGTGGCCGACATGGACGTCGTGGCGCGCGAGTGCCGCTGGACCACCGGACGCTCGCCGGAGAACGGCGGCGCGGGCGACTCCTCCGTCCTCACCGCCTTCGGCGTCTACCAGGGCATGCGCGCCTCCGCCCAGCACCTGTGGGGCGACCCCTCGCTGCGCGGCCGCCGGGTCGGCATCGCCGGCGTCGGCAAGGTCGGGCACCACCTGGTCCGGCACCTGCGGGACGAGGGCGCCGAGGTCGTCATCACGGACGTGCGCGAGAGCGCCGTACGGCGGATCCTCGACCAGCACGCCGAGGGCGTGACCGCGGTCGCCGACACCGACGCGCTGATCCGCGTCGAGGGCCTCGACATCTACGCCCCCTGCGCGCTGGGCGGGGCCCTGAACGACGGCTCCGTGCCGGTGCTGACCGCCAAGGTGGTGTGCGGCGCGGCCAACAACCAGCTCGCCCACCCGGGTGTCGAGAAGGACCTCGCCGACCGCCAGATCCTCTACGCGCCCGACTACGTGGTGAACGCAGGCGGTGTCATCCAGGTCGCCGACGAGCTGCACGGCTTCGACTTCGACCGGTGCCGGGCGAAGGCGGCGAAGATCTTCGACACCACGCTGACCATATTCGCACGTGCGAAGGAAGACGGGATTCCGCCGGCCGCCGCGGCCGACCGGATCGCCGAGCAGCGGATGGCGGACGCGCGGACGGCGGCGGCGCACACGCGGTGACGAACGCCGTGACGGGCCGGTGACACCGCGCCCATCACACGTTTGACCGGTACCTGCCGGTGGGCAGTTGGAGAGAACTCTCACTTCCACCGGCGGGTCGTCCGCCAATAAGTGGTTAAAATCGCCATTGACCAGCGAGGACGGGGCGCCTCGACGGTCCTGCGCACACGCGCTTCCTGCGGGCGACGTACCGTATGGGCGCGGGCTCAGGTACCGTGGAAGCCCTACGGACCGGTCTCTCCGAGGAGAGTCCGTTCCGGATCATGAACGCGTGTCAGACTCTGGGGCCGTTGAGCCCCGTCGTTGAGGGGGTCGAGCCATGGGGCGCGGCCGGGCCAAGGCCAAGCAGACGAAGGTCGCCCGCCAGCTGAAGTACAACAGCGGTGGGACGGATCTCTCACGCCTGGCCGAGGAGCTGGGCGCATCGACGTCGAATCCGTCGCCGAACGGCGACCGCTTCGAGGACGATGAGCACGACGACGACCTGTACGCACGGTACGCCGACCTGTACGAGGACGACGGCGAGGACGAGGACGACAACTCCTCGCACCAGCGTCGCCGCGGCGCTTGACCTTGCTCTGACCACTGCCCGGTCCGTGGATTTCCACGGACCGGGTTCTGTGCTGTCAGCACTGTCCGCGCTGCTGGTCGGGGTACCTGCCGTGCCGTCCGGGACTCAGACGGCGTAGTCGCCCACCAGTTCCGCGCCCGTGGCGTGCTCGCCGCGGTCGGTGAGCTCACCGGCCACCCATGCGTCGACCCCGCGGTCGGCCAGGGTGGCGAGGGCCACGTCGGCCGACTCCTGGGGCACGATCGCGATCATGCCCACGCCCATGTTGAGGGTCTTCTCCAGCTCCAGCCGCTCGACGTCACCGGTCCTGCCGACGAGGTCGAAGACCGGGGCCGGGGTCCAGGTGGTCCGGTCGACCACGGCGTGCAGTGTGTCCGGGATCACCCGGGCCAGGTTGGCGGCGAGTCCGCCGCCGGTGACGTGGCTGAAGGCGTGCACATCGGTGGTGCGGGTCAGCGCCAGGCAGTCCAGCGAGTAGATCTTGGTCGGCTCCAGCAGCTCCTCGCCGAGCGTGCGGCCGAACTCCTCGATGTGCGCGTCCAGCGACAGTCCGGCCCGGTTCAGCAGGACGTGCCGGACCAGTGAGTACCCGTTGGAGTGAAGACCGGAGGCCGCCATGGCGATCACCGCGTCACCCGTACGGATGCGATCGGCGCCGAGCAGCCGGTCGGCCTCCACGACGCCCGTACCGGCGCCGGCGACGTCGAAGTCGTCCTCGCCGAGCAGGCCCGGGTGTTCGGCCGTCTCACCGCCCACCAGGGCGCAGCCGGCCAGCACACAGCCCTCCGCGATGCCCTTGACGATGGCGGCGACCCGCTCGGGGTGGACCTTGCCGACGCAGATGTAGTCGGTCATGAACAGCGGCTCGGCGCCGCACACCACGATGTCGTCCATGACCATGGCGACCAGGTCGTGGCCGATGGTGTCGTAGACGCCCAGCTGCCGGGCGATGTCGACCTTCGTGCCGACGCCGTCCGTGGCGGAGGCGAGCAGGGGGCGCTCGTAGCGCTTGAGGGCGGAGGCGTCGAAGAGGCCGGCGAAGCCGCCGAGGCCGCCGAGGACCTCGGGGCGGCGGGTCTTCTTCACCCACTCCTTCATCAGCTCGACGGCGCGGTCGCCCGCCTCGATGTCGACGCCCGCGCTCGCATAGCTGGCACCAGTGGTCTCAGAAGACATGACCTTGAGAACTTTCGTGTCGTACTGCTCGAACAGCGGGGCTTACGGGCGGCGGATCGCGTCGGCCGCGGCCGTGGCGGCGGGGCCGGCGGCCAGCTCGGTCTCCAGGAGCTGCTTGCCGAGCAGCTCGGGGTCCGGGAGCTCCATCGGGTACTCGCCGTCGAAGCAGGCGCGGCACAGGTCCGGCTTGGCGATGGTGGTCGCCTCGATCATGCCGTCGATGGAGATGTACGCCAGCGAGTCGGCGCCGAGCGAGGTGCCGATCTCCTCGATGCTCATGCCGTTGGCGATGAGCTCGGCGCGGGTGGCGAAGTCGATGCCGAAGAAGCAGGGCCACTTCACCGGCGGGGACGAGATCCGGATGTGGACCTCGGCGGCGCCGGCCTCGCGCAGCATCCGGACCAGGGCCCGCTGGGTGTTGCCGCGCACGATCGAGTCGTCCACGACGACCAGCCGCTTGCCCTTGATGACTTCCTTCAGCGGGTTCAGCTTCAGCCGGATACCGAGCTGGCGGATGGTCTGCGAGGGCTGGATGAAGGTGCGGCCGACGTAGGCGTTCTTCACCAGGCCGCTGCCGAAGGGGATGCCGGAGGCCTCCGCGTAACCGATGGCGGCGGGGGTACCGGACTCGGGAGTCGCTATGACGAGGTCGGCCTCGGCAGGGGCCTCCTTCGCCAGCCGGCGGCCCATCTCGACGCGGGAGAGGTAGACGTTGCGGCCCGCGATGTCGGTGTCGGGGCGGGCCAGGTACACGTACTCGAAGACACAGCCCTTGGGCTTCGCTTCCGCGAACCTGGAGGTGCGCAGGCCGTTCTCGTCGACGGCCACGAACTCGCCCGGCTCGATCTCGCGGACGAAGCTGGCGCCGGTGATGTCGAGCGCCGCAGTTTCGGAGGCGACGACCCAGCCGCGCTCCAGCCGGCCGAGGACCAGCGGGCGGATGCCCTGCGGATCGCGGGCGGCGTAGAGCGTGTGCTCGTCCATGAAGACCAGGCTGAATGCGCCCTTGACCTGGGGGAGGACGGTGTGGGCCGCCTCCTCGATGGTCAGCGGCTTGCCGTCGGCGTCGACCTGGGCGGCCAGCAGGGCCGTGAGCAGGTCGGTGTCGTTGGTGGCCGCGACCCGGGTGGACCGGCCGCCCGTGTCCTTCGGCAGCTCGGCGACCATCTCGGCGAGCTGCGCCGTGTTGACCAGGTTGCCGTTGTGGCCGAGCGCGATGGAGCCGTGCGCGGTGGCGCGGAACGTCGGCTGGGCGTTCTCCCACACGGAGGCGCCGGTGGTCGAGTAGCGGGCGTGACCGACCGCGATGTGACCCTGGAGCGAACCGAGCGAGGTCTCGTCGAAGACCTGGGAGACGAGGCCCATGTCCTTGAAGACGAGGATCTGGGAGCCGTTGCTGACCGCGATTCCCGCGGATTCCTGGCCCCGATGCTGGAGGGCGTAGAGCCCGAAGTACGTGAGCTTTGCGACCTCTTCGCCCGGAGCCCAGACACCGAAGACGCCGCATGCGTCCTGGGGGCCTTTCTCACCGGGGAGCAGATCGTGATTGAGTCGACCGTCACCACGTGGCACGGCTCCGAGTGTAGGCGAGGTCGACCACTGGTCCGAATTGGGGATGCGCGGCCGAAGTGGATCACTCGCCCGGGAGTGCCGGCACGTCCTCGGCGTTTTGGCAGGTCAGCTCGGTGGGATGGGGTGGCGTCCGGTGCGTGGCCGGGTCATCGCCGGGGCGCCGGGGACCTTTGTGTGCTGGACATGAGTGAGGTGTCGCACACCAATCGGGCGGCGAATGCCGTACACGCCGTACACCTCGTACACACGTGCCCGCAGGCGGCTCACGCCATCAGCGGCAGCAGCGCTCCGAGATCGGCCCGCTCCCCGCTCGCACTGACTTCGGCGTCCGCCACGGCCTTCTGCCAGGACAGCCGCCCGGTGGCCAGCCGGATCCAGGTCAGCGGGTCGGTCTCGACGACGCTGGGCGGGGTGCCGCGGGTGTGCCGGGGACCCTCGACACACTGCACGACGGCATACGGCGGAATGCGCACCTCGGTGGACCCACCGGGCGCCTTCACGGCGAGGGCGTCCGCGAGGAGCCGGGTGCAGGCGGCGAGCGCCTGGCGGTCGTACGGGACGCCGAGGCCCGGCACGGCGGCGTTCAGGTCGTCGGTGTGGACGACGAGTTCGACGGTGCGGGTGACGAGGTAGTCGGCGAGCGGCAGCGCGCCCGCGTTGGTCTGGAGCGTCCGGGTCCCGGGGTGTGCGTCGAGCTGCCGGGTCAGGCTCTGCTCGACGTCGGCGAGATAGGCGTCGAGGTCGGGGTGCTCCCCGGCGAGCCGCCGGGTGAAGTCGTCGATGGCCGAAGAACTGGCCGAGGTCGCGAACGGCCAGTCGAGCAGCACGGCGTCCGGGCGCGCCGGCTCCGGCAGGTCCAGGGACCGGCCGACGGCGGTGACCGCCATCCCGATGTGTGCGACCAGTTCCCGCACCGTCCAGTCTCCCAGCCTTGTGGGCAGGGCGAGTTGCTCGGGCGTCAGGGTGCGCACGGCCTCCCGTACGCTGCCGAGCTGGGCGAGGACCGCCGCGCGGATCTTCGCCGGGTCGTAGGTCCGAGTGCGCTTCCTGGCCGGTGGCATGGCGGTGAGCCTAATGGCCGCGGAGGGTGCACAACTCGGCGGAGGCAGAGGCGGAGGCAGAGGCGAGGGCGGAGGCAGAGGCAGAGGCGAGGGCGGAGGCAGAGGCGAGGGCGAGGGCCGGGTCAGGGCCCGGGTCAGAGCTCGGGTCAGGGGCGGCCCTCGCCTCCTGCGGGGCGTCGGCGCACGCAGGCGGTTGGCACGGCCCGCGGCCCGTCGTCGCCCGGGCCGTCGTGGTCCGGCCCGTCGTCGCCCGGGCCGTCGTGGTCCGGCCCGTCGTGGTCCGGGCCGTCGTCGCCCGGGCCGTCGTCGCCCGGGCCGTCGTCACCTGCCGGTTGTCGGCGCCCGCCGGCCGTCGGCGCCTGCCGGTTCTCCCAGCCCGCAGGGCAGTGGCGCGCCAGCGGTCCGTCACGGCCTGCGTGCGTAGTCCCGCAGGCCGTTCTCCGCCAGGGCGAAGGCGCGGTGGGCGCGTTCGGTTGCGTCGGCGGCGACCTCGTCGGGCGTCTCACCCTCCGCGATACGGCGGTGGAACTCCTCGATCAGGGCGTTGCGGGCGGAGCTCAGCATGGCGGCGGCGACCGTGGCGAGCATCGGATCACCGGTCTCCTCGGCGAGGATGGCGGCGAGGCCCCGGGTGGCCTTCTGGAAGGAGACGAAGGCGCGTTCGACCAGGACCGGCGTGTCGGCGACGAGCCGCCGCACCTGGCGGGAGAGCGGTTCGCTGTTCAGGCCGACCGACGGGTCCCGCGCCTCGATCATCTCCAGGAACTGCCTGCGGACGGCTTCCACCGCGGACTCCCCGGGCCCGCGTTCGCGCACCGCGCGGGCCACGTCGCCGAAGTGCTCCTTCGCGGGGGCGAGGACCAGATCCTCCTTGGACCCGAAGTAGTTGAAGACCGTCATCTTCGAGACCTCGGCCGCGTCGGCGATCTCCTGCACGGAGACGTTGTCGAACCCGCGCTCGACGAACAGGGCGATCGCCGTCCGGTAGATCCGCAGTGCCGTCTCCCGCTTCTTGCGCTCCCGCAGTCCCATCGCCTCGGCCATGACAGCACTGTACCAAGGCGAACTTTAGCCCCGGATTAAATATGTGCCAAGATGAAACATTGACTCAGTACATAAAGTCAGGGCATGGTGGTGCCCATGACCAAGACCCAGCGCGACATCGCCTTCCTCGTCTGCCTCGTCACGATCGTCCTGGCCCTGCTGGACCTGCAGATCGTGTCCGCGGCCACGGTCCCGATCGTCCGGGACCTCGACCCCGGCCACGGCATCGACAAGATCCCGTGGCTGGTCAGCGCCTACGCGCTCGCGTCGGCCGCGATGCTGCCGCTGTACGGCAAGCTCTGCGACGTCCTGGGGCCCAAGCGGGTCTTCACCGGCGCGCTCACCACCTTCCTGCTCGGCTCCGCCCTGTGCGGCGCCGCCCGGTCGATGGGTGAGCTCATCGCGGCCCGCGCCCTGCAGGGTCTGGGCGGCGGCGGGCTGATGAGCGTGACGATGGTGGTGATCGCCCATCTGCAGGGCCCGGGCGAGAAGAAGGGATCCGACCGGGGCGGCAATGTCGGCGGCCTGGTCGCCGGCGGCGCCATGGCGGTCGGCCCCTGGATCGGCGGCCTGCTGGCCGACCACGCGAACTGGCGCTGGATCTTCTACGTCAACCTGCCCGTCGGCCTCGTGGTCCTCACCGCCGCAGCGCTCGTTCTGAAACTCCCCGGGCACCCGGTGCGCCGCCCGATCGACTACGCGGGCGCCGGGCTCGCGGCCGCCTTCTCCAGCGCGCTGCTGCTGGTGACCGACTGGGGCGGCAAGCGGTACGCCTGGTCCTCCCCGGTCGTCCTGGGACTTGTGGTGGCGGCCGCGGTGGCGCTCGCCCTCTTCCTGTGGCGGCAGCTGCGGGCGCCCGAACCGGTGCTGCCGCTGTCCCTGTTCCGCGTCCGCGAGCTGCGCCTCGGCTTCGCCGTCCAGGCCATCACGGGCAGCGCCATGATGTGCGCGATCTACTACGTCCTGATCTATCTGCAGGTGGCGCGCCACGTCGCCAGCTCCTCGGCCGGGCTCTACCTCGTGCCGATGGCGGTCGGCCTGACCGCGGCCGGTCTGCTCACCGGCCCGCTCACCGCGCGCGGCTGGACGGCGCGCACCTTCACCGTCTGCGGCGCCGCCACCGGCGCCCTCGCCTTCGCCCTGCTCGCCACCACGACCGGCCCGCACACCTCGCTGTGGCTGATCCGCGGCGAGCTGCTGCTGGCCGGCGCCGGCTTCGGTCAGCTGATCGGTCAGCTGATCCTGCTGGTCCAGAACACCGCCCCGCGCCATCAGCTGGGCGTCGCGACCACCGGCATCCGCTTCTTCCAGACCCTCGGCAACGCCCTGGGCACCGCCGTGTTCGGCACCGTGCTGGCCCGTCTGTACGCCGCCCACGGCCCCGGCGGTGACGTCAGCACCCTGGCCCGGCTGACCGGGACGGCCCACATGGACGGGGTGCGCGCCTTCGTCGACGCCACGCAGGTGGTGTTCTGGGGTGGGGCCGCGCTGATGACGGTGGCCGCGCTGCTGGCGCTGCGGCTGCCCAGGACCCGCCGTCTGCCCATGCCGACCACGCCTCGGCGGGACTCCATCCCGGCCTGACCTGCATGTACATCTGCCACATTCGTAACGCTCGAGGAGATGGCCGCCCTGCTCCGGGCCCGGCAGGGCCGACCCCATGGGGCACGTCACACGCTTCACACCGCATGCCCAGCGAGACCTTCCCAAGATCCCGCGCCCGGACGCCCTCCGCGTCCTGTACCGCCTGACCGAACATAGGTGGGGGCCGGCCGTCGAAGCGGCCGGCCCCCACTGTCACGCACGGCGGAAACTACGCGAGCAGCGCCGGGATCGTGCTCTCGTGGGCCTCGCGCAGCTCGGCCAGGGTCAGCTCGAACTCGCCCTGGACCTCGATCGTGTCGCCGTCGACGACACCGACGCGGGTGGCGGGCAGGCCCCGCGCGCCGCACATGTCGTTGAAGCGGACCTCCTCGGAGCGCGGCACCGCGACGATCGCGCGGCCCGCCGACTCGGACAGGAGGAAGGTGAACGCGTCCAGGCCGTCCGGTACGACCAGACGCGCGCCCCGGCCACCCAGCAGCGCGGACTCCACGACCGCCTGGATCAGACCGCCGTCGGACAGGTCGTGCGCGGAGTCGATCATGCCGTCGCGGGAGGCGGAGATCAGGATCTCGGCCAGCAGGCGCTCCCGCTCCAGGTCGACCTTCGGAGGCAGACCGCCGAGGTGGTCGTGGACCACCTGCGACCAGGCCGAACCACCGAACTCCTCGCGGGTGTCGCCGAGCAGGTACAGCAGCTGGCCCTCCTCCTGGAAGGCGATCGGGGTGCGGCGGGCCACGTCGTCGATCACGCCGAGGACGGCGACGACCGGCGTCGGGTGGATGGCGGCCTCGCCGGTCTGGTTGTACAGCGAGACGTTGCCGCCGGTCACCGGCGTACCGAGCTGCTGACAGCCGTCCGCCAGACCGCGCACGGCCTCCGCGAACTGCCACATGACCGCCGGGTCCTCGGGCGAGCCGAAGTTCAGGCAGTCGGAGACCGCGAGCGGCTTCGCGCCGGTCGTGGCGACGTTGCGGTACGCCTCCGCCAGCGCCAGCTGCGCGCCCGTGTACGGGTCGAGCTTGGCGTAGCGGCCGTTGCCGTCGGTGGCGAGGGCGACGCCGAGGCCGGTCTCCTCGTCCACGCGGATCATGCCGGAGTCCTCGGGCATGGCCAGGACGGTGTTGCCCTGCACGAAGTGGTCGTACTGCTGGGTGATCCACTTCTTGGACGCCTGGTTGGGGGACGCCACCAGCTTCAGGACCTGGGCCCTCAGTTCCTCGGCCGTCTGCGGGCGCGGGAGCTTGTTCGCGTCGTCGGCCTGGAGGGCGTCCTGCCACTCCGGGCGCGCGTACGGGCGCTCGTAGACCGGGCCCTCGTGCGCGACCGTGCGCGGGTCGACGTCGACGATCTTTCCGCCGTGCCAGTAGATCTCCAGGCGGTCGCCGTCGGTCACCTCGCCGATGACGGTGGCGATGACGTCCCACTTGCTGCAGATCTCGAGGAAGCGGTCGACCTTCCCCGGCTCGACGACCGCGCACATGCGCTCCTGCGACTCGCTCATGAGGATCTCCTCGGGCGAGAGCGTGGAGTCGCGCAGGGGGACGTCGTCCAGGGTCACGCGCATTCCGCCGGAGCCGTTCGAGGCCAGCTCGCTGGTCGCGCAGGACAGGCCGGCCGCGCCCAGGTCCTGGATGCCGACGACCAGCTTCTCCCTGAACGCCTCCAGGGTGCACTCGATGAGCAGTTTCTCCTGGAATGGGTCGCCCACCTGGACGGCCGGGCGCTTGGACGGCTTGGCGTCGTCGAAGGTCTCGGAGGCCAGGATCGACGCACCGCCGATGCCGTCGCCGCCGGTCCGGGCGCCGTAGAGGATGACCTTGTTGCCGGCGCCGGAGGCCTTGGCGAGGTGGATGTCCTCGTGCCGCATCACGCCGATGCAGCCGGCGTTGACCAGCGGGTTGCCCTGGTAGCAGGCGTCGAAGACGACCTCGCCGCCGATGTTGGGCAGACCCAGGCAGTTGCCGTAGCCGCCGATGCCCGCGACCACGCCCGGCAGGACGCGCCTGGTGTCGGGGTGGTCGGCCGCGCCGAACCGCAGCGGGTCGACGACCGCGACCGGGCGCGCACCCATCGCGATGATGTCGCGCACGATGCCGCCGACGCCCGTGGCCGCGCCCTGGTAGGGCTCGACGTAGGAGGGGTGGTTGTGCGACTCCACCTTGAAGGTGACCGCGTAGCCCTGGCCGACGTCCACGACGCCGGCGTTCTCCCCGATGCCGACGAGCAGGGCGTCGTTCTCGGGGGCCTTCTCGCCGAACTGGCGGAGGTGGACCTTGGAGGACTTGTACGAGCAGTGCTCGGACCACATCACGGAGTACATGGCGAGCTCGGCGCCGGTCGGGCGGCGGCCCAGGATCTGCACGATCCGCTCGTACTCGTCCTTCTTCAGGCCGAGTTCGGCCCAGGGCAGCTCGACGTCGGGGGTCGCGGCCGCGTGCTCGACCGTGTCCAGAGGCGTCCTGCTCATACGTTGACCAGCTTCTTGAGGATCGAGGTGAAGAACGGCAGGCCGTCGGTACGACCGGTACCGATCAGCGGCTCGACGGCGTGCTCCGGGTGCGGCATGAGGCCCACGACGTTCCCGGCCTCGTTGGTGATGCCGGCGATGTCCCGCAGCGAGCCGTTGGGGTTACCGCATCCGTCGGCGGCTTCGCCGCGGGTGACGTAGCGGAAGGCGACCCGGCCCTCCGCCTCGAGCTTGTCGAGCGTGTACTCGTCGGCGACGTACCGGCCGTCCATGTTCTTCAGCGGGATGGAGATCTCCTGGCCGGCGGTGTAGTCGCTGGTCCAGGAGGTCTCCGCGTTCTCCACCCGCAGCTTCTGGTCGCGGCAGATGAAGTGGAGGTGGTCGTTGCCGAGCATCGCGCCCGGGAGGAGGTGGGCCTCGGTGAGGATCTGGAAGCCGTTGCAGATGCCGAGGACCGGCAGACCGGCCCTCGCCTGCTCGATGAGGGGCTCCATCACCGGCGAGAAGCGGGCGATGGCCCCGGCCCGCAGGTAGTCGCCGTAGGAGAAACCACCGCACAGGACGACCGCGTCGACCTGCTTGAGGTCCTTGTCCTTGTGCCAGAGCGCCACGGGTTCGGCGCCGGCGACCCGGATCGCGCGCTGGGTGTCCCGGTCGTCGAGGCTGCCCGGGAAAGTGACGACGCCAATACGAGCGGTCACTTCACGGCCCCCGCGACTACGTCATCGGACTCGACCTTGACGGTGAAGTCCTCGATCACGGTGTTGGCGAGGAAGGATTCGGCAAGATCGTGAATGCGGGCGAGCGCGGCCTCGTCGACCGGTCCGTCCACTTCCAGTTCGAATCGCTTTCCCTGACGGACGTCGGAGATGCCTTCGAAACCCAGGCGCGGCAGTGCGCGCTGCACCGCCTGGCCCTGGGGGTCGAGGATCTCCGGCTTGAGCATGACGTCGACTACGACGCGTGCCACTGGCACTCCCGGTGTGTGGTGCTGAGCAGGTCCCTTCAGACTACCCGCACAAAATTTCTACGCGAGTAGATTCGTAGGAAACTACGTGACGGTCATCACGATCCGGCATCGACGCGTGATCTGCGTGAAAAGTTCTGGGAAAGTTCGGCGATCCGCCCCGGATCCGGTATTGCACCGGGACACGCGGACAGATTTAGTCGGGCTTCACTTTGCAATGCCCGGCACTGTACAAATGAATTGGCAGCAGCCGATACTTTTCCCGATAACAGGCGGACAGCCGACATCTCCGAACATCTCAGTACGTCCCGCAGGTCATGGCGGAGCAGGTGCTCGCAGAGGTGTCGCACGAAGGGACCGATATTCGTGGCGCAGCGTGTCGTGGTCACTCTCTTTGACGACATCGACGGCTCGGAAGCGGCGGAGACGATCGCCTTCGGACTCGACGGCAAGTTCTACGAGATCGACCTGAACCAAACCAACGCCAAGAAACTGCGCAAGGCGCTCGAGCCGTACGTGGAGGCCGGGCGCAAGCGGTCGAAGTCGGGCAGGACCTACCGGCAGACGGAGGTCGCCCCCGCCCCCGCGGCCGTCCGGGCCTGGGCGCAGGCCAACAAGATGGAGGTGCCGGCCCGCGGCCGTATCCCCAAGAAGGTCTACGAGGCGTTCAGCGCCGCCCAGTGACGGGCGGGCGCGGTCCGGCTCGGGGCCGCCGGGGTGGTCCCAGGGTCCGTCAGCGGGCCCTGGGGACAACCGACTTGCGCAACCCCCCTGCTGATCAGCTAATGTCTGCAGCACGCCGAGGGGCGCGGCCGAAAAGCCGGAACCCACGGAGTACATGCGGGTGTAGTTCAGTAGCAGAACATCCCCCTTCCAGGGGGAAGGCGCAGTGTGCGATTCCTGTCACCCGCTCTGCACCGCCGGTCCCGACCACTGATGTGGATCAGGTAGGCTGGTGCTCGCACCGATCGGTGGGAGCCGATCGGAGGCAGTGCGGACGTAGCTCAGTTGGTAGAGCGCAACCTTGCCAAGGTTGAGGTCGCGAGTTCGAGCCTCGTCGTCCGCTCCAGTGAAGCCCCGGTCATCATGGCCGGGGTTTTTTCGTGTCTCCATGGGCTTCTGACATTTGTCATGCCGAGCGATGACACCGCGCACTGCTGCCCGCCCCCGCCCGCCGGGACGCTGAGGTCATGGACATCAACGAGCACGTGATCGAGGTCATGGACCTCCGGCGTGTCTACGGGGGCGGGTTCGAGGCGGTGCGCGGAATCAGCTTCTCCGTGGGCCGCGGCGAGATCTTCGCACTGCTGGGCACCAACGGCGCGGGCAAGACCTCGACGGTCGAGCTGCTGGAGGGGCTCGCGGCACCGGCCGGCGGCCGGGTGCGGGTCCTCGGTCACGACCCCTGCGTGGAGCGCGCCGCCGTACGACCGCGCACCGGCGTGATGCTCCAGGAGGGCGGATTCCCCTCGGAGCTGACCGTCGCCGAGACCGCCCGGATGTGGGCCGGGTGCACCAGCGGGGCCCGGCCCGAGGGGGAGTCGCTGGCGCTGGTGGGACTCGCCGGGAAGGCCGGTGTGCGGGTGAAGCAGCTCTCCGGGGGTGAGCGTCGGCGCCTGGATCTGGCGCTCGCGCTGCTCGGCGAGCCCGAGGTGCTGTTCCTGGACGAGCCGACGACCGGGCTCGACGTCGAAGGCCGCCGGGCCACCTGGGAGTTGGTACGGGAGCTGCGCGACACCGGCACCACCGTGCTGCTGACCACGCACTACCTGGAGGAGGCGGAGGGCCTCGCCGACCGGCTCGCGATCCTGCACAAGGGGCGCATCGCCGTCTCCGGAACCCCCGCCGAGGTGACCGTGGGCCGGCCCTCCCTCATCTCCTTCGAACTGCCCGAGGGGTACTTCGTCGGCGACCTTCCGCCGCTCGCCGGACTGGGGGTGTGCGGGCACGAGGTGGCGGGCAGGACCGTACGGCTGCGCACCCGGGAGCTCCAGCGGGCGGCCACCGGGCTGCTGGTGTGGGCCGAGCGGGCCGGGGTCGAACTGGGTGGCCTCGACGTGCGGTCGGCCTCGCTGGAGGAGGCGTTCCTGGAGATCGCCCGGGAGCAGGAGCCTGCGGCAGGAGCGGTGGCATGAGCGCCCTCACCCGGATGAGCGCCCCGGCGTTCGCCCCCACGGCCCGGCGGCTGCGCGCCCTCGCCCGGGCCGAACTCACCCTCCTCGGCCGCAACCGGAGCGCCGTCCTCACCGCGTTGCTCGTGCCGCTCGCGCTGCCGTTCAGCGTGCGGCCCGCGATCGACCAGATGGACCTCAGGGCCGAGGGGCTGACCGTCGGCACGGTGATGCTGACGGCCGCGACCGGCTTCTCCTTCCTCTTCGCCGTGTACACCTCCCTGGTGGGCGCCTTCGTCGCCCGCCGCGAGGAACTGGTCCTCAAGCGGCTGCGCACCGGCGAACTCGGCGACCTGGAGATCCTCGTGGGCACGTCCCTGCCCGTGGTGTGCGTCGGGCTCGCCCAGACGCTGGTGCTGTCCGTGGGCTGCGCGGTGCTCCTCGACACGGGGGCTCCCCAGGCGCCGTACCTGACCGTCCTCGGGGTGCTGTCGGGCCTGGTGCTGTGCGCCGCGCTCGCCGCCCTCACCTCGGCCTTCACCAGGACCGCGGAGAGCGCCCAGGTCACCGCGCTGCCACTGGTGTTCGTGTCGATGATCGGCTCGGGCATGGCCATCCCCACCGAGGTCCTGCCCGGCCGGCTCGCCTCCGTCTGCGAACTCCTCCCGCTCTCCCCCGCCATCCGGCTGGTCCACGCCGGCTGGACCGGCCGGTTGAGCGCCCACGAGACACTCGGCGCCCTGGCGACCGCCCTCGCCTGGACCGTCGTGGCGGTGTTTGCTGTACGGCGGTGGTTCCGGTGGGAACCGCGGCGCTGAGGTGCGGGGGTGCGGGGGTGCGGGGGTGCGAGGGGATGAGCGGAACGGGCGGCTGGTGGCGGCGCAAGAGCACACCGGCGAAGGTCGAGACGTACACGCGCTGGTCGTTCCACTTCTTCGGTCTGATCGAGGTCGCGGCGATCGGGCTGCCGGTGTTCGGCCAGGTGGGGGTGGGGCTCGCGGGCTGGATGATGGCGATGGTGGTCGTCCATGCGCTGGTCGGCTGCGTGACCGCCTCCCGGGCGCTCGACTGGACGCGCGGTCGCCGCGGCCGCCCCCTGCGGCTGCTGTGGGTGCTCGGCGCGGTCACCTGCGCGTTCGCGATCGTCACGCTCGTGGTGCAGGAGTACGGGCCGCGCGGCGACGCGGTCGACGCGGCCACGGCCATGGTGTTCTGGGGCGTGCTGAGCTTCGGCGCCGGCACCATGGCGCTCGGCGTCCGCAGCCGTCGGCGCGTGCTCGCGCTCGTGGCCGGCTTCGCGTTCGGGACGGGGGTCGTGTCCGTCCTGCTGGGCGTGCCCGGCCCCGCCACGCTGGTCGCGGCGGTCATGGTGCTCCTCAGCGCCGGGTTCCTCGCCTTCACCTCCAGGTTCTCCGTGTGGCTGCTCGACGCCGTCTACGAACTCGACGAGGCCCGCGAGACCCGCGCCCGGCTGGCCGTGGCCGAGGAGCGGCTGCGGTTCGGGCGGGACCTGCACGACGTACTGGGCCGGAACCTGGCGGTGATCGCGCTGAAGAGCGAGCTGGCCGTGCAGCTCGCCCGGCGCGGGCGGCCGGAGAGCGTGGAGCAGATGATCGAGGTGCAGCGCGTCGCGCAGGAGTCGCAGCGGGAGGTGCGGGACGTCGTACGGGGGTACCGGGAGGCCGACCTCGGGGTCGAACTGACCGGTGCGCAGGGAGTGCTGAAGGCCGCCGGGATCGACTGCGAGGTGAACGGCGAGGCCGAGGCCGCCGTGCTCCCGGGTGAAGCGCAGTCCGCGCTCGGCTGGGTGGTGCGGGAGGCCACCACCAACGTGCTGCGGCATGGGAACGCCGGGCGGTGTGCCGTGAGTCTGCGGGTGCTGGAGGGACGTGTGGTGCTGACGGTGGAGAACGACGGAGCGTCCGGAACCGCCGGCGGGGGTGGGGGTTCCGGGCTCGCGGGGCTGCGGGAGCGGCTGGCCGTGGTGGACGGAACCCTGAACGCGGGAGCCGTCGGGGAGCACGGGTTCAGGTTGGTGGCCGAGGTGCCCTTGGCCGGTGTGAGTGGAGTCATGTCATGAGTTCCCCGGTACGGCTGCTGCTCGCCGACGACGAGCATCTGATCCGCGGGGCGCTGGCCGCGCTGCTCTCCCTGGAGGACGACCTCGTCGTGGTCGCCGAGGCGGCGACCGGGCCCGAGGCGCTCGCCATGGCACGGGCCCACGAACCCGATGTGGCCGTCCTGGATCTTCAGATGCCGGGCGCCGACGGTGTGAAGGTCGCCACGTCCCTGCGGGCCGGACTGCCCGGCTGCCAGGTGCTGATCGTCACCGGTCACGGGCGGCCCGGCCATCTGAAACGGGCCCTTGCCGCGGGTGTGCGCGGGTTCGTCCCGAAGACGGTCAGTGCGCAGCGGCTCGCGGAGATCATCCGTACCGTGCACGCCGGAAACCGTTACGTCGACCCCGAGTTGGCCGCCGACGCGATCTCCGCCGGGGACTCTCCGCTGACCGCTCGCGAGGCTGAGGTCCTGGAGCTGGCCGCCGACGGGGCGCCGGTCTCGGAGATCGCCGAGCGGGCCGCGCTGTCGCCGGGGACCGTGCGGAACTACCTCTCGTCGGCGGTGACGAAACTCGGGGCGGAGAACCGTCATGCGGCGGTGCGCCTCGCTCGGGAGCGAGGTTGGGTATAGTTGCTCTCGCGCCACGGCGCAAGGCGGACGTAGCTCAGTTGGTAGAGCGCAACCTTGCCAAGGTTGAGGTCGCGAGTTCGAGCCTCGTCGTCCGCTCCACTTCGCCAAGGGCCCCGGTCATCGACCGGGGCCCTTGGCGTGCGCGCAGTGCGCTCGCTGCGCTCAGCTCCAGCTCGTGCCCGTCAGCCGCTCGTACGCCTCCGCGTACTTCGCGCGGGTCGCCTCCACGACCTGCTCGGGCAGCGGCGGCGGGGGCTGCTCGCTCCTGCGGTCCCAGCCGGACTCGGCGGAGGTCAGCCAGTTGCGGACGAACTGCTTGTCGTACGACGGCTGGGCGCGGCCCGGCTGCCACCGGTCGGCCGGCCAGAAGCGGGAGGAGTCCGGGGTGAGGACCTCGTCGGCGAGGACCAGCGTCTCCCCGTCGAAGCCGAACTCGAACTTGGTGTCGGCGAGGATGATCCCCCGGTCCCGGGCGATGTCGCGGGCGCGGCCGTAGACGGCGAGGGTCGCCTGACGCAGCTGGGCGGCCGTCTCCGCACCGACCTGGCGGGCCACCTCCTCGTAGGAGACGTTCTCGTCGTGCTCGCCGACCTCGGCCTTGGTGGCCGGGGTGAAGATCGGGGCGGGCAGCTCGGAGCCGTCGACCAGCCCCTCGGGCAGGGCGAGGCCGCAGACCGTGCGGGACTCCTCGTACTCGGCGAGGCCCGAGCCGGTGAGGTAGCCACGGGCCACGCACTCCACGGGGACCATCCGCAGCGACTTGCAGACCAGGGTGCGGCCGGCCCAGTCGGCGGGGGCGCCCTCGGGCAGCTCGGTGCTGATGACGTGGCCCGGGACCAGGTCGGAGAGCCGGTCGAACCACCACAGGGACAGCTGCGTGAGGATGCGGCCCTTGTCTGGGATCTCGGTGGGCAGCACCCAGTCGTAGGCGGACATGCGGTCGCTGGCGACCATCACGAGGTCGCCCGCCTCGTTCTGGTACAGCTCGCGCACCTTGCCGGTGTGCAGATGCACCAGGCCCGGAACCTGGATCGGCTCGGGCTTTTCGACGAATCCGGACACGGTTCCTCCCCGTGGTTCTGTCCAATGGCTCGATTCTCCCGTATCGGACATCGGCCGGGGACGGCGGGTCAGTCGCGCTTGCAGATGCGGTCCAGGAGGTTGGCGGTGGCGCGCTGGACGCGGGCGTCGACATGGCCCGGGCGGTCCAGGGCCGGGGACCAGGCGAACGTCCCGGAGGCGAAGACCAGGGCGCCGGAGGGAGCGCGGTACAGGGACGTCTCCTGGTGGCGCAGAACGCCTTCGCCGTCGGTGTACGGGGAGTGCGCGAGCAGGATGCGGTCCTGGTGGTCGGGGAGCGGGGTGCGCGGGAAGTAGCGGTCGGCCTCGCCCGCGACCATGCCCGCGATCTCCTCGCCCTCCTGCGCCCCGGTCGACTCCCACAGCCAGTGGCCGGCGTTGCGGACGATCAGGGGGTGCGGCTCGGGGACGCGCCCGGCGTACTGGATGCCGACCAGCTGCTGCTCGGGGCGGTCGATCTCCCGCCACAGCACCGGCCGGCCCGGGCCCTTGCGCTTGCGGCAGGTGAGGAGGCGGTCCGGGACCCCGGACGGGGACGGGCCGAGCTCCACCTGCCAGTACATGGTGTTGGCGGAGAGGAACACCAGGGACGTGCCGTGCTCGCGGGCGAGCTCGACGGTGCGGCGCATGCTGACCGACCAGTACTCGTCGTGGCCGGGGAAGACCAGGCCGCGGTAGCGCGTGGGGTCGATCCGGCCGGCGTGCAGGTCGCGGGCGTCGGCGTAGGCGATGTCGTAGCCGTAGCGCTCGGCCCAGCGGATGAAGTCGTAGGCGTGGCCCACGTGCAGGGGCAGGCCTGCGCCCGCGTACGGCCGGTCGAAGGAGACGGTGGTCGCGGCGTCGGCCTCGCCGAGCAGCCGGCCGTACTCGTCCCAGGCGTGGTAGAGGCTCGCGCCGGTGTGGCCGTCCTCCGGGTAGAGGTTGTAGGCCTGCCAGGTGATGTCGGGCAGGAGCAGGAGCAGGTCCGCGGGATGGTTGTCGCGCACGGTGAACGGCACATGGGAGCGGTAGCCGTCGTCCGTGGTCAGGACGGCCACGTACGCGCCGATGCTCCAGTACGACGGGATCTGCAGCCGCCAGGACAGCCACCAGTGGTGGCAGGAGACGGTGCGGTCGGCGGTCAGCGGCGGGGGCTGGACGATGCCGGACAGCCGAGGGCTGGTGGTGATCTTCGCGGCGCCGTCGCCGCCGTAGTGGCCGATGCGGTAGACGTCCACGCCGAACTGCTGGGGCGGGTCGACCGTGATGTGGAAGTCGATCGCCTCGCCGGGCGTGACCGCGCCGGTGGAGACGAAGCCCTTGATCTGACGGCGGACGTCGTCGGCCGAACGCGGGCCGCCGCCGGAGGCGCGGGGGGCCGGGACCCGGGGGGCGGTGGCGGTCGCGCCGGACGCCGCGCCGGCCGTCGGCTGCGGGGGCGGGTCCACATACCAGGGGACGACGTGGCCGGTGTCGTCGAAGTACGTCTCGCTGCCGCGCAGCCAGGGGACGGGGCCCTGGCCGAAGGGGTCCGTCACGGCGTGCGCGAGTGCTCCCGACTCCCAGCGGCGGATCTGCTCCGATCCCATGGCCGTTCCCCTCCCTCGTGCCCCCCGTGCTCTGTCGTGCGGTGGTGCGGGTCTCCCGGTCGCTTTCGATCCGGCGGCGGCTGTCGTATGTCGCGAGCGTTTGCCACGTGCTCGATCGGTCCCAGCACATCACATTACGCACGCGTCCTGTCACTATTCGTTGTGAATTGGCCGAAAGTGGAAGCAGGGGATCCGGTAGCGCGGCCGTCGGCTCGGCATCGGCCGAGGTCAGACCAGCCGTACCGGCTTCTCCGGACGTATGCCCGAGTCGACCAGCCAGGTCCGCAGCGGGACCGGATCGCCGTCCTCGACCAGTGCCATGACCTTGGGGGTGAGGTCCTTGGCTCTCTCGCCGTTGATGAGGAGGGAGGGGCCGTCGAGCCAGTCGAGACCCGGGATGGCGCCGGCCGTGTCCATGGCCGCACAGCAGACCATCGCGGTGACGTGGTCGGCCAGCAGTTCCCGGCCCGTGCGGGGCGGCTGGAGGGGGAACAGGGGCAGCGAGCCCTCGTCCCACGGGAGCGTGCCGGGGGCCTGGCCGGCGGCTTCCGCCGGGGCGGCTGCCTCCTCACGCGCGAGCTCGGCACTGATACCCGCCGCGAGGGCGGCACTGCGCTCGTTGTCGAGGTCGGCGCCATCGTCGTCACCGTCGACGGCCACGGAGCTCGCCGCCGATCCGGCCGCCGGGCCGGTTTCCCGGTTGGCTGCCGGGCCGGTTTCGCGATTGGCTGCCGGGCCGGTTTCGCGATTGGCTGCCGGGCCGGTTTCCCACACGGTCGCCGGGCCCGTTTCCCACCCGGCTCCCGGGCCGGTCTCCGCCGCGGCTGCCTTGGCTGCCTCCGAAGGGGCTGCCGGGTCGGTCTCCGAAACGGTCGCCGTTCCAGCCTCTGCAGGTGTCGCCATGTCGGCCTCCGGCCCGGCTTTCGATGCGTTCGGCGTCGTAGGCACGGGTCCGGCTTCCGCCGAGGGCGCCACTCCGGCTTCGGTTTCGGCTGCCGGTCCGGCCTCGGAACCGGCCGCCGTTCCAGCCTCCGCCCCGGTCGCCGGACCGACCCCCGTGGCCGTCTCCGGACCGGCCGTCGTCACCGTCTCCGGACCGGCTGCCGGGCCGGCCGATGCGGCAGTCGGTGGGGTGGAGAGGTGGTCCAGGACGCGGGCCAGGGTGGGTCCGTGCGGGTCCGTGGCCGTCGCGGGGCCGTGGGAGCGGCGCACGCCCAGGGCGTCCAGGACGCGATGGAGGCGGGCGGCGTCCGTACGCCACTTGCGGTCGACGACCTCCTCCGGATACTCCTGCCAGTCGACCGGGGCCCAGTCCGGGCCGCGCTCGGCCGGGCCGCCGTGGAAGAGGCGGGCCGCCAGCAGCGAGGCGGCCTCGTCCATCGCGCCGGGCTCCTCGAGCAGGTCGCAGGCGGGACGCTCGCCGAGCCGGGAGGCGAAGCCCTCGGCCAGCCGGTCCCGCCGGGACAGCTCCGTGAGGGCCGCGACCACGCCCGCGTCCAGCCGGGACGGCCAGCGGCCCATGCGCCAGGCGGGAAGGGCGACCCGGGTCAGCAGCCGGTCCCAGCCCGCGTAGGCCAGGCCCACCTGCTCCTGGGCGACGATTCTGAGGCCGTAGTCCACAGCCTGTGCACGCTCGGCGGCCGCCGCGGCCACTCCGCGCTCCATCTCCGCCGCGTGGTCCCGGCAGCCGCGCAGCAGCAGCCGGGCGACCCAGCCCAGACCCGCGCAGACCGAGCGGGACAGCGCACAGCGGGCCGACGAGGAGGCGACGGCCACCGTCGCGTCCAGGCCCCGTACGAAACGGCGGGCCGCGGCTATGTCCGGGTGTGCCGAGGGGCCCGTACCGGCGACGACCGGGGCGAGGACGGCCCGCAGCTCGCCGACGCGCATCCACCACAGGAACGGGGAGCCGATGACGAGGACGGGCGCCGCCGCCGCACGGTGCGGGCGGGCGGCGGGAACCCCGCGCAGGCCGTCCGGCTCGTCGTGGTCCTCCGGCTCGGGCGGGCCGTGGGCCGGGTGGGTGCGGTCCTCCAGCCAGCTGTCGCAGTCCGGAGTGAGCGCTATGGCGGACGGGGCGGGGACGTCGAGCCGGTCCGCGAGGTCCCGCACCAGGCGGTACAGGTCCGGGGCCGACTCCTCCGGGACCGGGACCGTCGGGCTCATGGCGGGGCGGGCGCGGGCCACGACCAGCCCGATACCGGCGGCCAGCAGCAGGACGACGGCCGCGACACCGCCCAGCACCCAGCGGGCGAGGTCCCAGCCCCGGCCCACGAGGTGGCCGGTGGAGCCGCCGGCGAGCAGGATCACCGCGACGGCGGCGGGCAGCAGGGCGACGGCCAGCGCCCGGCTGCGGATGCGCAGCACGGCGAGGGCCCGGGAGCGCGCGGCCTGCGCCCCGATCTCCACACCCATTCCGGTCACGACCGGACGTCACCCCCTCCCGACTGTCCTGGCGATGCTCACTCCCCCACTGTGGCACCCGTCGCTGACATCGCAATGCCGGTGGGCCAAGTGCCGGAACGCTTGCGCCGCACCCTAGTTGGGGCTCCGCTCCACGTCAGCCGGATAGGGCATTGCTCACTCGATGGAATGGCTTTGGTCAGAGGTGGGCGACGGGCAGCAACGAAAAGGCCCCGGATCTCGTCCGGGGCCTGTTTCTGGTGGGGCGTCTGTTTCTTCCAGGAGTGTCGTGCCACTTCTCCAGGAGTGTCGCGCCGCTTCCCCAGGAGGGCGGTGCCGCTTCCCCAGGAGGGCGGCGCTACGCGCCCGCCGCCGCCTTCGCCGCGATGTCCGTGCGGTGCTGGGAACCGTCGAGGCGGATGCGGGAGAGCGCCGTGTACGCGCGGTCGCGGGCCTCGGTCAGGTCCTTGCCGGTCGCCGTGACGGACAGCACCCGGCCGCCCGCGCTCAGCACGGCGTCGTCCTCGCGCCTGGTGCCCGCGTGCAGGACGTAGGCGTGCGGCGCGTCCTGGGCGGCCACCTCGTCGAGACCGGTGATCGGGTCGCCGGTACGCGGCGTGCCGGGGTAGTTGTGCGAGGCGACGACCACCGTGACGGCCGCGTCGTCGCTCCAGCGAAGTGGCTCCAGGTGGGCGAGGTTGCCGGTGGCCGCGGCCATCAGCAGGCCCGCCAGCGGGGTGCGCAGGCGGGCGAGGACCACCTGGGTCTCGGGGTCGCCGAAGCGGGCGTTGAACTCGATCACCCGCACCCCGCGGCCGGTGATCGCCAGGCCGGCGTAGAGCAGGCCGGAGAACGGGGTGCCCCGGCGGCGCATCTCGTCGACGGTGGGCTGCAGCACGGTCTGCAGGACCTCGTCCACGAGCTTGGGGTCGGCCCAGGGCAGCGGGGAGTACGCGCCCATGCCGCCGGTGTTCGGGCCCTTGTCGCCGTCCAGGGCGCGCTTGAAGTCCTGGGCGGGCTGCAGCGGCACGACCGTCTCACCGTCGGTGACGGCGAACAGGGAGACCTCGGGGCCGTCCAGGTACTCCTCGATCACCACACTCCCCCGCTGCCCGGACGGCGCGGGAGGTACCCCCATGCAGCCTGCCGCGTGCGCCCTGGCCACCTCGATGTCGTCGGTGACGACGACGCCCTTGCCTGCGGCGAGACCGTCGTCCTTGACCACGTACGGGGCGCCGAAGGCGTCGAGGGCCGCGGCGGCCTCCTCCGCCGTCGTGCAGACGTACGACCGGGCGGTGGGTACGCCCGCGCCGGCCATCACGTCCTTGGCGAAGGCCTTGGAGCCCTCGAGCTGCGCGGCCTTTCCTGAGGGGCCGAAGACCGGGATGCCCACCTCGCGCACGGCGTCGGCGACCCCGGCGACCAGCGGGGCCTCCGGGCCGACGACCACGAGGTCGGCGCCGAGCCCGGTGGCCAGCGCGGAGACGGCCGCGCCGTCGAGGGCGTCGACCTGGTGCAGCTCGGCGACCTCGGCGATGCCGGCGTTGCCGGGCGCGCAGTGCAGCGCGGTGACGTCGGGGTCGAGGGACAGGGAACGGCACAAGGCGTGCTCGCGGGCGCCGCTACCGATGACGAGGACCTTCACGGGGCCAGCCTAACGGCAGCGGGCCGGTGGGGTTTGTGCGGGTTGCCGAGGGACCGGCCGCGGGGTGTTCGTGTGTTCCTCCGAGCAGGCGGTGCGGGTCCTACTCCGTCGTGTACTCCTCCACCACCGTGGCGCCCAGCTCCCGCACGATCAGCTCGTGGCCGGAGAGGGCCGACTCGTCGAGGTCCGGGTCGTCGTCCTCGGGAATGTCGTCCTCGGGGGCGACCGGGGTGGGCTCGGGCGCGGCGGGCCGGTGTGCGGGGGCCGTCGCGGACGCGGGGCCCGCGGGCGCGCCACCGGCCGCCGCGGACGAGTGGGCCGGGGGCGCGTTGGGCGCGGGGGCCGGAGCGGGGGACTGAGGGGCCGCCGCCGTACGCGGCGCGGCCGCACCTCCGCCGTAGCCGCCCCCGCCGCCGTAGCCGCCGCCTCCGCCATGGCCGCCGGCGACCGGGGGCGCCGAGCCACCGCCCGCCGGGTCCACGATCGCCTCGATCTTCCACTGGACGCCGAACTGCTCGGTCAGCGCCTGGCGCAGCACGTCCTCGCTGCCGCTGCTCGCGAAGTTGTCGCGGGCGCCGGCGTTGACGAAGCCGAGTTGGAGGGTGGTGCCGTCGAAGCCGGTGACCTGGGCGTTCTGGCTGAGCAGGATCCAAGTGAAGCGGCGGCGGTTCTTCACCGCCTCCAGAATGTTCGGCCAGAGCGTGCGGGGGTCCAGGCCGCCGGCCGCGGGGCCCGGCGCAGCGGGCGAGGCGGCAGGCGCCGGCTGGGCCGCCGGCCGCGCGGGGGCCGGCGCGCTCGGCGCGGCCGGTGCCTGCCCGCCGCCCGGAGCCGCCGCGGTGGGCCACCCACCGGGCCGCCGGCCACTGCCCACGGTGGCCGTGGTGGGCCAGGCACCAGGGGCGGCGGCAGGTGCTGCTCCGGTGGCCGGGGCGGCGGATGCGGGCGCGGAGGCGGCGGGCGGCTCCTCGGGGCGGTCTGCCCCGGGGGTGGTGCCGGGCGGCGCGGAGGGACCGGACGGCGCGGGGGCGCTCCCCGGTCCGTTCGCACCGCCCTGCCCCGGACCGGCACCGTGCCCCGGACCACCGCCGGACACCGTGGACTCCGCAGGAGCCTCCACCCCGGAAACCGCGGGCACACCCGCGGGCCCCGGCACACCCGGGGTCCCTGCCGGACCCGGCGTACCCGAAGCCCGTACCGCCGCCCGGGCGGCCGCCGCCCCGCCGCCCGGTCCCACCACCGGAGCCTGCGACGCCACCGGAGCCTGCGGAACCGCCGAGACCGGCGCACCCACGCAGCCCCCGGTCACCGCCGCACCGCCGTGGGCCTCCGGGCCCGGCACGTACCCCATCGCGGGCGCACCCGCTCCCGCGGAGAAGCTCACGCCCCGCTCGAGCCGGTCGAGGCGGGCCATGACCGACCGCTCGTCGCCGTAGGCGGCGGGCAGCAGCACGCGGGCACAGATCAGTTCGAGCTGGAGGCGGGGCGAGGTGGCGCCGCGCATCTCGGTCAGCCCCTGGTTGACGAGGTCGGCGGCGCGGCTCAGCTCGGCGGTGCCGAAGGAACGCGCCTGGGCCTGCATCCGCTCGACGACGTCGGCGGGGGCGTCGATGAGTCCCTTCTCGGCGGCGTCCGGGACGGCGGCCAGGATCACCAGGTCCCGCAGCCGCTCCAGCAGGTCGGCGACGAAACGGCGAGGGTCGTTGCCGCCCTCGATCACACGGTCGACCACCTCGAAGGCGCCGGAGCCGTCCCCGGAGGCGAAGGCCTCGACGACGGAGTCGAGCAGCGAGCTCTCGGTGTACCCGAGGAGCGAGGTGGCCATGGCATAGGTCACACCTTCCTCGCCCGCTCCGGCGAGCAGCTGGTCCATGACGGACATGGAGTCACGCACGGACCCGGCGCCGGCGCGCACGACGAGCTGCAGCACCCCGTCCTCGACGGGGATCTCCTCCTTCTGGCACACCTCGCCGAGGTAGTCCCGCAGGGTGCCCGGCGGCACCAGCCGGAAGGGATAGTGGTGGGTGCGCGAGCGGATGGTCCCGATGACCTTCTCGGGCTCGGTGGTGGCGAAGATGAACTTCAGGTGCTCCGGCGGTTCCTCGACCACCTTCAGCAGCGCGTTGAAACCGGCCGACGTGACCATGTGGGCCTCGTCGATGATGTAGATCTTGTACCGGCTGCGGGCGGGCCCGAAGAAGGCCTTCTCCCGCAGGTCACGGGCATCGTCCACACCACCGTGCGAAGCGGCGTCGATCTCGATGACGTCGATGGAACCCGGCCCGTTGCGGGCGAGGTCGCGGCACGAGTCGCACTCGCCGCACGGTGTGGGCGTGGGCCCCTTGTCGCAGTTCAGGCAGCGGGCCAGAATGCGCGCGCTGGTCGTCTTGCCGCATCCGCGCGGACCGCTGAACAGGTACGCGTGATTGACCCGGTTGTTCCGCAGCGCCTGCTGCAGCGGGTCGGTGACATGCTCCTGCCCGATGACCTCGGCAAAGGACTCCGGGCGGTAGCGGCGGTACAGCGCGAGAGACGACACGCATACGAGGTTATAGGCGCCCACCGACAACGGGCCCGGCCCGCGAACGGGAGCCGGAGGAACAGGAGCCGCAGAAACGTGACCGGGAACGCAGGCGCCCCCCACGCACCCGCCAGAGCCAACCTACCCTTGCTGCCTTCCGGCCCTGGGGGAGTTCAGTCAGATAGCGCCGCGTGAGGGGCTGCCGAAAGACTACCCGATCCCGGGGGCCGGGAACGAGTTCGCGAGCACTCCTCTCGGTCATGTAATGTTTCCGGCGGAGGATTCGCCTAGAGGCCTAGGGCGCACGCTTGGAAAGCGTGTTGGGGGCAACCCCTCACGAGTTCGAATCTCGTATCCTCCGCAGCCGCCCAGCAAGGGCAGACGCAAGGCCCCGACCGTTCGCCGGTCGGGGCCTTGCGTCGTACTCGGGGCCTTCGCCGTACTCGGTCTCGCGCCGAATCCCATCCCGCTTCCGATGCCGGTTTCCCGTCCCGCATCCGGCGCCGCTTCCGGCGCCGCTTCCGGTCCCGCTCTCCGGCGCGTCGGTGCGTCGGCCGGGCTCGGCCCGGGAGTGTTATGAAGGGTACGTGAAGGTGCCTTTCGGGCGATATCGGACTCGGTTGCGTGATCCGCACGCCGGACGCTCGCGCGGTCGGAGCCTGCTCCTGCTCGACCGCCGCACCTCGGCCGGGCAGGTGTTCCTTCTCCAGGTCGTGATCGTGCTGCTGCTGGTCCTGGCCGCGGTGGCGGCCCTGGTGATCCAGGCTGCGCGCGACGCTCTGCGGCAGGGACGGCGGGAGTCCGTCGTCGCGGCCCAGTCGTTCGCGAGCGCCCCCGGGGTGGCCCGGGCCCTGCAGAGCCCCGACCCGACCGCGCTGCTGCAGCCGCGGGCCGAGGAGGCCCGCAGGAAGGCGGGCGTGGACTTCGTCGTCGCCATGAGCACCCAGGGGATCCGGTACACCTATCCCTATCCGCGCGAGATCGGGAAGAAGTTCGTCGGCACCATCGAACCGGCCCTGCACGGGCGTACCGTCGTGGAACAGGCCGGTGGACCGCCCCTGCCGGCCGGACGTGGTACGGACGTGCAGGCCGTGGTCCCGGTGACCGACGCGCGCGGCAGGATCGTCGGGCTGGTCTCCGCCGGGCTCACGGTCAAGAACGTGGCGCGGCTGTGGGTGCCGCAGCTGCCGATCGCCCTCGGCACCGGCGCGGCCGCGCTGCTGCTGGCCGGGGCCGGGACGACACTGGTGGCCCGGCGGCTTCTGCGGCAGACGCACGGCCTGGCCCCGGCGGAGCTCGCGGAGATGTACGAGCACCACGACGCCGTTCTGCACGCGGTGCGCGAAGGTGTGCTCATCACCGACTCCGAGGGGCGTCTGGTGCTGGCCAACGACGAGGCGCGGCGGCTGCTCGGTCTGCCGGAGGACGCCCGGGGCTCCCCCGTGCAGGAGCTGGGGCTGCCGGAGCAGATCACGCGGCTGCTCGCGTCACGGGAGGCGATCACCGACGAGGTGCATCTGGCGGAGGACCGGCTGCTGGCGGTGAACAAGCGGCCCACCTTCCCGGACCGGGGCCGGGGCGGCAGCGTGGTGACCTTGCGCGACACCACGGAGCTGGCGGCGGTGTCGGGGCGGGCCGAGATGGCGCGGGAGCGGCTGAAGCTGCTGTACGAGGCCGGAACGCGGATCGGGACGACGCTGGATGTGCGGTGCACGGCCCAGGAGCTGTCCGAGGCGGCGGTGCCGCGGTTCGCCGACGTCGTCACGGTGGATCTGCTGGACTCGGTGCTGCGCGGGGGGGGAGCCGACGGCGGAGGGATGGCGGCGGCTGCGGCGGGCGGCGATCGGTGGCGAGCAGGGGATGATGCCGCTGTATCCGCTGGACGAAGTGATCACCTTCTCGCCGGGGACCCCGCAGATGCTGGCGATGCGGCAGGGGCGGGGTGTGCTGGAGGCGGACCTGCGGCAGGCGCGCGGCTGGCGCGAGCAGGATCCGGACCGGGCCCGCAGGGCGCTGGAACGCGGGATGCACTCGCTGGTGACCGTGCCGCTGCGGGCGCGGAGCATGTCGCTGGGCGTGGCGAACTTCTACCGGACGAGGAACTCCCCGGCGTTCGAGCCGGAGGACCTGTCCTTCGCGGAGGAGCTGGCCGCGCGGGCGGCGGTGGCCGTGGACAACGCCCGGCGGTTCACCCGCGAGCACGCGATGGCGGTGACGCTGCAGCGCAGCCTGCTCCCACGGGGGCAGCCGGAGCAGGACGCGCTGGAGGTGGCCTGGCGCTATCTGCCGGCCGAGGCGGGGGTGGGCGGGGACTGGTTCGACGTCATCCCGCTGCCGGGCGCGCGGGTGGCGCTGGTGATGGGCGACGTCGTCGGTCACGGGCTGCACGCGGCGGCGACGATGGGGCGGCTGCGCACCGCCGTGCACAACTTCTCCACGCTGGACCTCCCCGTGGACGAGGTGCTCGGGAACCTGGACGACCTGGTCGCCCGCATGGACGACGAGGAGAGCGTCGGCGAGGCCGCCGAGAGCCACGAGGGGGAGGGGGTGACGGGGGCGACGTGTCTGTACGCGATCTACGAGCCGGCGACCGGAGCGTGCACCATCGCCAGCGCGGGACATCCCAGCCCGGTCGTGGTCCTGCCGGACGGCACCGTCTGGTGCCCCGACGTGCCCGCCTCGGCCCCGCTCGGACTGGGCGGCTACCCCTTCGAAACGGCCGAGCTGCACCTGCCGGAGGGCTCGCAACTGGTGCTGTACACCAACGGCCTGGTGAAGGACCGCACCCGCGACCTCGACGTGGGTCTCGACGCGCTGCGCTCGGCACTGGCCGGAGCCGGAGGGCGTGCCCCGGACGAGACGTGCCAGGCGGTGATCGATGCCGTGAAGCCGGCGCACCCCGCCGACGACATCGCGCTGCTGGTGGCGCGCACCCGGCTGTTCGCGGGTTCGCACGTGGCCGAGTGGGAGGTGCCGGCGGACCCGGCGGTGGTGCCCTCGGTGCGCGGCCGGTGCAGGGAGCAGCTGCGGAAGTGGGGGCTGGAGGAGGTCGGCTTCACCACGGAACTGATCCTCAGCGAGCTGGTCACGAACGCGATCCGCTACGGTTCGCCGCCGGTCGGCGTCCGTCTGCTGTACGGGCGTTGCCTGATCTGCGAAGTGGCGGACGCCAGCAGCACCTCGCCGCGGATGCGGCGGGCGGCGACCATGGACGAGGGCGGCCGGGGGCTGTTCCTCGTGGCGCAGTACGCCCAGCACTGGGGAACGCGGTACACGCCCCGCGGCAAGGTCATCTGGGCCGAACAGACGCTGCACGACGGCGTGTCCGCCGCCCCGGCCCACACCCCGGTCGACATCCTCCTCGAGCAGTTCGGCGACCCCACGATGTGACCCCGGGCAGCCGCCCCCGGCGTCGTTGCGGCGGGCCGCGGGTTCCCTCCTGTGATGCCGCGATTACGCCGCATTGAGGAGCGTGTCGTAGGGTGGCCGTCGTATTAACTGACTGATTCCATACCGGTGTTGATGGTTGGTCCGCGCTGCGCGCCGTGTGTCCGAGCTGCTTGACCGAGAGGACTCCGATGCCCGAAAGCCCGACTTACGCAGTGCGTTCGGAGCCCGGTCGGGTGACGGCCACGAACTCGTCACGTAACAGACACGCAAGACCCCCGGCTCAGGACAAGCCGACGAATTCGGCCATTCGCTCCCACATGGTTCGCGTCGCCGTGTTTCCCGCGGCCCTCATGGCGGTCCTCGCCACCGTTGTCGTCCTCTTCGTCCTGCGCACCCAGGAGGGCACCGCCGACGCGGCGACCTGGGCCGTGCTCACCAGCGGCGCCGTACTCGGCTGCGGTGTGCTGGCCGGTGCCGCGCGCGCCGGCCGCGCCGAGGAGCGGGAGACGTCGCGGCGGTACGCGGCGCTGCGCCAGGTGGTCACCACCGGCCAGGCCGAACTGCAGGAGGTGCTGCGGCGGCTGGAGCAGGGCGAGCAGGTGGAGCAGCTGCCGTTCACCCAGCACGCCCCGCCCCCGGCGGACGTCCTCGGCCGGCTCGCCTACGAGCTGAGCGTCGGCATGTGGCAGGCGCGGACGGCGCTGGTGCAGACGGCACAGTCCTCCCGCGCGGTCGCGCCGGACAGCGAGGAGAAGGTCGAGGTCTTCGTCAACCTCGCCCGCCGGCTGCAGTCGCTCGTGCACCGTGCCATCAACATGCTCGACCAGCTCGAGAACGAGGTCGAGGACCCGGAACTGCTCAAGGGACTCTTCCACGTCGACCACCTGGCCACCCGCATCCGCCGCCACGCGGAGAACGTCGCCGTGCTCGGCGGCTCGGTCTCCCGCCGGCAGTGGACCCGCCCGGTGACCCTGACCGAGGTCCTGCGTTCCTCGATCGCCGAGGTCGAGCACTACTCGCGGGTGAAGCTGGTGCCGCCGATCGAGGGCACGCTGCGCGGCCACGCCGTCGCCGACGTCATCCACCTGCTGGCCGAACTGGTCGAGAACGCGACGATGTTCTCCGAGCCCCAGACCCAGGTCCTGCTGCGCGCCCAGCGGGTGACCGCCGGGCTGGCCATCGAGGTCGAGGACCGCGGCCTGGGGATGCCGCTGCAGGAACAGGCACGGATCAACGCGCTGCTCGCCGAGCCGGACCACATCGACCTCGGCAAGCTGCTCGCCGACGGCCGCATCGGCCTGTACGTGGTCTCCGCGCTGGCCCGCCGCCACGGCATCGCGGTCCGGCTGCAGACCAACATCTACGGCGGTACGCAGGCCGTCCTGGTCGTCCCGCGCGGCCTGATCGGCGACGAGCCGGCCGAGCCCTCCGCGCAGCCGGCCACCGAGGCGCCCCGGCCGGCCCCGGTCCCCGCGGCCCAGGCCCCCGCGACCCAGGTCGCCCCGGCCCATTACCAGCCCGCGCCCGCGCATTCGGCCCAGGCCGCCGCGGGCGCCCCCCGTCCCGCCCAGGCCACCGCGGCGCACTACCAGGCCCCCCAAGCGGCCCCGGCCCAGCCCGTGACCACGCAGTCGGCGCCGCGCCAGCCGCTGCCGCCGGCCCGGACCGTGTCCACGTCGGCGCCGGCGCCGGTGTCCGCGCCGGCGCAGCAGCACGCCCGGGGCGCGGAGGCGACGGCACCGCACGGCCACGCGTCCGCGCACGGCGCCGCCCACGGAGCCACGCACGGCCCCGCCCACGGGTCTCTCCACGGCGCCGGGCCCGGCGCCGCCCAGGGGTCCCACCTCGACAGCGGCTCCCGGGACGAGCGGCCCCGGCTGCCGCAGCGGCGCGCCCAGGAGCACCTGGTGCCGGAGCTCCGCAACGGTCCCGTCCCGCGCCAGGCCGAGGACCGGGAGGTCGAGCACGACCCGGGACTGATGGCCAGCTTCCGCCGCGGTGTCGGCCTCGCCGACACCGAACCCGACGGTCCCCCCACCGACAGCACTCGCTGACCTCAGGCCCGTATTCGTAACAAGGAGAAGAACGCCACCGTGAGCGACATGCATGCCGGCCAGCCCAAGAACCTGGACTGGCTCCTGGCCGGACTCGTCCAGAGGGTCCCCCACACCCGCAGCGCGCTGCTGCTGTCTTCCGACGGACTCGCGAAGGCCTTCGACGGGCTCGAGACGGCAACCGAAGCAGAACACCTGGCCGCCCTCGCGTCCGGACTCCACTCGCTCGCCCGCAGCGCGGGCATGCAGTTCGCGCAGGGGTCCGACGTACGGCAGGTGGTGGTCGAGCTGGACACCGCGCTGCTGTTCGTGTGCGCGGCCGGCTCCGGCGCCTGCCTGGCCGTACTGGCCGACCGGGAGGCCGACGCGGCCGTGCTCGGCTACGAGATGGCCATGCTGGTCAGGAGTGTCCGCCCGTACCTCGCCACCCCGGCCCGGCAGCAGCCGGCCGGTGCGTCGATGGACCCGAGGCGCTGAGGATGACGGACGCGGAGGACGGGTCGTGGCTCGATGACGAGGCCGGGCGATTAGTACGGCCCTACGCCGTCAGCAACGGCCGCACCCGGCCCTCGGCCCACTTCGACCTCCTCACCCTGGTGATGGCCACCGGCAACCGGCCGCAGACCTATCTCGGCCCCGACTACGACCAGGTGCTGGCGCTGTGCGACGCGCCCGTCTCGGTCGCCGAGGTGGCCGCCCATCTGCGGTTGCCGGCCGTGATCACCAAAGTTCTGCTCTCCGACCTCGTGACGCACAAGGCGCTCACCACCCGGGCGCCGCGTGCCGTCGAGGCGGCCTCCCCGACCGACCGAAACCTCCTGGAGGCGGTGCTGCGTGGCCTTCGCAAGCGGCTCTGACCCCTTCCCCACCGCCCTGAAGATCCTCATCGCCGGGGGCTTCGGGGTCGGCAAGACCACGTTCGTCGGAGCGGTCAGCGAGATCGAGCCGCTGAGCACCGAGGAGCTGCTGACCCAGGTCAGCGCCCGCACGGACAGCCTGGTGGGCATCGAGGACAAGTCGACGACGACCGTGGCGATGGACTTCGGCCGCATCACGCTGGACCAGGACCACGTGCTGTACCTGTTCGGCACGCCCGGGCAGGAGCGGTTCTGGTTCATGTGGGACGAGCTGTCCAACGGGGCGCTGGGCGCCGTGGTGCTCGCGGACACCCGCAGACTGGACCACTGCTTCGCCGCCGTCGACTTCTTCGAACGGCGCGGCATCGCCTTCATCGTGGCCGTCAACGAGTTCGACGGCGCCTATCACTACGAGTCCGAAGAGATCCGCACGGCCCTGGACCTCAAGCCCGACGTACCCGTCGTGATGTGCGACGCGCGGCAGTGCAACTCCGGAACCGGCGTGTTGATCGCCCTCGTCCAGCACCTGCTCACCTCGACTCCCGGCACCTCGCCCGTGGAGCCCGACCCGTCGCGCTGAGCCGGCTCGGCGCGACCGAATGGAGCCTGCATGTCAGCCCCGGTTCCCTACGACCACCAGTACGACCCGACCAGCCACCTGCTGCTGACCCCCGAGGACCGGGACGCACCCGCCCGGGTGGCCAGACTGCGCGAACTCGGCATCGGGGACGCGCCCGTCCCGGAGTTCGACGAGTTCGCGCGCAACCTGGCGCACGTCACCGGCGCGCCGTTCTCGATGGTCAACTTCATCGACGAGAACCGCCAGTACTTCGCCGGCCTCTACGCGGCCGGACGGCCGGGGGTGCAGCTGGACGCGGCGCCGCAGCAGCAGAACCAGGTCGGCCGGACCATGACGCGCGACCAGGGCTACTGCCCGCATGTCGTCGTGCGCAAGAAGGCGCTGGTGCTGGAGGACGTCTGCGACTACCCGCGGTTCGCCGGGAACCGGGTCGTGGACGAGATCGGCATCCGCTCGTACATGGGCGCGCCACTGATCGACTGGAAGACGGGAACGGCCCTGGGCACGATCTGTGTCGTGGACACGGACACCCATCCGTGGGGGCGGGAGGGCCTGGCGACCATCAAGTCGCTGGCGCAGCAACTGGTCGACCGGATTCGTGAGCTGGAGGACCGGGGCGGGTTCTGAGCGGACCCGGGCGGCTCGCCCCGTGCCGGGCGAGGAGCGTGGACCAGATGCGGGAGCCGCGGGCACGGCGTTGTGTCCGTGGCTCCCTGTCGTTCAGCCGGCGCGGCCGACCGTCTCCAGCTGCTCCTCCCGGGCCTGCGGCCAAACGGTCCGGACCAGGCCGGACAGCCGCTCGGACCACTGGCCCCTGGCCGTGCCGAGGGCGACCTCGCCCAGTCGCAGCAGCTGGATGTCGGAGGTGCCGGCGGGCGCGTAGACGTGGTGGGCGTCGCGCAGATAGCGCTCGACCGGGCGGTCGGTGAACAGGCCGCTCGCGGCGTGGATCTCCATGGCGTCGCGCGCCGAGTCGACGGCGGACTCGTGGTTGAGCAACTTGGCGTTCATCAACTCGGCGTCGCACGGCAGCCCCTGGTCGAGCAGGTGCACGGCGTGGTAGGCGGCCAGCCGGGCCGTCATCAGCCGTGACTTCATCCTGCCCAGCTTGAGCTTGATGCTGTTGAGCTCGCCCAGCGGTGCGCCGTACCGCTCGCGCTCGATGCACAGGGCGGTGGTCTCCTCGAAGACGGCCTGGTGGATGCCGAGCGAGACGGCGGTCAGGTTGGGCCGGCCGTAGAGCACGCTCGACGAGTAGGCGACGGCCAGGCCCTGGCCCTCCTCGCCGAGCCGGTTCGCCGCCGGCACCCGGCAGTTGTCGAAGATCAGCTCGCCGAAACTGAAGCCGTGCAGCCCCATGGCGGGGCGCAGCTCGCCGAGCGAGAAGCCGGGGCGGTCGGACTCGACGAGGAAGGCGGACAGTCCCCTGGACCCCTCACCGGTGCGCACGACCACCCCGTGCAGGTCGCCGACGTGGCTGTTGCCGACGAAGACCTTGCGGCCGTTGAGGACGTAGTCTTCGCCGTCGCGGACGGCGGTGCTGCCCATGCCCAGGACATGACCGCCCGACTCCGGCTCGGTGACGGCGATCGTCGGCAGGCACTCGCCCGCGGCGATCCGCGGCAGCCACGTTCTCTTCTGCAGCGGGCTGCCGAAGTGGATGATCTTGGCGACTCCGAGCTGGGAGGCCTGCACCATGGCCCCCATGGCCCCGCTCACGCGGGCCAGTTCCTCGATGGTGATGGTCTTGGCCCGGTGCCCGGCCCCCATCCCGCCGTACTCCTTGCCGATGGTCACACCGATCCAGCCCTGCCGGGCGATGAGCCCGGACAACTCGTGCGCCACGGTTCGCGAAGTCTCCATCTCCGCTATCCGCGGACGCACCTCCCGCTCGGCGAACTCGCGCACGCGACCCCGCAGGTCCTCGTGCCATCCACTGGTGAAATAGCGTTCCACAACCCCTCCTGCACGCTGCCTCCGAGTCCGGCCGGATCCGGAGGTCGTTCGTCGGCAGTGGTTCTCGCCCGGGCTGTCCGCCCGCAACAGTGTCTACTTATCGATCCATCTCAGCCAAGATCGCCTTCCGATGTTGGCCGAAACACGGCATCTTGCGATCTGTCTCAACTGCACGTTATGGAACGGCAGTTGCGTCACCCGCACACACTACGGAGAGATACCGCTCAAGCCTGGACACGCTCTGTCGCTTACCAACACCTGGCCTGCCCACCAGGCAATTGCCCGGCGGCCAGGCAGTGGCATCCGGCGACAACCGGTCACGTTCCGTCTGGCCGATAAGGGGCCGGTTCCAGCACATCCAGGACGTCCACCGGCGCAGATCGGCCATCGCCGTGCGCCGGCGCGCCCCGGTGGGCCCGGCGGCGGCACTACGATCCCCGGTCATGGACTGGCTCGAACGGGCGGCGGGGCTCAGGCAGTGGAGCAGGAGCGGGACCCGCGGATGCGGGAACTGGTGCTGACCGCCTACGAGTACCGGTGCGCCTTCTGCGGCTACGACGGCCGGATCGGCGCGGTGCCCGTCGGGCTGGAGGCCGCCCATGTGCGGTGGTGGGCGTTCGGCGGCCCGGACGCCGTCGACAACGGGATGTGCCTGTGCTCGTTGCACCACAGGCTCTTCGTCAAGGGCGTCCTGGGCGTCGGCGACGGTCACCGCGTCCTCGTGTCGCAGCGCTTCGCCGGCAGCAGTCCCGCCGCCCGCGACCACGTCCTCGCCCTCGCCGGCCGGCCGCTCACCGGCCCCCGGCCGGGCACCCGTCCGGTCGCCGCCGACCACCGCTCCTGGCACACCAGCCAGGTCTTCCACGGCGCCCCGCGCCCCGCCACCGCCGCCTGACCGGCCCCCGGAGGATCACCGGGACGACGACGGGCGCGTGGAGGAGTGCGACGACGAAAACGACGGGCGCGAGGAGAAGCGCGACGACGAAGACGGCGACGGAGCAGACGAAGCCGGACGGCGTACGGAAGACGGGGGAGAGGACGGTGCCGTGTCGTCCGTGAGGGCGTCCGGTGGCGCGACCCGGCCCAGGCGGTGCCGCGGAGACGTCCGGCGCGGTGGTCGGGTGAGGGTGATCTGGCGTACGACCTGCTGGAAGCAGGCCAGGGAAGCCAGGCCCGGCAGGGCGGCCGCCGAGGCGTCGACGATGGTCTTGGGCGCCTGGACGACGCACAGCAGCATCGCGATGGACGAGAAGAGCAGCACCACGCACCAGGAGTGGACGGCGCGGCGCTGGTGCAGGGCGGCCCGCAGCACGGACAGCGAGGCGACCAGCCAGGGGCCGTAGACCAGCAGGGGCCACCAGGACGCGACGCCGTTCTCCATACGCGCGACGGCCACGATGCGGAGGGGATCGTAGGCAACCATTCCGCCGAAGAAACTCACCGTGGAGGCGATCACCGCGGCCAGCGCGGCAATGAGATGGCTGGCGGTGCGGATACCGGACAGGGGTCTGCGTTCCCGGACCTTTCGATGGCCGCGGGAGACCTCTCTGATGGGCGGGAGTTCCGCCGTGATCTCCTGCAGGTTCTCCAGGGTGGAACCGGGGTCGGACGCGGCGGCCGAAGGCTCTTCGCGGACCATCGGGATATGCGGCCGCTGAGCCTCCTCCATCGCGTCCTGAAGCATGAAGGCCAATTCCTCGGCGGGGTCCCAGGCCGAGTCGGGTGGCACCAGGGGAGCCGAGAAGAAGGGGTTCGGGGCACGGTGCCGACCGGTGCCGGCCTCGTGGTACTCGTTCGAGTCACTCGGATAATCGCCCGAATAGTCGGTGGAATATCCAGAACGGCGGTCAATACGTTCGTCGTACATGCCGCGACCCGACTATTCCGCTCCCGAGAAGGCGGGCCGGCCCGCCGCACGGACCCAGCGGCGGGCGAGATCGGCCTCCAGCGCGCTCATCGAGTCCAGGAAATCCCGCAGCAGTGGCTCGGTCACCTTCAGCGGGACCGGAAGTCCGCCCCTGGTCAGGGTGCCGCTGATGCTGACCGGCGAGTGCACCGGGGCGGGAAAGTAGGTGTAGGGGCCCAGCGCCACCGCGCGTCCGGCACTCGCGTCCTCCCGGTCTCGATCCCCGAGCAGACGTGCGTACCCTTCCCTGGTTGCCTTAGTCATATCCCGACTAACGCCGCCCAACTTCCCCGGATGCGCGGCAAACGGGTGAAGGAATTCCCCGACCAGCCGTATATGTGCGATCGGATGTTTCGTCCGTCTAGCCGACGAGATGGGCGGCCGCGCAGGGCGGCCGGAGCGCGCCCCTCACTCGGCCGGGGCCGAGAGCTCCTCGGGAATCGGGTCGACGACCTGAAACGGGCGAGAGTTGCGCTGCAGCACGTCTACCATATGCCGACGACGACGCAATTCCGCGGTATCGACCCGCCACATCCTGCACTGGTACGGCGGTACGAAAATTGACCAGACGGTACACCCGGAGGCACACACGATCAACGTCCAGACAGTGACATTCCACATTATTCTCTCCGGGGCCCGGCAGCGTGATACCGGCATAACGCAACCGAATATGCGAGGTTACGGAGTATGCGTGCTACGAGGTGCCGCGATCCGGGTAACCGCCCGCCATGGGCGAGATCCTGGTCGGTGCGTGTTCGTGGACGGATCCGATGCTGGTGCGCAGCGGGTGGTATCCGGTGGGGTCACGGGACGCGGAGGGGCGACTGCGGTACTACGCCGGCCGGTTGCCGGTCGTCGAGGTCGACTCCGGCTACTACGCCCTGCCCAGCGAGCGGAACAGCCGGCTGTGGGTCGAGCGGACGCCGGACGGATTCGTCTTCGACGTGAAGGCCTTCTCGCTGCTCACCGGACATCCGGCCCGGCGCGGTGCGCTGCCCGGGGAGCTGCGCGGCGAGGGGCCCGCGGTGCTGGATGCGGTGTGGGAGCGCTTCACCGAGGGAATCGGGCCGCTGCGGCGCGGCGGGCGGCTGGGCAGCGTGCTGTTCCAGTTCCCGCCGTGGTTCCGTCCGGGGGCGCGGGCCGGCGCGTTCCTCGCGGAGTGCGCCGAGCGCACCGCCAAGTGGCCCGTCGCCGTGGAGTTCCGGCATCCCGCGTGGTGGCGGGAGGAGCAGGCGGACGCGACCGCCGCCCTGCTGCGCCGCCTCGGGTTCGCCGCCGTCGCCGTGGACATGGTGCAGACGCTGCCCTCCTCCATCCCGCCCGTCACTCCGGTGACCTCGCCCCGGCTGTCCGTCGTCCGCTTCCACGGGCGCAGCACGGCGTGGGGCACGGGGAGCAAGGAGGACCGGTTCCGGTACGACTACGCCGACGGGGAGTTGGCGCAATGGGTGCCCCGGCTGCGTGCTCTCGCCGGGCGGGTGGAGCGGCTCCACGTCCTGTTCAACAACTGCTGCGGTGACGCGGCGGTCCGGGCCGCCGAGCGGATGCGCGCGCTGCTGGACGGCCGCGGCCCGCTCGGCCACGCAGCCGGCCCTCTCAACTAGCCGGCCGGCCCTCTCAACCAGCCCGCCGGCCCTCTCAACCAGCCCGCCGGCCCGCTCAACCAGCCCGCCGGCCCGCTCAACCAGCCCGCCGGCCCGCTCAACCAGCCCGCCGGCCCGCTCAACCAGCCCGCCGGCCCGCTCGGCCGCCCGGTCCGCTCGGCCGCTTCTCCTGCCGGCCGAGTACAACTAGCGCAGGATCCGGACCGTCTTCGACTCGCTGACCTGGTCCAGTTCCGAGACCCGTACCGTCGCCTTCATGGTCCAGGTGCCGGGGATCGGGAGGTTCAGGGAGTCGGTGCCCCAGTAGCCGCCCTTGTCGGTGAGCCGGGCGTCGATCGGGCCGATCCGCTGGGCCGGCAGGGAGAGGGAGAGCCGGAGTTCGGGAACGGTGGCCAGACCGCCGTCCGGGCCGAAGACCACGGCCTCCACCGCGTTCTGGCCGACGCGGCCCGGCTCCAGGGTGATCTGAACCTTGCCGCGGCCGCCCGTGGTGCCGACGTCGAACGGGATCACCGTGACGGAGGCGCCCGGCCCGCCGGCCACGGGCCCCGCCTCGGCCGCCTCGGCGGCGGCACGACCCGGCAGTGTGCCGGTCAGCACCGTGGTGACCACCAGTACCGCGATCCCCACGGCGACTTCGGCCAGAACCGAGCGGCGCAGCCGGCGACGGTGGGCGTCCGGCGCCGCCGACCAGGCGGGTTCCTCCGCCGTGGGCGTGGGCGCCCCTCCGACCGGCTCCTGGGCCCCTTCCCGCGCCGCCGGCTTCCGCATCCCGCCCCGTACGGCGGCCTCCGCCTCTGCCGTCACCAGCCGGGCCGTCCAGCGCCGCGAACGACCGGCGACGGCCAGCAGCAGGGCCACGGCCGCGAGTTTGGCCAGCAGGAGCCGCCCGTACTCCGTGTCGGCCAGCGCGGCCCACGAGCCGAGCCCGCGCCAGGACTGGTAGACACCGGTGACCACGAGGACGCTGACTGCGGCGAAGGCGATCCGTGAGAAACGGGCGACGGCCGGCGTCAGCCCGGGCCCGGCGCCGGCCGAGGTCGCCGGCGGCTGGGAGACGTCGGCTGTTGCGGTCGCGGAGCCCGGAGCCGCTGCCGTCACGGAGACGGGGGCCGCCGCGGGCCCGGGGGCATCGGCCGTGACCGCCGGAAGCCGGGCGCCGCCCGCGCCGGACGGCGCCCGGGCACCGTCCGTGCCCTCCGTGCCCTCCATGCCCTCCATGCCGTCCATGCCAACCGCGCGGCCCGTGCCGCCCGCGCCGCCCGTGCCGCCTGTCGGCTTGTTCCGCCCCGTGGCGGTCGCCGGTGCCCGGTGCAGCGTGGCCAGAAGGGCCATCAGGCCGCCCAGCCACACGGCCATCGCCAGCAGGTGCAGTACCGAGGACGTCATCGCCAGCGGAACCTGGATGCCGGCCGAGGCGTGCTCGGACGCGGCCCAAGTCAGTGCGAGCGCCAGGGCGAGGGCGGCGCCCGCCACCAGAGCCGGGCGCGACGGCCCGCGGTCCGCACGCGCACGCTCCGCCTCCCCGTCCCGGCGCCCGAAGAGCCGTACGAGGAAGACGGCCGTCGGCGCGAGCAGGGCCAGGCGGGCCAGCAGGACCAGGCCCGAGCGGCCGGTCAGGGTGCGGGACAGGGCCCCGGGGCCGAAGGCCGACGCCGGGCCCGTGCCCGTCTCGTAGGGCGCGCGCAGCACCAGCAGAACGACCGTGGCCGCCAGCAGCGCCCACCACCCCGCCGCCAGCGGCCGGCGCAGCGGGCCGGTGTCCGGCGGCCGGCAGAGCAGGGCGAAGGCGGCGGTTCCGATGAGCAGGGCCGCGGCGCCGTACGCGGCATAGCGGGCGAGGTCGTAGAGGCTGCCGGTCGTGGGGTCCTCGGCCCGGCCCGTGTCGATCGCGGCCGCCGTCGCGGACGGTTTGCCGACCGAGAAGGTGAAGGCGCCGGAGACCGGGTGGCTGTCCGCCGACACCACCCGCCACGCCACGGTGAAGGTGCCCTCGCCCAGACCGGCCGGGAAGGCCACCCGGGCGGTGTCCGGGTGGCCCGGCGCGTGCTGCGCCTCGCCGGTGTGCACCCGGTGGCCCTCGGGGTCGAACAGGCGGAAGGAGCCGTCGAGCAGGCCGATGGACTCGGTGAAGGTCAGCGTGAGGGAGCGGGGCGCGGACTTGAGCACGGTCCCGTCGGCCGGGTCGCCGGAGCGCAGCGCGGCATGGGCCGAGGCGGGTCCGGCACCGCCGAGCAGGATCAGGACCAGCAGGGCGCCGAGCAGTGCCGGCCACCGGAGCAGTCGCCGCCCGCGCGGTTCGCCGGAGCGCCCGCCGCGCGCACCGCCGTCACACCCATGCCCTTCGCACCGCCGTAGGGTCACGTCACTTCTCCGTCTTGGGACTTGCCGGCCTCTGGAAAGGTACGCACGCGGGCGGTGCATCACTCACCGCGGGGGTGGACGGACACGGGGTGATGGGGATGTGACTGCCGCGGCACGGCAGCACCGCAGCACGGGGGGAGGGTGCGCCCGGTTCAGCAGTCGGCCGGGAAGGCCGTCTCCCGGGCCAGGAAGGCCAGCTGGGCACGCTTCTCGGGCAGCAGGACGTCGGGCAGGTCGACTGCCGGGAGGAGGACGGCCGGCCCCCGTTCGAAACCCTGCCGGAGGAAGCGGGCGACCGCCTTGCCGTTGCGGACGTCCGGGTCCACCACGACCCGGCGACGGTCCAGGCCCAGCAGTGTGTACGACAGCAGGACGCCCAGCAGCGCGGACGTCCAGCCCCGCCGGTCGCCGGCCGGGCCGGCCGGTGCCAGCAGCAGGTGGATGCCGATGTCACCGGAGCGGACCTCGTAGCACTCGCTCACGCGGTCGGCCCGCGGTTCGTACGTCTGCAGCAGGGCGGCCGGTGTGCCGTCCTTCTCCACGAGGAAGGCGTGGTGGGTGTCGAGGCCCGCCATGTGGGCGTACACCTCGGCCACCTGTTCCTGCGTCAGGCCCCGCATGCCCCAGAAGACGGCGCGTTCCTCGCTCACCCAGCGGTGGACCGTCCCGGCGTCGGCGTACGGGTCCAGGGGCAGGACGCGGACGGTGCCGAAGCCGTCGACGACCTGCTCGTGCACGGGCTCGCGGGCAGGCTCGTGGGCAGACTCGCGGCCGGATTCGCGGGTGCGCTCGCGGCCGGACTCGTACGGCTCGGGCATCAGTCGCCGGTCTCCTTCTCCAGACGGGCCCAGTCGGTGACGACCGGGACGAGGTCTCCCGCGGTCCACAGGGGAAGCTGGTCGCGGTGGTGGGGCGCGCCGGGGACGCCGTCGGCGCCGAACGGCACCACCCAGCGGCTGTCCTCACGGCGAGCCAGGTCCCACACGTAACGGGCCACCGGGCCGCGCGCGGCGAGGTCGGTCAGCCCCGGCACCGCCGAGGTGCACAGCACGCAGTCGTGATCGCCGGCCAGGCCCGGTTCGCCGGGCGGGCCCGGTTCATCCGGTTCATCGGGCGGGCCCGGCGCATCCGGCGGGCTCGGCGCATCCGGCGGCCCGGGTTGCTCGTACGGCGTCCCGCTCAGCGCCCGCCATGGCGCGAGGCGGTGCCGGTCGCCCCAGGTCACGGCCGACCGGGTGGCCGCCACCTCCTCGACGGCCGCCCGCACGATCGCCGGGCGGTCGATGCCGTACAGCGCCTCGGCGCCCAGCAGGTTCCCGAGGGCGTAACCGACGCGCGGGAGGAGGGCGAGCCAGGGGAGGAAGACCTCCGGGTAGGCGGGCGGTTCGGCGAGCGGGGCGAACACCGGGTGGGCGGCGAGCCGGCGTACGACGGCCGTGCGTACCGCAGCGAACGCCCCCGCGTCCACGCTGTCCGCGTCCATACGGCGGTTCCAGCGCAGGAGGCGTTCCCTGAGGCCGGCGGCTTCGGGGGTCAGGCCGTCGTCCAGGGCCGCCAGGTGGTCGAGCAGCGGTGCGGCGGAGGCGAGATGGGTGTCCGTGTGGATCGCGGGCATGTCAGCGGCGGACCACTCGGCGCGCTCGCCGAGGAGCGCGTGGATGCGGTCGGCGCGGTGCGGCGGGGCGAACTCGACGCCGAGCGGGGTGGCGGGGCCGCGCTGGTTGGCCATCACGGCGACGCCGTCGGTGAGTCCGGCGCGTGGCGGCTCGTGCCAGCCCTGCCAGGCGTGGCCGGGTTCCCAGGCGGGAACCAGGCGCACGCGGTTGCCCTCGGCGCGCAGCGGCACCCGGCCCGCGACCCGGTGCAGTACACCGCCGTCGGTGTCGGCGGCCAGGACGACGTTGACCGGCTCGGCCCAGGCGTCGAAGGCGCGGTCCACGTCATCTGCGCGACGGGCGCGCAGCAGCGGCAGCAGGGCGCCGAAGCCGAGGTCGCCGGTCACGCGGGGCGGGTAGCGGAGGCTGAGCGCGACGGGGACCTCGGGTCCGGGAGCATCGGGGAACGCATGAGCGCCGGATTCGCCCGCGGTCGGCCAGGCGCCCCCGCCCCGCCCGCCTCCGCTCAGCGAGCCGGGCCCGCCCTCGAAACCGAGCCCTGGCCCGCTCCCGCCCCGACTCCGGTTCCGGCTCCGGCTCCGGCTCCGGCTCCGGTTCCGGCTCCGGTTCCGGTTCTGGCTCCGGTTCCGGTTCTGGCTCCGGTTCTGGCTCCGGCTCCCGCTCCCGCTCGGCGAGCCGAGCCCGCCGAACTCGTCCGCACCGCCGGTCCCTTCCAGCCCGTCCGGGCCGCCGGCGATCACCGGCCCCCGGTCGGTCTCGACGATCTCGACCTCGACCGGCTCCTCGCCCGCCACCTCGACGATCTCCGTGTGCCGGGCGGCGCGGTGCCAGGCGCCGTCGGGACCGAGCGCCTCGACCCCCGCGCCGGTCCGGCGCAGCCGCTCGCGGTAGAGGTCCTGGTAGTCGGCCATGGCGTTGGTGATGGCCCAGGCGACCGTGCCGGTGTGACCGAAGTGGGCGATGCCGGGGACACCGGGCACGGCGAGGCCGACGACGTCGAACTCCGGGCAGGCCAGCCGGATCTGCTGATAGACGCCGGGGTCCTCGACGAAGCGGTGCGGGTCGCCGGCGATCAGCGCCTGCCCGGTGACCGTGCGGTCGCCGGTCACCAGCCAGCCGTTGCTGCCCGAGGTGCCGGGGCCGTCGGTGGCGAACAGGGCGACGGCCCCGGGGCCGAGATGGCGTACGACCTGCTCGCGCCACAGCTTGGCGGGGAAGCCGGCGAAGAGGATGTGCGTGCCGAGCCAGACACCGAGCGGGTGCCATGGCTCCCAGCGGCCGGGGACGAGGCCGGTCCTGGCGAACTCGGGGGTGCGGCGGGCGCCCTCCGCGAGACCCTCGTTGACCCCCTCGGTGTACGCCCGGACCCAGTCCGCCGTCTCCGGGTCCTGTGTCTCCAGGGCGGTGAAGCAGCCTCTGGCGGTGTCGTCGAGGCGGGCGCGGCGGGCGAGGACGTCCCAGGCGAGGGCGGATGGGCCGAGGAAGGAGGCCGAGGTGCCCTGCGCGCGGTGCCGTTCGACCTCCAGCTGCCAGGCCCGGTCCAGCGCCGTGACGCGGCCCTGGACGCGGGCGAGCCCGAGGACGCCGCCGGCCCGCAGGTGCGGGATGCCCCAGGCGTCGCGGTAGATATCGGCGGTCACGAGTCCCTCCCCTCACTTCAGCCCATCCTCCAGATAAGGTTAGGCTAACCTAATTCAATCTCCTCGCATGCATCGTATGCCGGGGCTCGCGGGGCCGCCCGGCTGCGTCCTGCCGCCCGACGGGCGATCATCGGGGACATGGACGTCACACTTCACCTCGCCCAGGACCCCGACGCCGACGCTCTCCTCGGCCGCAGTCCGCTCGCCGCGCTGATCGGGATGCTGCTGGACCAGCAGATTCCGATGGAATGGGCGTTCAAGGGGCCGGCGACGATCGCCCGGCGCATGGGCACCGACGACCTGGACGCCCACGAGATCGTGGCGTTCGACCCGGAGACCTTCGTCCGGCTCCTGTCGGACAAACCGGCCGTGCACCGCTACCCGGGGTCCATGGCCAAGCGGATCCAGGAGCTGTGCCACTACCTCGTCGAGCACTACCACGGCGACCCCGAGGCCCTCTGGCGGGACGTCGACAGCGGCCGGGAACTACTGCGCCGGCTGGAGGAACTGCCCGGGTTCGGCAAGCAGAAGGCGCAGATCTTCCTCGCGCTGCTCGGCAAGCAGCTCGGCGTACGCCCCGAGGGCTGGCGGGAGGCGGCGGGACCGTACGGCGAGCCGGAGTCCTTCCGTTCCGTCGCCGACATCACCGGACCCGAGTCGCTGGCCAAGGTGCGGGCACACAAACAGGAGGTGAAGGCGGCGGCCAAGGCGGCGAAGGCGGCGAAGCCATCCGGGAAGTGACGGGACGGCCGCGGCCGTCCCGACCCGGGCGTCAGGACCCGGGCGTCAGGACCCTGGTGGCGCGACCCGGCCGTCCCCGACCCGGCCGTCAGCCGAGTGGCGCGTCTCCGGTGGCGGCACGCCGGGGGCCGGTCCAAGCATGGACCATGAGCGAGCCACCCAGCGGCGGCCCATGGGGCCCGGAGTACGACGACCGCCGCGTCCACGCCGCACGGGACCCCCACCCGCACGCCCCGCCACCGCACGACGAGCGAACGCTGGAGGGTCCCCTGCACCTTCTCTCCCGTGCCGCCTGGCAGGCCGTCCTGGTCACCGGCGCCGTCTCCCTGGTGCTGGGCATCGTGGTGCTGGTCTGGCCCGGTCCCTCGCTGGTCGTGGCGGGCGTCCTGTTCGGCCTCTATCTCCTCGTGGCCGGAGTGCTGCAACTGGTCTCCGCCTTCGGCACCCACCGGGCGACCTCGCTGCGGGTGCTCGCCTTCGCCAGCGGCATCCTCTTCATCCTGCTGGGTCTGTTCTGCTTCCGCGGCGCCATGCAGTCGATCCTGCTGCTGGCCCTGTGGATCGGCGTGGGCTGGCTCATCCGTGGGATCACGCTGACGATCGCCGCCGTGCACGACCGGACGGCACCCGCCCGGGGCTGGCAGATCTTCCTCGGGGTCCTCACCTTCGCCGCGGGCATCGTCCTGATCGACGCACCGCTGGAGTCGGTGGCCGTGCTCACCGTGCTCGCCGGCTGCTGGCTCGTCGTGGTCGGCGTCGTCGAGATCGTCACGGCCTTCCGCGTCCGCAGCCACGCCGCGCGGGTCCCGCGCACGCTGTGAGCCGTGAACGGCACCCGCCCACGCTCCCGCCCCCGCGCAGCGTCAACCCGGCGCCCATCCGGTACGCCGTGCGGGCGGTTCTCACGGCCGACGCGATGAACGGCCGCCCTGGCACGGGGAGGTGACCCCCCATGAGCACCGCATCGCACGCCCGCCGCGCCGCGCGCCGGAGTGCCTGCCTGCGGGTGCTCGTGCCGCTGTTCGTGCTGCCGCTCGCGCTGCTGGTCCCGGGCGTGCACGCCGAGGCACACGCGGCGCCCGTCACCGTGATGGCCGGCCAGGCGGGCGGGACCTCCGCCGAACAGGACGTCCTCGACGCGGGGCTGCGGCCCCCGGCCCGGGACGGCCGGCGTGCCGTCGTGCCGCCGCGGCCCGCGCCGCTGTCCGACCCGGCGCCCGCGCCGGCGGGCCGGCAGGCCGCCGCCCCGGCGCAGTGCGCCCCACACGGTCGGCACACCCTGCGCTCCATGGTCCTGCGCTGCTGACGGAAAGCGGCCCGCCCCGGTCCACTCGTCGGCACGATCCAAGGAACCACAGCCATGCCCAGCGACCCGTACGCGGTCCTGCGCACTCTCCTGCGCGCCGAGGCCGTCCGCCGCAGCACGCCCGAAACCCGCCCGTGGGAAGCCCGCCGCCCCGAGCCCGGTGAACCCCGGCCGTCCGCACCCGGAGAGCCCGAACGCGGCTGAACCGGAGGGACGGCAGCCGAACCCCGAAGGAAGCGGATCCGGGTGCCCACGGAGCGGGCCGGGGGACCCCGGACACACCGCTGCTCACGGTCCGGGGTCTCCGTACGCCGAGTCGCGGCCCACAGCCTGTGCACAAGGCGCCGGGGCCGGCGAGGCCTCCTCGGGGTGGATTCACCGTCGCTCATCCAGCCCCTGTTCAGCACCTCTTCCCGATTCGCCCTGGTTTGCTGCTGCATTTCCAACGTCGTACTCCGGCGGCGAGGCTGCGCCCGGAAGGTCCTGACCGGTAGGCTTTCCGTGTGATCTTCAAGCGCATCGGAAACGGCCGGCCGTACCCCGACCACGGCCGGGAAAGCACCCGGCAGTGGGCGGACGTCGCGCCGCGCCCGGTCCGCCTCGATCAGCTCGTGACCACCAAGCAGCAGCTCGACCTGGAGACCCTGCTCGCGGAGGACTCGACCTTCTACGGCGACCTCTTCGCGCATGTCGTGAAGTGGCAGGGCGATCTGTACCTGGAGGACGGCCTGCACCGCGCGGTACGGGCGGCGCTCCAGCAGCGCCAGGTCCTGCACGCCCGCGTGCTCGAGCTGGACTGAGCGCCGCGGGACGCCGCTGTTCGGCAACGGCTTGGACCTTTCGGGTTCTGCTGAGCGGTCTCCGATGATCATCTAGTAGGAAACACCGCTCGGTCGCACTACGCTGCGCCCATGAGCATGCTGACTCCCCCCGGCATGGGCGGGCAGTACAAGATCACGGGGCACAAGTACCCGCGGATGCGCAGGCCACGGCGACGCGGCAGGCTCGTGTTCCTGACCGTCGCGTCCGTCGCCGTGCTCGGTGTGATCGGCTGGGGGACGCTGCAGCTCATCGACGTCTTCACCGGCGGCGGCAAGAAGGCCGTGGCGGCCGGCACCAAGGGCGACTGCACCTCCAAGGCGGCGGGCCTCGCGTCCGCGCCGAGCCCCTCGGCGACGAGCCTGGCGCGGACGCTGCCCAAGCCGGGGCAGGTCACCGTGAACGTCCTGAACGCCACGACCCGCAAGGGGCTGGCCCAGCAGACCGCGGACGAGCTGAAGAAACGCGGCTTCCACATCGGCCAGGTGGGCAACGCGACCAAGGCGTTCGACAAGAAGGTCAAGGGCTCCGGGGTGCTGCTCGGCCCCGCCTCGTCGCTGAACACCTCGCTGCCCGTCCTCGCCACCCAGCTCACGGGGGCCGATCTCCGTACGGACACCCGCAGGGGCACGGACGTGGATCTGATCATCGGCACCGGTTTCAAGGGACTGAACCAGCAGGCGGCCGCCAACGACGCCCTGACGGCCCTGAGTGCCCCGCGGCCGAGCGCCACGACGATCAAGAAGCGGTGCTGAGGGGGCCGAAGCCCCACCTCGGGCCGTTGAAGCCCCACCGAGGGCCTGCTGGGGACCGCTGAGGACCTGCTGAGGGCCTGCTGGGGACCGCTGAGGACCTGCTGAGGACCTGCCGAACGCAAGGAAGGCGCTCAGCCCCCGCAGAGGGGCGGCCGGGCGCCTCCGTCACTTCGCCTACTCGGCGGCCCCGTACATCCGGTCGCCCGCGTCTCCGAGGCCCGGGACGATGTAGCCGTGCTCGTTGAGGCGCTCGTCGACCGATGCCGTCACGACCGTCACCGGGGTACCGGCCAGATGGCGCTCCATGACCTCGACGCCCTCGGGGGCGGCCAGCAGCACGACCGCGGTCACGTCGTCGGCGCCGCGCCGGATCAGCTCCTGGATCGCCGCGACCAGCGTGCCGCCGGTGGCGAGCATCGGGTCGAGGACGTACACCTGACGGCCGGAGAGGTCCTCCGGCATTCGGGTGGCGTAGGTCGAGGCCTGCAGCGTCTCCTCGTTGCGGATCATGCCCAGGAAGCCCACCTCGGCGGTCGGCAGCAGCCGGACCATGCCGTCCAGCATGCCGAGCCCGGCCCGCAGGATCGGCACCACCAGCGGGCGCGGGTGGGAGAGCTTGACGCCGGTGGTCTGCGCGACCGGCGTGGTGATGTCGACCTGTTCCGTGCGCACGTCCCGCGTCGCCTCGTAGGCGAGCAGCGTGACCAGCTCGTCGGCGAGCCGACGGAAGGTCGCGGAGTCGGTGCGCCGGTCGCGCAGCGTGGTGAGCTTGTGGGCGACCAGGGGGTGGTCGACGACATGGAGACGCATGTGCCAACAGTAACCGGGCCCCGAGTCCGCCCGCCCACCTCCCACCGCCTTTCCCGCGGCACCGCCGCCGGCCCCCGCACCCCGCACTGATCTGGCATCAAACCCGCCGTCCGAGGGAAAGTGGGAGGGACGGAACTGGGGTGGTGAACCAATGCCTGACCGGGAATCCCGCGCACCACGCGAGGATCCGTCGCCGCACGAGCAGCCGGAGACCGCGAACACGGCGGACACACCGGAGAACGAGAGCGAGACCCGTGGCGAGACCGAGCGGCGCCGTCGCCGGGCCCGGTTCCTGCGCGAACTCGCCGAGGCCCGTGAGCTGCGGGACCGCGTCCAGCCCCGGCGGGCCAAGGCCGCCCGGCTGCGGCACGCGATGCGCATGCGCACCTTCCGCTGGTAGGGCCCCACGGGGGAAGACCGACCCCCCGAGCGGACGTTGTCGAGGTGGGGGTGCGTGGCCGCCGGGCAAAGCCGCGTACGATCCGCAGGTGGCGGCAACGAGTGCGCTGGTGAGTCCTTCACGGACGTGCGATCAAAACTGCCGGACACAGGGAGCCGAAGACGTCCCCTGAACGCCTTGTTTCTGCCACGATTCCGAGTGGGTGGGGCTCGGAGCCCAGCTCTCTCCGCCCAGAACCTCCGCCGGGGGGACCCCCAACCGGCACGCCTAAGACCAGTGGGAGAGTCACGGTGTACTTCGCCGCACTGCTCGCGCGCACCGAAGACGGGTGGGAAGCGAGCGACACAGAGCTCGACGACGTGGAGACGCTGTCCGACCTGGCCGATCTGGCCCGGGAGGCCTCGCCCGACGACGACACGGTGCTCGTCCTCCTCGAGCAGGAGGACGCGTGGTTCGGCGTCGTCCGCGTGGACGGCGAGGACGACCCTCGCATCTACGTCTCGGACGCCGCCGCCGCTGCCCGCAGTTCGTACGGCGAGATCCTGCTCACCGACGAACTGCTCGGCCGGGAGCCCGGGGACGACGGCCCCGACCTGGACTCCCTCGACCTCGACGGCACGGAGGACGGCGAACCCGCGTCCGCCGGGGACGACGAGGAGGAGTCACCTTCCGCCGAGACCATCACACACGGCCCCCTGGGCGACGGCGAGATCCTCGACGACCTGGGCGTCAGCGCCAAGGAGCTGCGCGCCCTGGACGCGGAGGACGCGCTGAGCGCGATCGCCGAGGCCCTGGGCGCCTCGGAGGTGCTGGAGACCGTCCGCTGACCCCGCCCGACACGCCCGGCACACCAGGCAGCCCCGGCAGACCCGGCGCGCCCGAACCGCCGCCGGTTCCGGCCCGATCGCCGGACCCGGCCGACCCCCCGGGCCCGCCACCGACCCCGTCCCCGGACCCGGTGCGAGACCGGTGGCGGGCCGCGATGCGGCTCGCGCTGGACGAGGCCGGGCAGGCCGTGCGGGGCGGGGACGTGCCCGTCGGCGCCGTCGTGCTGGCCGGCGACGGTACGACCGTGCTCGGAGCCGGGCACAACGAGCGCGAGGCCGCCGGAGACCCCACCGCGCACGCGGAGGTGCTCGCGATCCGGCGGGCCGCGGCCGAGGTCGGCCAGTGGCGGCTGTCCGGCTGCACGCTGGTCGTCACGCTGGAGCCGTGCACGATGTGCGCGGGCGCCGCCGTCCTCTCCCGCCTGGACCGGGTGGTCTACGGCGCCCGGGACGAGAAGGCGGGCGCCGCCGGCTCGCTGTGGGACGTCGTACGGGACCGGCGGCTCAACCACCGGCCCGAGGTGATCGAGGGCGTGCTCGCCGGCGAGTGCGCCGCGCTGCTCACCGACTTCTTCCGCACCCGCTGACCCGGCCGGCCACGCCGCCGCCGAGGCCACGGAAACGGATTTCGGACCTCGGCCCACGTGCTGTAAGGTCTCCCTCGGTAGCGTGTCCGAGCGGCCGAAGGAGCTCGCCTCGAAAGCGAGTGTGGCGCAAGTCACCGAGGGTTCAAATCCCTCCGCTACCGCTGAAGAAGGGCCCCGTCCGACGGACGGGGCCCTTCGTGTGATCGGCCCTTCGTGCGATCATCGACAGCGCTCGGCTCGGAGTACCCGCGCCAGGCGGTCGACGACAGGGCAGTCAGCGACGCAGCAATCAGTGACAGGAGGAGACCGCGATGGCGGTGAACGCCAAGAAGATCGCCGTCTACGCGCTCGTGGTCTTCGTGCTGTATGTGATCATCACGGACCCGGCCAAGGCGGCCGCCTACGTCCAGATAGGGTTCGAGGGCATATCGGACGCCGCAAAGGCCATCGGCGACTTCATGACATGGGTCGCCAACGGAGGAAAATGATGATCCGCCACCTGGTCCTCTTCAAGCTCAACGAGGGTGTCGAGCGCGACGATCCGCGGGTCGTGGAGGGCGTCCGGGCCTTCCGCGCCCTGGGCGGCCGGATCGACGAGCTGAGCTTCTGGGAGTGCGGCTGGAACATCAGCGAGCGGCCCATCGCCCACGACTTCGCGATCAACTCCGCGGTCGAGGACGCCGACGCCCTGAAGCGCTACCTGGAGCACCCGGCCCACCAGGCGGGCGTCGCACTGTGGCGGGAGTTCGCCACCTGGGTGATCGCCGACTACGAGTTCTGATCCCTTCCGCCGTACGGCCGTACGCCGGGCCCCGCACCGCCAGGGTGTGGGGCCTTTTGGCATTTTATGGTCAGTTTCATACCTCAACACGTGCATATGCGGTGCTTGAACACGATGCACCTGTCTTGTGATGCTATGACCGCTTTTGACGGATGAGTTGATCGATGAAGAGGTGGCGTTGACCGTGTCGGCCAGTACTGCGCCGCCCCAGGAAGAGGCTCAACCCGTTCAGCCCCCGGCTCCGGAGAAGCGGCGCGGCGCCGACACCCGGGCCCTCACACAGGTGCTCTTCGCCCAGCTGAAGGAGCTCGAACCGGGCACGCCCGAGCACTCCCGCGTACGCGGGGCGCTCATCGAGGCCAACCTCCCGCTCGTGCGCTACGCGGCCGCCCGCTTCCGCTCCCGCAACGAGCCGATGGAGGACGTCGTCCAGGTCGGCACCATCGGGCTGATCAACGCCATCGACCGCTTCGACCCCGACCGGGGCGTGCAGTTCCCGACCTTCGCGATGCCCACGGTCGTCGGGGAGATCAAGCGCTACTTCCGCGACAACGTCCGCACCGTCCACGTCCCGCGCCGGCTGCACGAGCTGTGGGTGCAGGTCAACGGCGCCACCGAGGACCTGACGACCGCCTTCGGACGCTCCCCCACGACCGCCGAGATCGCCGAGCGGCTGCGCATCACCGAGGACGAGGTGCTGTCCTGCATCGAGGCGGGGCGGTCGTACCACGCGACCTCGCTGGAGGCGGCCCAGGAGGGCGACGGCCTGCCCGGCCTCCTCGACCGGCTCGGCTACGAGGACCCGGCCCTCGACGGAGTCGAGCACCGCGACCTGGTCCGCCACCTCCTCGTCCAACTGCCGGAGCGGGAACAGAGAATCCTGCTGCTGCGCTACTACAGCAATCTCACCCAGTCGCAGATCAGTGCGGAACTCGGCGTCTCGCAGATGCATGTCTCCCGGCTACTCGCACGTAGCTTTCAGCGGCTGCGATCCGCAAACAGGATCGAGGCGTAACCGTCACGAGCGAATCGCTCACCAGGGAGGATGCCGACACCTCCAGGATGAAAAGCCGTCAGACCCCTTCTTTCCAGGGCGGATTCGTGTCCTGCATGTCGACATGTCACTACAGCGTGTTGCCGACATGTGACATTCTTCCGGAAGCGCGTTTGCCGCGGCTTCGGCTCCGGTATTCAGGTGAAGGCTGAACTCTCCTCGCCGGAGAGCATCGGCCGCGACCGTCCCGCGACCCAGAGGGGGTGGCATGTCCGCAGATCAGGGCAGCTCCGAGGTGCTGACGCTCACCAAGAGCGAGACCCCTGCCAAGGAGCTCGAGGCGCTCGACGCGCTCGACGTGCTCGACGACGTTGCGGCCCTCGCGGCCGCTGAGGCCCCGGCTCTCCCGGCCGCGCCTGCCCCAGCCCTGCCGGCCTCGGAGGTCATCGACACCCGCACCCTGTCCCGCTCCCTGTTCCTGCGGCTCGCCGCACTCGGCGAGGAAAGCCCCGAACGTGGCTACGTCCGGGACACCCTGATCGAGCTCAACCTCCCCCTGGTCCGCTACGCGGCCGCCCGCTTCCGCTCCCGCAACGAGCCGATGGAGGACATCGTCCAGGTCGGCACCATCGGCCTGATCAAGGCGATCGACCGCTTCGACTGCGAGCGGGGCGTGGAGTTCCCGACCTTCGCGATGCCCACGGTCGTCGGCGAGATCAAGCGCTTCTTCCGCGACACGTCGTGGTCGGTGCGGGTGCCCAGGCGCCTGCAGGAGCTGCGCCTGGCGCTGACGAAGGCCAGCGACGAGCTGTCGCAGAAGCTGGACCGGTCGCCCACGGTTGCCGAACTCGCCGCCGTGCTGGGTGTGTCGGAGGAGGACGTGGTCGACGGCCTCGCGGTCGGCAACGCGTACACCGCCTCCTCCCTCGACTCCCCGGCCCCCGAGGACGACGGCGGCGAGGGCTCCCTGGCCGACCGCCTCGGCTACGAGGACACGGCACTGGAGGGCGTGGAGTACCGCGAGTCGCTCAAGCCGCTGCTCGCCAAGCTCCCGCCCCGTGAGCGGCGCATCATCATGCTCCGCTTCTTCGCCAACATGACCCAGTCGCAGATCGGCGAGGAGGTCGGCATCTCGCAGATGCACGTCTCCCGGCTGCTGACCCGCACCCTGGCCCAGCTGCGGGAGGGCCTCATCTCGGACTGAACCTCTTCGGGAGGCTTCCTATTTGACGGGGTGTCATACACCATGGCGCGATGCCATGGGTGACATCAACTCGTGGCCGTCGAGGCGCCGTTGTGGCCGCCTCGGCGGCCGCCGTGTGCATGGGCACGATCCTGGCCGCATGCGGGGCCGACGGCCCGGGCGGCGGATACGTCGCGGTGGGAGCGGCCGGCGGTTCGCCCCGGACGCCGGGTACCGCGGCACCGACGGAGGACGTCACGCTGGTACCGCTGGACGGCGCCGGCGCCGGCGCCGGCGAATCCGGCGACTCGGGCGGCTACACCCGTTCCGACGGCTCGGGCGGACCGGGCAACGCGGGGAGCTCAGCGGGTCCGGGTCCGGGTCCGGGCAACGCGCCAGGGCAGCCGGGGAGTCAGGGGGGCGGCGATCCCGGCGGGACCGGGACCGGGACCGGCATCGGGACCGGGACTGGGACTGGGAACGGGACCACGGCCGGCGGATCCTCCGGTGCACCGGACTCCGGCGGCCGGACATCTCCGGGCAGCGGCAGTTCGCACGCCCCGTCCGCCCCCTCGCCCCCCTCCGGCGGCAGTGGTCGTACGACACCCCCGGCGCCCCCGGCACCCCCCGCTCCCGCTCCCGCTCCCGCCGAACTGAGCGCCGGCGACCCCGTCCGGCAGGCCACGGACCGGCGGTGGTGCGAGAAGGTGACCGTGGCCTTCCGCAACTTCGGTGGCACGGCGGTGCGTTCGGGCACCGTGACCCTCGGGACGCACATCATCGGCGCGCTAGGGATCGACTGGGCCACGGTCGAGTCGACCGAGGAGCTTCCGGCTCCGATCGGAGCCGGCACGCGGAAGGACGGGAGCTGGACGGTGTGTGTGGATGCGTGGCAGGTGCCACTGGGCATGCACATCGAGACGCGGGACGTCTCGGTCCAGTGGAAGTAGTCCGGCCGGCGCCGCGACCTACTTGAGCGCGAGCCAGGCGACGGCCGCGACGACCGCCACCGCGATCACGATGCCGACGATCAGGCCGGTCCGCGGGCCGGAGGGAGCCTCCTGCTGCCTGCCCTGGGGGGCCGCCTCGTCGACGAACGCGCGGAACATCTGGGTGCTGCCGGCGGGGTCGTAGTTGCCCTGGGGGCCCTGGGTGTTAGCCATGGCCCGAGACCCTAGCGAAAAGGCGGGGGCTGCCCAACCCGGGGTCCGGTTGCCGTGGTCCGGGACGCGGCGGGAGTTGGCCCGGAAACACCTTTGGCTGACCGGTTCGAGTCGCCCCACCTGCGAATTTACGCATGTCAACACTTGCCTTTGCCAGGTTTTTGCACCGTCGCACCCTCGATCTATTTGCCTGCAGCAACCAACCGCCTCTATGGTTGCCCCAAGCAACGAATACGGGAGGTGTGATGGCTGGGCAGGCGCAGTACGAAGAGCTGGCGCGTCAGCTCAGTGCCGTCGGGGCCGTGAAGCGGGACATGGGGCGGATACTGCCGCACGACTGCCCGGCCGGTTCGGCCGCCGTGCTGACCCTGCTCGGCCGCCACGGCGACATGCGCATGAGCAAGCTCGCGGAGCTGCTCGCCGTGGACATGTCGGTCACCAGCCGGCATGTCGCGCACGTCGCCGCACGCGGCTGGATCGAGCGGCTGCCGGACCCCGCGGACAAGCGCTCGCGCATCCTGCGCCTGACGCCCGCGGGCGTGGCCCAGCTGGACGAGCTGTCCCGGCGGACCACCCAGCTGCTCGCCGAGCGGCTGAGCGACTGGACCGACGACGAGGTCGGTCAGCTCATCCGGCTGATGACGCGCCTGCGCGCCAGCTTCGGCGACTGCCGGTCCGCCCCGGCCCGGCACCCCGCACCCGTAGTCGAAGAGACCACCCGTACACCCGCAAGCACGTAAGAAAAGGAAGCCCATGGCAACGACCACACCAGCCGGTGTGCGGGCTCACGCCAAGCACGGGGGAGGCTCCCCGGGCGGTGCACCGATGACGCACCGGCAGATCATGGAGGCCCTGTCCGGGCTGCTGCTCGGCATGTTCGTGGCGATCCTGTCGTCCACGATCGTCTCCAACGCGCTGCCGCACATCATCGGCGACCTCGGTGGCGGCCAGTCCGCCTACACCTGGGTGGTCACCGCCGCCCTGCTGTCGATGACCGCGGCCACTCCCCTGTGGGGCAAGCTCGCCGACCTGTACAGCAAGAAGGCGCTCGTCCAGATAGCCCTCGTCATCTACGTCGTCGCGTCGATGGCCGCCGGGCTCTCGCAGAACCCCGGCATGCTGATCGCCTGCCGTGTGGTCCAGGGCATCGGCGTCGGCGGTCTGTCCGCCCTGGCGCAGATCGTCATGGCGGCGATGATCTCCCCGCGTGAGCGCGGGCGTTACTCCGGTTACCTCGGCGCCACGTTCGCCGTCGCCACCGTCGGCGGCCCGCTGCTCGGCGGTGTCATCACCGACACCTCCTGGCTGGGCTGGCGCTGGTGCTTCTACGTCGGTGTGCCGTTCGCGGTGATCGCGCTGATCGTGCTGCAGAAGACCCTGCACCTGCCCGTGGTGAAGCGGGACGCGAAGGTCGACTGGGGCGGCGCGTTCCTCATCTCCGCCGCCGTGTCGGTGCTGCTGATCTGGGTCACCTTCGCCGGTGACAAGTACGACTGGCTGTCCTGGCAGACCTACACCATGGTCGCCGGCTCGGTCGTCCTCGGACTGCTGTTCGTGCTGGTCGAGGCCAAGGCCGCGGAGCCGATCATCCCGCTGCGGCTGTTCCGCAACCGCACCATCACGCTGGCGTCGCTGGCCTCGCTGTTCGTCGGTGTCGCGATGTTCACCGGCACGGTGTTCTTCAGCCAGTACTTCCAGCTGGCCCGCGACAAGTCCCCGACGATGTCGGGTGTCATGACGATCCCGATGATCGGCGGTCTGTTCGTCTCCTCCACCGTCTCCGGTCAGTTCATCACCCGCACCGGGCGCTGGAAGGCGTGGCTGGTCAGCGGTGGTGTGCTGGTGACGGCCGGGCTGGGCCTGCTGGGCGGCATCCGGTACGACACGCCGTACTGGAAGCTGGCGGTCTTCATGGCCCTGCTGGGTCTCGGCATCGGCATGATGATGCAGAACCTGGTGCTGTGCACGCAGAACCAGGTCGACCCCTCCGACCTCGGCTCGGCCAGCTCCACGGTCACCTTCTTCCGTTCCCTCGGCGGTGCGGTCGGTGTCTCCGCGCTGGGCGCGGTGATGGTCAACCGGATCACCGACTACGTCAAGGACGGCCTGGCCGACCTCGGCCCGAGGTACGCACGGCTCGCGTCCGGTGCGGGCTCCGGCACCGACAGCATCCCGGACATGAACAAGCTGCCGAGGCCGCTGCGCACGGTCATGGAGAGCGCCTACGGCCACGGCATCGCCGACATCTTCCTGATCGCCGGCGCGCTGGCCGCGGTCGCCTTCCTGATCACGCTGTTCATCAAGGAGGTGCCGCTGCGCACCAGGGGCGGCCTGGCGCAGGCCGGCGAGGGCGCGTCCGCGCCGGTGGACCCGGCGGCGGCTCCGGCCGTCGCCGAGGCGCACGTCCCGGCCCCGGCCGCCGTGGTGGCCGCCTTCTCCCCGGCCGGCCCGGCCGGGGAGAAGGTGCCGAGCTGGGCGGTGGCCACCACCACCCAGGCGGGTGCCGAGGGCATGCAGAGGCCGGCCGCCCTCGCCACGGTGGCGCCCGGTGAGGCCGCTGCCGACGCAGGTGGCGGGATTCCGGTGCACGGCTTCGTCCGGGGCGCCGAGGGCGCCCCGGTGCCGCGGGCCGCGGTCACGCTGATCTCGCTGGCGGGCCGCCACCTGGGACGTTCGGTCGCGCAGGCCGACGGCGCCTACGCGGTGGACGCGCCGGGTGTGGGGTCGTACGTCCTGATCGCCGCCGCCGACGGCTTCCAGCCGCAGGCGTCCACGGTCGTGGTGAACGGCGAGCCGGTCGCGTACGACATCCTGCTCAGCGGCACCAGCGGGCTGAGCGGCGTGGTCCGGGCGAGCGAGTCCGGACTGCCGGTGAAGGACGCGATGGTGATCGTCACCGATGTGCGCGGTGACCTGCTGGCCACCGGGACCACCGGGGAGAGCGGCGAGTTCGCCTTCGCCGAGCTGGTGCCGGGCGCGGTGACCGTGGCGGTGAACGCCGCCGGGTACCGGCCGCGGGCGCTGCCGGTCGAGGTGGGCGGCACCGGGGTCACCCGGGTCGAGATCGACCTCGACTCCGGCGCCCGGCTCCTGGGCGTCGTCCGCGCTCCGCACGGGCCCCTCGCGGACGCCCGGGTGACGCTGGTCGACGCGGCGGGCAACGTGGTCGCAACGACCACCACCGGCACGGACGGCGCGTACGCCTTCACCGACCTGAACGCCGGCGAGTACACCGTCATCGCGACGGGCTACCCGCCGGTGGCGACGGCCCTGACGGTCACCGGCCGCGGCGTCGACGGCCACGACATCGAACTCGCCCATCCCGGCGAGTAGTTCGAACCCCGGCCCGTGCGGGGCGCGCTCCGAGCGGCGGTGCGCCCCGCACGGGCCGGTTCCATGCGACCGATTTGTAAGCCTCTGCATGCGAGTGAGCCATGGGGACGCGCCGGTGGCGAGGGGCCCCGGAGGCGAACGAGCAATGGGAAAAGGGAGAAAACGGGATGGGATTGACCGCGAGGATCCGCACCCGGGACGGATGGGCCGTGTCGCACGCGGTCGTCACGGTGACCGACATGGCTGGCACTCAGGTGCTGCGCGCGGAGGCGGACCACGAGGGCAGCGTGCGGGACACGACGGAGCTGGCGCCGGGGGCGTACACCGTCATCGTCACCGCCGTGGGTTACGCGCCCGCCGCCGCCGGCGCCATCGTGACCGCGAGCGGCCGGGCGGAGGTGGGCACGGTGACGCTGGCCCGGCAGGGCGGCACCGAGCTGCCGCCGCCGGGGCCGTGGACGATCGACCCGGCGCACTCCTCGGTCGCCGCCCTCGCCCAGCACCTGGGCATCTCCAGCGTGCACGGACGGTTCACGGAGTTCGCGGGCACGATCGAGATCGCCCCGGACGACGTCACCAAGTCCCGGGTGGCGGCGGTGATCCGCGCCGCCTCCATCGACACGGGCAACGGCATGCGCGACGGCCATCTGAAGTCCCCCGACTTCCTGGACGTCGAGAGCCACCCGGAGATCACCTACCGCTCCACGGGAGTGACGGCCGCCGGCGCGGACCGCTGGACCGTCCACGGCGAGCTGGGCATGCACGGTGTGCTCCGCCCGGTCGACCTGGACCTCGCCTACCTGGGCACCGGGGCCGACCCCTGGGGCGGCACCCGCGCCGCCTTCCGTGCGACGACGGAACTGCGCCGGGAGGACTTCGCCATGAACTACAACCAGGTCCTGCAGGCCGGTATCGCCGCGATCGGCACGACCCTGAAGGTGGAGCTGGACATCCAAGCCGTGCAGGGCGAGTACCCGTCGGCCGTCTGACGGCGGGCACCCTCCGTTCGCACACGTCCGGCGCCCGTCCCGGGGCTCATGAGGTTGGTTGCCTCTGTCCCCGGTTCGCCGATCGGCTCCCCACCCCTCATCCCCCACCCCTCATCCGGTGCTGTTCGCGTCGACGATGCGGCGGGCCAGATCCCGCAGTTTCACGTTCTCCCGCTGCGAGGCGCGCACCAGGCTGTCGAATGCCTCCGCCGCGTCGATGTTCATGCGCTCCATCAGGATGCCGGTGGCCTGGCCGATCAGGTCCCGGGTGCGCATCGCCTCGGTGAGCTGCTCGCGCACGGTCGCCGACTCCAGGGCGAGGCTGACGTGCGCGGTGAACAGCCGGCCGATCCGGGTGGCGGCCTCGTCGAAGGCGCGCGGCTTGCGGGCGTAGGCGGTGAGCACGGTCAGCCGCCGCTTGTCGGCGCGCAGCCGCAGCGCGAGCGCCGAGCGCAGACCCAGTCCGGCGAGCGTCTCGCCGCCGTCCTCGGCCTCGCTGTCCGCCATGCGCACCACGGGTGCCTGCCACAGGTGCTCCCAGTACGGCGGCTTGTCACGGCTCACGCCCGGCCCCTCGGCGGTGCGTACGACCTCGTCGGTCCAGGCGACCGTACGGCGGTGGCTGCCGCGTTCCAGCACGGAGATGCCCGCGTGCTCGGCGCCCGGCAGCAGCCGCACGGCGAGCCGCACCGCGGCCCCCATGGTGCTGTGCGGGGTGACCGTGTCGTGCAGTTGCTGCGCCGCCGCCGTCAGTGCTTCGGCCAGCTCGAAGCCCCCCGGAAAAAGGGGCAATTCAGAAAAGTCGGACGCAGGCACCACGAACCTCTTCGGCATGCACGGCGCTGAGCCATGCGCAGGAGAGCTCCGCAGCACATTCCCGACTGCGAGCACAGGACGAACAGAACCTTATCTCGTCCCTGCGCGGGGGTTCCGCCTGGTCGACGGTCGGCTTCCGCCCTATGAACCGGCGTGCGGAGATGGTGCAATGGAGCCGGACGGATCAGGAAGCGGCCTTGCTGAGACCGGATGGACCGCTGCCTTCTGTCAGGTGAGTGCCTCCCGGAAGGGCGGGCACAGGCAGGGTCGGCCGCCGTACGGCCCCGGGGCCCGGGCAGCCCCTGGGCCGCGGGCATGGCACCGCGGGCCAGGACCCGCAACGCCTGGGGGTACCACCCAGGCCGTCAAGGCACTGCGGAAGGGATGCGCGGGTCACCGTCGTCGTGCTGGGCGACGAGTGGAACGGCGGCCGCGGGTGCGATCGGCGGCACGGCCGAGGCCGTCGACGCGCCGGACTGCGTGGAGCCGCTCGTCGAGTCCGGGCGGGCGGGTCAGCCGCGCTCGACCATCGCCTCGATGCCGGCGACCAGCAGGTCCAGGGCGAAGGCGAAGTCCCGGTCCAGCATCTCCGCGACCGTGTCCCCGCCCCGGGCCGCCATCAGGTTCACGGACTCCCGCAGCCCCTGAGCCGCGTCCGGGGCCCGCCTCGCGGCGCGCATCGCATGCCGGAAGTAGTCGTCCGGGGCCATGCCCGCGTCGGCGCAGCGGGCGACGAAGTGGCCCTCGATCGTGCCGTAGCCGTAGACGAACTGGAAGACGGCGGAGATCGCCCCGGTCAGGCCGCGCTCGGGCAGTCCGGTGCGGCGGACGACCCGCTGCACCGTGCCGGAGAAGGCCAGCGCGTTCGGGCCGATGTTGAGGAACGTCCCGGCCAGCGGCGACAGCCAGGGGTGGCGCACCAGCAGCGCCCGGTACTCGGTGGCGAGCCGGCGCAGCTGCTCGCGCCAGTCCGCGCCGGCGTCCGCTGCGTCCGGCAGCCGCAGCTCGCCGAAGGCGGCGTCGAGGGCGAGTTCGAGCAGGTCGTCCTTGGTGTCCACGTACCAGTACACGGACATCGCGGTGACGTTCAGCTCGGCGGCGAGCCGGCGCATGGAGAACCCGGCCAGGCCCTCGGCGTCCAGCAGCCGCACCGTGACCTCGGTGATCCGCTCCCGGTCCAGCCCCGACGGCTGTCCGCCGCCGCGCCCGCCCCGGCGCGCCTTGCCCTCCAGCCAGACGCTGGTACGCGCCGCGCCCCTGGGTCCCCGGGCTCCCTGGGCTGCCTTCACCATGGCGCACCTTCCTCGACTTCCGAACGGGCGGTCCCACCGAGCGGGCCGTGAGGAGCGCGAGGGGCACGGAGCTGCACCGACGCGGGCCCGGCGGCCACCACCACCGAGTCTGCCCGCTCCGCCCCGCGCGGCAACAAGGACAGGCAGGAGCGGTGACCCCAAGGCCACCGCTCCTGCCTCGTCGGCGACGCGTCGGCGACGCGTCAGCTGTCACCCGCCGTCGTCGTCTTCTGCGTGAGGTCGTAGAAGGTCGCCGAACCGACCGTCACCTTCTTGAAGTTCTTCTCGACCCACGAGGTGATCCGGGAGGCGGTGCCGCCGCCGCTGCCGCCCATGCGGCCGCCACCCATGCCGCCGCCGGCGATGAAGTAGTGGACCCTTCCCTGGGCCACGTACTTCTGGAACTGGGCCGGCGTCGGGGACGGGTCGGTGCCGTTGAAGCCGCCGATGGCCATGACCGGTTCGCCGGTGGCGAGCTGGTAGCCGGCCGCGTTCTGGGAACCGATGGACGCGGCGGCCCAGGTGTACTCGGACGCGTCCTGCTCCAGCAGCTTCCTGGCCGCGGAGGAGACGGCGACGCCGTTGAGCAGGCCGCCCACGCCACCGCCGGCACCGCCAGTGCGGCCACCGTCGCCCTGCGCCATGCCTCCCCCGGCACCGGGGAAGCCGTTGCCGTTCGGCCGGCCCCGACCGTTCTGGTTGTTCTGGCCCGGCACACCGCCGCCCGGGAAGCCGCCGCCCGGCACACCGCCGCCCGGGAAGCCGTTGCCGTTCTGGCGCCCCTGACCGTTCTGGTTGTTCTGGCCCGGCATGCCGCCGCCGAAGCCGCCACGCATACCGCCGCGACCGCCCGGGCCGCCGCCCCGGCCACCGAAGCCCATCATGCTCGCGCCCGCCGGTCCGGCCGTCGGAATGGAACCGGTGTGCGCGGAGTTCACCGTGCTCAGTGTGTACGCCGTCGGACCGGCCAGGCCGGTCACGACGGCCGCGGCGACCGCCGCGAGGGCGAGCCGCCGGCCGAGCCGGGCCGCGAAGATCAGGCCGAGGGCCGCCGTGAGCCCGCCGACCAGGACCAGCCACTTCAGCCAGGGCACATAGGCGGGGGTGCGGTTGAGCAGGACGTAGCCCCAGGCCGCGGTCGCCGTGACGGCGGCGGCGAGGGAGAGCGACGCCCGGAGCCGGGAGCGTTCCTCCCACAGGACCGTCGCCCCCATGCCGACGACGGCGGCGATGTAGGGCGCGAGGGCGACCGTGTAGTACTGGTGGAAGATGCCCGCCATGTAGCTGAAGACGGCCACGGTCATCAGCAGCGAGCCGCCCCAGGCCAGGAAGGAGGCGCGGGCGAGGTCGGTGCGCCCGGCCACAGGGGTCCCCCCGCCGGAGCGGAGGCGAGAGCGGGGGACGGCCAGGACCAGCCCCGCGACCAGCAGGATCAGCGCGGCCGGGAGCAGCCAGGAGATCTGGCCGCCGATCTCGGCACTGAACATCCGGTCCCAGCCGGTCGCCCCCCAGCGGCCCGTGCCGCCGCCGCCCGGGCCCCCGCCGCCGCCTACGCTGCCGGTCTCGTCGCCGTTGATCCGGCCGAGGCCGTTGTAGCCGAAGGTCAGCTCCAGGAAGCTGTTGTTCTGCGAGCCGCCGATGTAGGGGCGCGAGGAGGCGGGCCACAGTTCGACGATCGCGACCCACCAGCCGCCGGAGACGACGATCGCCACCGTCGCGAGCGCCAGCTGGACCAGCCGCTTCCTCAACCGCACCGGCGCGCAGACGCCGTGGACGAGGGCGAGGGCCGGCAGGATCAGGAACGCCTGCAGGGTCTTCGTCAGGAAGGCGAGGCCGACGGCGGCGCCCGCCCACACCAGCCACTTGGTGCGGCCGTCCTCCAGGCCCCGGATCACGAGGTACACGGTGAGCGCCATCAGCAGCGCGAGCAGCGCGTCCGGGTTGTTGAACCGGAACATCAGCGCCGACACGGGGGTGAGCGCGAGCACCGCGCCCGCGATCAGACCCGCCGCGGGGCTGAACCGGCGGCGCACGGCCGCGTACACCACGGCGACCGTGAGGACGCCCATGATCACCTCGGGAACCAGGATCGCCCACGAGTTGAGCCCGAAGATCCTCACCGACAGCGCCATCGGCCACAGCGACGCCGGGGGCTTGTCGACGGTGATCGCGTTGCCCGCGTCCAGGGAGCCGAAGAAGAACGCCTTCCAGGACCTGCTGCCCGCCTGGACGGCCGCCGAGTAGAAGGAGTTGGCGTAGCCGGAGGCGCTCAGGTCGTAGAGGTAGAGCAGGCCCGTCGCGAGCAGCAGACCGAGGCACGCGGGGCGGGCCCAGCGCGGGTCCTCGGGCCGGCCGCGCCACAGGCGGCGCGCGAAGCGCTTCTTCGGTTCGCCACCCCCGCCCCCGGGCACGGGAGGAGGTGGGTCGGTCACGGCCTGGTGCGGGGCGGGAGACCCGGTGGCGGGGAGCGGCCCCCAGGAGGACGGCCCCGCACCTCCCGGCCGGCTCGTCCGGTCGTACTCAGTGGTCATCGGGAGTCCCTCGGATCGGTGTCGTGCGGACGCACCGGCTGCAACCGCACGGTCGCGTCCCCCCAGGGGGTGCCGTGGGCGTCGCAGGGGTTCTGCCGGTGCGGGCCGGGCTGCGGGTACGGACGGGTGGTGGTGTACGTCGGCGAGGACGGGCCCGGGGAGGCGGCGGCCACGGAGGACGGCCGGTCCTGGCGGTCGGGGAAGACCCAGGCGCGGAAGAGCAGGAAGCGCAGCACGGTCGCCGCGAGGTTGGCGGCGATGAGCACCGCGAGTTCCGTGGAGTGCGCCGGGTTGCCGCTCGCCGCGTTCAGGGCGGCCAGGGAGCCACTGGTCAGGGCGAGGCCGATACCGAAGACGACCAGGCCCTGCGCCTGGTGGCGGACGGCGCCGCCCCGGCCGCGCACGCCGAAGGTCAGCCGCCGGTTGGCGGCGGTGTTGGCGACCGCCGAGACCAGCAGGGCCAGCGCGTTGGCGATCTGCGAACCCGACACCTGCCGGAAGACGCTGTAGAGCAACAGGTAGAAGAGCGTGGACAGGCCGCCCACGACGCAGAAGCCGACGAGCTGGCGGGCCAGCCCCTTGGGCACGTTGGTCAGCTCACGGTCGCGGGGGTCGTCGCCGAACGGGCGGGTGAGCCGGTCCAGCGGCAGCGAACCGGTGGCCAGGGCCTTGCCCACCCGCCACACCCCCTTCAGGTCGTCGGTCGCCGTCTGCACGATGTGCACCGTGGAGTCGGGGTCGTCGACCCAGTCGACCGGTACCTCGTGGATGCGCAGGCCGGCCCGTTCGGCGAGCACCAGCATCTCGGTGTCGAAGAACCAGCCGGTGTCCTCGACCAGTGGCAGCAGCACCTGGGCGACGTCACGCCGGATCGCCTTGAAGCCGCACTGCGCGTCGGAGAACCGGGCCTGCAGCGAGCCGCGCAGGATCAGGTTGTAGGTGCGGGAGACGAACTCCCGCTTGGCGCCGCGCACCACGCGCGAGCTGGGGGCCAGGCGTGAGCCGATCGCCAGGTCGGAGTGACCGGAGATCAGCGGCGCCACCAGCGGCAGCAGGGCGTTGAGGTCGGTGGACAGGTCCACGTCCATGTAGGCGAGGACCGGCGCCCCGGACGCGGACCACACGGTCCGCAGGGCGCGACCGCGGCCCTTCTGCTCCAGGCGGAAGTTGCCGACCTCGTCGAGCTCCGCCTCCAGCCGGGCCGCCACCCGCGGGGTGGCGTCCGTGGACGCGTTGTCCGCGATCGTGATGCGGAACGCGTACGGGAAGGTACGGGTGAGGTGCTCGTGCAGCCTGAGCACACATGGCCGGAGGTCCTTCTCCTCGTTGTAGACGGGGATCACTACGTCCAGAACAGGCGTACCGGCGTCGCCGGCCGGGAGGTGCTCCCGCGCCGGCAGGGTGCCGGGAGAAGAGTCGGTTCGCATGGCACCGACTCTTCTCAAGCGCCCTGTCGCACCGATGTGGTGACGCTGTGCTGACCCTGTGAGTGCGATTGCCGGTCGGCGTCCGGCGCGGGCACGGCGGGGTGCGGCGCGGGCACGGGCAGGGCGGGGTGCGGCGCGGGCAGGTGCACGGTGAACACCGTCCGCCCCGGCACGCTGTCGACGGTCACGGCACCGCCGTGCGCGGTCGCCACGGCCTGCACGATGGCCAGACCGAGCCCCGTCGAACCGGTGGCGCGGGAACGCCCGGAGTCGCCGCGCGCGAACCGTTCGAAGACGTGCGGCAGCAGCTCCGCCGGGATGCCCTGCCCGTCGTCCTCGACGTCCACGCACAGCCACGCCCCGCTCCGCCGCACGCGCGCGGTGACGGTCGTACCGGGCGGCGTGTGCGTGCGGGCGTTGGCCAGCAGGTTGACGAGCACCTGCTGCAGCCGCGCGGCGTCCGCCGACACCAGGGCCGGTTCCTCGGGCAGGGCGAGCCGCCAGTAGTGGCCCCGCCCGGCCGCCCGCGCGTCGCTGATGGTGTCCACGACGAGCGGTACGAGATCGGTCTGCGCGAACTGCAGCGGCCGGCCCGCGTCCAGCCGGGCGAGCAGCAGCAGGTCCTCCACGAGCAGGGTCATCCGCCCGGCCTCGGACTCCATGCGCCCGAGGGCGTGCCGGGTGTCCGGCCCGACCTGTTCCCTTCCGCGGCGCGTGAGTTCGGCGTACCCACGGATGGAGGCGAGGGGGGTGCGGAGCTCGTGGCTCGCGTCCGCGACGAACTGCCGTACCCGCGTCTCGCTCTGCTGACGGGCCTGCAGCGCGCCGTGGATGTGGTCGAGCATGCGGTTGAGCGCCGCGCCGACCTGGCCGACCTCGGTGTGCGGATCGGTCTCGGACTCGGGGACGCGCTCGCTGAGGTTCACCTCGCCGGTGTGCAGGGGGAGCTCGGAGACGCGGGTGGCGGTGGCGGCGACGCGGCGCAGGGGGCGGGTGGCGACGCCGACCAGGACCGAGCCGGCGAGTGAGGCGGCGATGAGACCGGCGGCGGTGACGCTGATCTCCACCAGGATGAGCGTGTTGACGGTGCCGTCGGCGTAGCTGGTCGGGAGAGCGACGTAGAAGTTGCCGTTGGGACCGGTCCTGTACTCGACACGGTAGTCACCCAGGCCGGGCAGATCGACGGTCTGTACCGTGCGGTCGACCTGCGGAACGGAGGAGAGCGCGGCGAGCTGGGCCTGCGTCAGAGTCCTCGCACTCATCTGGAAGTTGGAGCGGGATTTCTGGCCGCGCCGGCAGTCGGTGATGCGGCCGTTGTCCACCTTGGCGGCGACCGTCGTACCGCTCGGCTGCGGGCCCTTGGTGACGAAGTCGGTCAGGTTGATCTGCTTCGGCTCCCGGTGCTGGTCGTCGGCAACGTCCTTGCCGGGCCGGTCCGGGGGTCTGAACTGGCCGGACGCCCGCGCCGCGACCTCGCTCAGCTGGTCGTCCAGCTGGTCGTACAGGTGGGACCGCAGCGCCAGCGTCGTCACCGTGCCGATCACCGCGCAGACGACGGCGATCAGCGCCACGGACGCGACGACGAGCCGCGTGCGCAGCGTGCGCGGCTTCCCCGCCCGTCGCTTCCGCGGACGCGGCCGCCGTCGCCCGCTCATGACGTCGCGGGCTTGATCAGGTAACCGGCCCCGCGTCGGGTGTGGATCATCGGCTCCCGCCCGGCGTCGATCTTCCGGCGCAGGTAGGAGATGTACAGCTCGACGACGTTGGCCTGCCCGCCGAAGTCGTAGGACCACACGCGGTCCAGGATCTGCGCCTTGCTGAGCACACGCCGTGGATTGCGCATGAGGAAACGCAGCAGCTCGAACTCGGTGGCGGTGAGGTGGATGTTCTCCCCGGCCCGGGAGACCTCGTGGCTGTCCTCGTCGAGGGTGAGGTCGCCGACGACGAGCACGGAGTCGGACCGCCGGTCGGCGGCACCCGACCGCCGGATCAGCCCGCGCAGCCGGGCGACGACCTCCTCCAGGCTGAACGGCTTGGTGACGTAGTCGTCGCCGCCCGCGGTGAGCCCGGCGATTCTGTCCTCGACGGCGTCCTTGGCTGTCAGGAAGAGGACGGGCACGTCGGGGAGCTCGCGGCGCAGCCGTCCCAGGACGGCGAGTCCGTCCATGTCGGGCAGCATCATGTCGAGGACGACCGCGTCGGGCCGGAACTCGCGCGCGGTCTGCAGGGCGCCGTGCCCGTCCCCCGCGCTGCGGATCTGCCAGCCCTCGTAACGCAGGGCCATGGACAGCAGTTCGGTGATCGACAGCTCGTCGTCCACCACAAGCACCCGGACCGGGCTCCCGTCCGGCCTCAGCAGTTCGGTGCGCCCCTGGGGCGAGGTCGTGGTCATGGTGCACACCATGTCGGGATCCGCTGAGAGCGCCCTTTCACCAGTCTGTGATTTCCCTGAGAAACCCACAGGTACCTCTCAGGGAACGCCTGGGAACGGCCCGGGAAGGGCCCGGGAAAGGCCCGGGAAAGGCCCGGGAAAGACTCGGCCATCCCCTCTCAGCGCAGGCCGAACAGCCGCGCCCCGTTGTCGTGGCACACCGCGCGCAGCCAGTCGTCGCCCAGGTCCAGCCGCTCCAGCGCGCGCACCTGCTCGACGTACGGATACGGGATGTTGGGGAAGTCCGAGCCGAGCAGGATCCGGTCGCCGAGAGCGGCCAGCCGGGGCAGGGCGCGCCGGGGAAAGGGGGCGAGCCGTTCGCTGAAGCCGGTGAAGGCCATGGTCGTGTCCAGTCGTACCTCCCCGTACCGCTCGGCCAGGTCGAGGAAGTCCTCGTACTCCGGCATGCCCATGTGGGCCACGACCAGCCGCAGCCTGGGGTGCCGGGCGAGCACCCGCCCGATCGGCTCCGGCCCGGTGTGCTTGCCCGGCGCCGGTCCGGACCCGCAGTGGATCACGACGGGCACCCCGGTGTCGGCGAGCAACCCCCAGACCGGATCGAGGAGTTCGTCGGCGGGGTCGTACCCCCCGACCTGGACGTGTGCCTTGAAGACACGCGCGCCGGTCTCGACGGCCTCCTGGACGTACGCGTGCACGCCCTCCTCCGGGAAGAGGGTCGAGGTATGCAGGCAGTCGGGCGTACGGCGGGCGAAGTCGGCCGCCCAGCCGTTCAGCCACCGGGCCATGCCGGGCTTGTGCGGGTAGAGCATGGCGGTGAAGGCACGTACGCCGAACTCCCGCAGCCGCGCGACCCGTCGGTTCTCCTCCTCCCGGTAGGTGATGGGCCACTCGAGGCCGCCGGTGAGCGGGCCGAGCCCGTCGAAGTAGTCCCAGACCTTGCGCAGCACCCGCTCGGGCATGAAGTGGGTGTGCACGTCGACGAGCCCGGGCAGCCCGAGCCGCCGCCAGAACCGCCGCACCGCTTCCGGCTCCGATTCCGCCGCCGCCTCCGCTTCCGCTTCCGTTCCCCACTCGGTCGCTGCGATCCGGGACTGTGGCTGATCACTCATACCGCCCACGATCGGCCCAGGACGCCCACGCGGTCCAGCCCGCTTCAGAACAACCCGCTTCAGAACAACCCGTCCTGCACCCCGGCAGGCTCCCGGAACTCCCGCACCGGAACGGTGAGTCCGGCAGGTCGGCCGGCCGAGGGCGGAACCGGCCGGAGCTCCCAGCCGGTCATCAGCCTGGTGTCCAGCACCACGGTGCCGCGCCCGGCCGCCAGGTGCAGATCCGGCCCTGCGGCCGCGACCAGCTCACCGCTCACCACCCCGCCGGCGACCAGCTCGGTCACCTCGCCGACTGCGGGTGACGGACCACCCAGACCGAAGACACCGGCGTGATCGACGGGCCGGAACGGCTCCCGCCCGAGCGACTCGGGCCAGCCGCCGAGCGCGACGGCCCGCGCGTGCAGCTCCTCGAGCTCGGCCGCCCGCTCCGCCGCCGAGGCGGGCAGCCCGGACCGTACGGCCCGCTTCTCGGCGTACGGAATCCGGTCCGGGACCCCGAGCGCGGCCCGCAACAGCTCCTCGCTCCGCCGCGCGGCCATCAGCGGCCCGGCGCCGAGCCAGGTGAAGCAGACGGCACCCTGCTCAAGCAGCCGCGCCGAACCCCGCTCGACCGCGGTGATCCCCACCTTGACCATGCCGGGCCCGAACCACGCCAGATATACGTGGTAGCGCCGCGGGTCGCCCGCGATGGTGTCCGCGGCCACCGAGTGCGCCCGCTCCAGCCGCGCGCACTCCTCGCACCGCGCCCCGGTGCTCCGCCCCGGCACCACCGCCCGGACCGGACACGCATGCCCCCGTGCTCCCGCACATGTCCGCACTCCCCCTTCCGCGACCCCGAAGGCCACCCGTTTCCCCCACGGCAGCGCGCTCGAACGGCCGCCCTGCCAAGCCAGCACGGGACCGTCGGCCGACCACCGCAGCCCCGAGCACTTCCAGTCCGCTGCCATCACCGTCGAGAGTACGAGCCCCCACTGACAACGCCCCCGAGCAGCGGCACAACGCAACGGCGGCGGCCGCTCCGGAATCCCATGGACCCCGGACCGGCCGCCGCCTCAGCGCTTACCGCTCACCTCTCATCGCCCATCTGCCTCGGCCATCGCCGAGGCAGCGGAGGTTCAGCGGACGTCGACGTAGTCGTAGGCGTCCGCGGTGGAGGAGGTGCTGTTGCCGGCGTAGTGGAAGCGCCAGGTGCCGTCCGCCGAGGCGGTCACCGTGGTCTTCAGGTAGCCGCTGGACGAGCCGGTGATCGTCTTGACGGTGCTGTAGGTGCTGCTGCCCGCCTTCTTGAACTGCAGCTGGACGGACTGGCTGCCGTAGCCGAAGTAGTTCAGGTAGGTCCAGCTGGCGCGCTTCAGGGTGCCGGTGACGGTGATGGTCCCGCCCTTGGAGACGGGCTCGGGACCGGCGTTGAAGCCGCTGAAGCTGGCGGCGCGCTTCACCCAGTGGTTCTTGTAGACGTCCTTCTGCACGTAGTCGCCGTCGTTGCCGACGGCCCAGGCGGCGACGTTCCACTTGCCGGCCAGGGCGCTGTCGTACAGGTCGGTCCCGGGCTCGGCCGTGATGGTGATCTTGCAGGTGGCGGAGGTGGCGCTCCAGTTGTCGCAGGTGGCGTCCTGGTCCGTGTAGAGCATCCCGTCCACGTCCGGGTTGTTCTCGTCCAGGCTGGTGCCGTGCCACAGGAAGGCACCGGCGCTGTAGATGCCGGACGGGTCGGTGGCCGTGACGTAGATGTTGAAGGTCTTCTTGCCGACACCGGCGACGATGTCCTTGTCGCCGTTGACGGTGACCTTGGTGATCGTGGTGTCGCCCTGGCTCTCGTCGGCCGGAGCGTTGCCCACCGACGACAACTTCGCGACGGCACCCGCCGGGTCGCCCGCCGCCTGCGCGGCCGGAGCGACAAGGGCGGTGAGCGCCACGGCACCGGACACGGTCGCGGCGGCCAGGCTGGCACGAATACGCATCTGTGTTCCCCAAGAGGAGAGAGGGCCTCACGCATGCATGGGGGTCACGTGGGCCCTGAAGGATCGAAGGAGTCTGTTGACTCGCAGGGGAGACCTGCGACGATGACGAACGGTTGTATGGGTGACGGAAATTCTTTGAACGGTGAATGACCAGTCTGTAAACCGCAAGTGAGCACGGGTCAGGTGAGCGTGACTCACAGCCCTGCCCCGGTAGCCAGCACCACCGGGGCCGCCAGGCCGCTCCCCGTGTGTCGTGGAGCGTGCCCGGCCTGCGGGCCTGCGGGCCTGCCCGGCAGGAGGCGAATTCCGTTGCGGCGGGCCCGTCGGGCGCGGCGAGGATACGTCCATGGAAGACGTGACGGACGACGTGAGGGACGACGTGACGGACGATGTGAACCGCGCGATCGCGGGCGATTTGCAGCTCATGGACCCATGTGTGCGCGCCTCGCGGGAACGCGCCGCACAGCTCCTCGACCCGGAGTTCGTGGAGGTCGGCGCGTCCGGGCGGCGGTGGACGCGTGAGGCCCCACGCGGCCGCGGACTCCGTCCCGCTCATGGCGCGCCGTGCCGGACGGTCCACTTGTCGGACCGGAGCGTCGGGTGCGCTGTGCAGCGGCGCTCCGGGCCCGTGCTGGGCGGGCTCGTACGCCGGGCGCCGGGTGCCGGGTGCCGGCCCTGCGCCGAGGCGCTGATACGCCGGGTCGGAACCCGCGCGCAGTGCGGCAGGGGCCCCTGTCGCTAACGCCAGATCGTCTGGATCGAGTCGAACTGGACCCAGGTGATCGGGTTGCCGCTGTTGGCGCCGTAGATGTTCACGGAGCCGGCGGTGTTCACCTCGAAGCGGCAGGCGTTGATGCCCTGGCTGTTGTTCCGGGGGGTCGTGGCGCGGACGTACCAGGTGGGCAGCGCCATGGTCGCCGGCAGCGTGGCGATCTTGGTGTCGGCGGTGAGGCTGCAGGTGATCGCGCCGCGGGCCTGGAGGAAGGTGGTGCCGAGGATGGTGACGGTGCGGACCTGCGGGGTCGCGCCGGTCTGCGGGGTGATGCCGGGCTCCAGCACCAGATCGGCCCACGCGGTGGCGTCGACGGCGGCGGCGGCCGCGGGGGTGGCGGTGGCGAGGCTGCCGACGGCGACAGCGGTGGGCAGGCCGAGAGCGGCACCGAGGATGCTACGGCGGCTGGACATGGTCGTTGGTCTCCTTGACGAGGCCGGGTGCGGAATGGCGGAGGGTGGCGGGTGGCGGTTCAGCGCCAGACGGCGCTGAAGTTGTCGAGCTGCGCCCAGGTGATGACGTTGGTGGAGCTCCCGCCGAACAGGCGCAGTTGGCGGTCGGTGCCGGCCTCGGCCCGGGCGACGCAGTAGCCGCCGACGTTGTTGCGCGGGACGTTGCAGCGGGTCGCCATGCTCGGGGAGAGCATGTCGGGCAGTGTGCCGATGACCGCGTCGGCGTCGAAGGTGCCCTTGATCCCGCCGCTGAGCTGGAGGGTCGTAACGCCGCTGACACTGATGAGGCGCCCCTTGGGGGCGTTCTGGTCGACGGTGACACCGGAGGCCAGGGGGATCGTCTGCCAGTCGGTGAGCACCTTGACGCCGTCGGTCTCGGGTGCCCCGGAGAGCGACACGATGGTGCAGGTGCGCGGCCCGGGGTCCTCGCAGGCGAAGCCGAAGTGGAGGTAGGACACGCCGCCCACCACTTCCACGGTCATGCCCTCGGGCTCGCGGTACTCGAGACCCGGCGCGGCGGTGATGAACTGCCGGTCCAGGACATTCCCGGTGGCCCACTCGACAGCGGTGATGTAGGTGTTGCCCGGCGGAGGGTTGTGCGGGGGACTGGGCGGACTGATGGTGCTGTCGTAGTGCTCCCCGTCGAGGAGGTACAGCACGCCGCTGTCGGACGTGTACCCCTGGAAGAGGCCCAGGCCAGTGGGCTGGGCCAGGCGCTGGAGGGGCTGGAAGACACCCGCCGCCGCCTGGGTCAGGTCGTACCGCTCGTAGTACTTCCCGTCGCTGATGCTGAACCGCACGACGAGCTCGTTGGCGCTGCGGTCGATGGTGGGGGTCACGGAGGTGGCGCCCGCCTCGGGCGTGTACGGCTGGTGTGCAGAGGGGAGCCGTAGTCCAGGACCGTCCCGGTCTGGAACTCGAAGTTGGTGATGGCGGTGCCGAAGCCCTCGTTGTTGCCGTCGGCCACGGATGCCGTCTCGGTCCACAGGCGGATGACGCCGCTACGGTTCTCGACGCCGAGGTTGACGCCGTGGCCGAATCCCCGCAGATACATGTAACCGACGATCGCGCCCGACCGGTTGAGGCGCGTCACGCACATGTCTCCATTGGCGAGCCGGTCAGTGCCGGAGACCGGCCCGGACTCCCCGCTGAGCGTCAGGCCTCCCTCCATCACCTGGAGCACGAAGACGTCGCCGGACACCGGGTCGATGCCGAAGGACTGCATCACGGTGCTGTTCTTGAGCGGGCGCCGGTGGAGCAGCTTGCCCACCGGTCCCGCGATGTCTATCTGTCCTGCAAGGGTTCCGCTCAACGACGCCGCTCCTTCTGGCACGTTCCTGTGCTGTCATGTTCAGGGCGGCGCAAGTGTCGCATGACCATTGCCGATTCAAGCATGTGGTGGCCGGTGGCGGTTCTGGCCCCCATCGAGAGCCGCCGCAGGCCGTCGGACACGCAGACCCAGCCGGGAGCCGGAGCGGAGCGCGGCGAAGCGCGGCGAAGCGCGGCGAAGCGCGGCGAAGCGCAGGGCCGGGCACAGCGGGCCGGGAGCGCCACCCCCGCCCCGGGCGGGACGGGACTGCAAGCCGACATCCAAGATCGCGGGCCCGGAGTGAAAGCCGAAGGAAGCGCAGCCGACGGCGCTCACCAGCACACGGCGTCGGCCGGCACGATGATCAACCAGCGCGGAGACGGCAGGCACGGCCGAAGGAGGCCGGACACGTACACGCCGGAGACGTACACGCTGGCGCCCGCAGTTGATCGACTGGAGGGCGCGCCGGGGCGGGACGACGACGAGGGTGACGCGGCCAACGGCAGCGCAGTCTGAATGACACCGCGCGAGGGCGTTGATGTCACCCGTTGACGCCGAAGGCCCCGCCGGTGGAACCGGCGGGGCCTTCGATCTGTGTGCACTCGGCAGGATTCGAACCTGCAACCTTCTGATCCGTAGTCAGATGCTCTATCCGTTAAGCTACGAGTGCTTGTTCTCTTTTTCTGTCTTCGCTCTCGGCCCTTCCGGTCCGCTGGCGGCGACAGGAAGAACATTACATGACTGCCGCCGCCATGTGAAATCCATTGCCCGCAGCCCTTGTGACCTGCGGAAATGAGGTCTGGAGGTGGAGTGGGGCAGATGGCCGGAACGGCGAAGCCCCGGTCGGATGGACCGGGGCTTCGGTGATCACGCGCGGAGGCGGAGGGATTTGAACCCTCGATGGGCTTTAAGGCCCAAACCGCATTAGCAGTGCGGCGCCATAGACCGGACTAGGCGACGCCTCCAGCACAACCGCTCACGCGAGCGCGCGAGTGGTGCGTGCAGATGATGACACAGTCGAGCGGGGTGCCACCAATCGCCACCCACGGTACTAGGCAGGCGGGGCCCAGGGCAAAGCCCTTGTCATGGTGGCGGGCGCGGTGCCGGGCGGGGCGCAACATCCGCGGGGCTGCCGCGTTAGTCCGGTCATGGTGCAGGTCAGCTCCCCCTCCCCGCGGTACTCCGGTGCGCGCCGCTCTCTGCGGCGGCTGCTGCTCGGCGGCTCCGCCCCCCTCTGTCTCTTCGCCCTCACGGCGCTCTCCGCCGTACCGGCCGCCGCCTCCGCCGGTGCGCCGCCGCCCGTCCGGGACGAGGACCGGGCCGGTGACCACCTCACCGTGACGGTGCGGAACGCGGGTGAGGGCAGGGACGGGACGTACGAGCTGTACTGCCATCCCGACGGCGGGAGCCACCCGGATGCGCGAGGTGCGTGCGGGGCGCTCGACCGGAACACGCGCTGGGGGCGGGACACCTTCGCGCCCGTGCCGGACGGCAGCATCTGCACCATGCAGTACGGCGGGCCGGCCACCGCCCATGTCACCGGGACCTGGGCCGGGCGCCCCGTGGACGCGAGCTACGACCGCGGCGACGGCTGCCGGATCGCCCGCTGGAACCGGCTCGTGCCGCTGCTGCCCGACCTCGGCTCCCAGGACGGCCGCTCCAGGTCGCCCGCACGGGCCACCTGCGTCCCGCCCCGGGCGGCACGGGGCTCGGACAGGGCGTGAACAGGGAGTCCGTAAAGGTCTCGCGAAGGTCGTGCGAAGCGAAATCGTACGGTCACAGGTTCGACCTCACTTCCTCGTGCGACCTCCCTCTCATCCGGCGTCGCTGGCGCAACCTCAGCGCTTAGACTCCCTCGCGTGACACGCCGCGGGCCGGTTGGCAAGATGGCCCCCGCGGTCGGCAAGGTGCGGTAACAGGGAGGAAGCGTCTCGTGAGCAGCAGGCCATCCCGAGGCGCTGCTCGCCTCGCTGCCATACTCGACGCGCTGCCCGACGCATTGCTGCTGGTCAACGCCAACGGGACGGTCGTCAACGCCAACACCATCGCCCTGGAGGCCTTCGAGACGCCGGGGACGGCGCTGGTGGGGCGCGGGCTGCTCGATCTGCTGCCCCAGTTCGACTCCAAACTCATCCCCGGTTCCATGCGCCGGCCCGACCACATCGACCCGCGCGGGCGGACCAGGCCGACCCGGATGATCGCCCGGCGGACCGACGGGACGGAGTTCCCGGTCGAGGTCACGAGCGCGAATCTGGAGAACGGCCAGCAGGCCTACGACGGCTACGGCTACACCGGCGACGAACTGCTGATGCTGGTGGTGCGCGACCTGTCCGGCACCGTCGACACCGAGGCCGAACTGGCCCGTTCGCAGCGGCAGACCGAGATGATCCTGCGGGCCGCGTCCGAGGGCGTCGTGGGGACGGACACCGACGGCCGCATCGTCCTCGTCAATCCGGCAGCCGCCCAGATACTGGGCTACCGGGCCGGCGAACTCGGCGGCCGGGAGCTGCACACCCTCGTGCTGCACTCGCGCGCCGACGGCTCGCCCTTCCCGTACGAGGAGTCCCCGCTCGCCGACACCCTGCGCTCCGGGCGCAAGCACCGGGTGCGCGGGCAGGTGCTGTGGTCCAAGGCCGGGGACAAGGTGCCCGTCGACCTGACCACCGCGCCGGTGCGCGACGGCGACCAGCTCGTCGGCGCCGTCATGACCTTCGCCGACCGGCGTCCCCACGACACGCTCGCCGAGGAGAAGGCCACCGCGGAGAAGCGGCACGAGGAGGAGCTCGAACGGCTCGCCGAGGACCACGCCTCCGAGCTCACCGCCCTGCGCCAGCAGCACGTCACCGAGGTCGAGGAGCTCACCGAGCGGCACGCGGAGGAACTCGCCGCGAACGAGGAGCGGTACGCCGCGCTCGGTGAGCGGGAGAAGGACCGCTACGAGGCGCTGGCCGCCCGGTACGAGCAGCTGCTGACCCTGCTCGGCGGCTCGCTGCGCGGGCCCCTCGACGAACTCCGCCGCGAGCTGTCCGCCCTCGCCGCCGACGACGCCGGACAGCTGTGGCCCGAGGCCAACCAGGTGCTGCACCACCTCTCGGCCGGCTACTCGCGGATCACCACCCTCATCGACAACGTCCTCGGCTATCAGCGCCTCGACGTCGGCAGTGAGGAGATCACCCGTACGAAGGTCATGCTCGACGCGGTCGTCGCCGCAGGTGTCGACGGGGCGGTCGAGCTGATCGGACCCGGACGCGTCCAGTTCGCCGTGCACGCGCCGCCCATCGAGGCGGAGGTCGACCCGCAGCGCCTCGCGACCGCTCTCGCGCATCTCGTCGCGGACGTCGCGGGTGTCGACGCGACCGGCAACGCGCCCGTGTCGGCGGGCGGTTACATGGACAACACCGTCGTGGTGGCGGCGGCACAGCGCGGCGAGGTCGTACGGATCGAGGTGCGCGGGCCGTACGCCGGGGGAGATCCGGTGCACGAGCCGATCGTGCGCGGGATCGTGCGGGCGCACGGCGGGGTGCTGCAGACGCACGAGGTGCCGGGGATGAGCGGCAGCGCGTACGTCCTCGAGGTGCCGCTCGGGGGCGGGGCGGGGGCCATCGCGGGGGCCGTCGCGGCCGACGCCGCCCTGGTGCTGCCGGCGGCTGCCGAGGCCGTGGGTCCCCAGGAGGGGGTCTCCGCGGAGGTCGCCGTGCGCGAGCCGGCTGCGGGCGGCGGTGGACGGCGGCGTGCCCGGCGGGCCTCCACGGACGCGTTCCTGGAGAGCGGCGGCGAGGGCGACGCCTCCGGTGCCGCTCCGGCACCGACCGGGCGACGCAGGAGGCGTGCGGAGGCGGAGCCCGCGGAGCCTGTTCAGCCTGGGCAGGCCGTGCAGCCCGTGCTGCCCGCGCCCCCCGCGCAGGTTCCGGCCCAGGGAGCCCACGCGGAGGTCTCCGGCGGTACGGGACGGCGACGCGGACGGCCCGCCGAGGGCGCTGCCGAGGACACGGGCGTGACCGAGGGTGCCGTGGTGACGGCGGCCGAACATGCCGCGGGGACGGCCGCGGTGGGCACCGGCCTGGGCGGTACGGTGCCGCCGCAGGGCGTGCCCGCTCCCACCGGACGGCGGGCCCGGCGCGAGAACGGCGAGCCGCACGCGCTGCCGCCGGCGCTGCCCGTTTCGTCGGGCGCGGCACCGGGGGCCGTACCGGAGGCGGCGGGCGAGACGACGCCTGCCCACCCTGCCCACCCTGGCAACCCCGCCCCACGGCCGACCGGCCGCCGTCGGCGTGCCCTGGCCGCGGCGAACGAGCGTGCCGCCGCGCAGGAGGCGGTCCCCCGCACGGTCTTCGCCCTGCCGCCCGCCGACGCCGACCGTCCGACCGACGGGCTCGGCGACGCGAAGGCCGACGGGATGGCCGACGGGGCCGATGTGCAGGAGCAGCAGGGCCGGGGCGCCCGCGTTCCGGGGCCGGGTCCGGCCGCAGGTGCGGCCACGGCTCCTGCCCGGGTACCGGCGCAGGGCGCCGCCGCCGTCGGCCCCGCGGGGGACGAGGGGCAGCACGACGCCGTGCCCCACGACCAGGCCGACGACCACACTCCGCCGCAGCCGCATCCCGCGAACGCGCCGACCGGACGGCGGCGGCGGGCGGCGGCCCAGTCGCCGGAGACCGCGGCGGCAGCGAGCGCCACACCCGCGCAGGGCATTCCCACGCAGGGCATTCCCACGCAGGGCATTCCCGCGCAGGGCGTTCCCGGTGCGCCGGCGCTTCCGCAAGCCGTTCCGCAACAGGCGGTTCCGCAGATGGCCCCCGGGCAGCCGGTGACGGGACCACAGGCTCCCGCGCAGCCGCCTCCGCAGCAGGGTGCCGCCCTCGTTCCCGGGCAGAACCCCACCGCCCCGGCCCAGGCGGGCCCCGGTGGACCGCTCCCGGCGCAGGCCGTGCCCGGCCAGGGGGTCCCCCCCGCCGTGCAGCCGGTCCCCGCCGCCGGCCCTGCGGCCCCGCAGCCGTGGCCCGGCGCCCACGACACCCCGGGTACGGGCACTCCCCTACCCGTGCCGCCGAATGCGCCCGGCACCCCTGTGCCCCCGAACGCACCCGGCCTCCCGGCCGCCCCCGCAGCAGCGGCAACAGCGGCAGCGGCAGCGGCAGCGGCAGCAAGCGGAGCCATGCCCCCCGCTCCCAGCACTCCGCCCCACGGCACCCCGGCCCCCGGCACCGCGCTCCCGCCCGAGCAGACGGGCGGCCACCAGGTCCCCGGGCAGACAGCCGGCCGGCCCGTCGCGCACCCCGGCGCCCGGGCCGCCGGACAGTCCGTCGCCGGCCCCGCCAACCCGCGCGCCGCTCAGCCCCTGCCCGCCGAGGCCGCCACGTCCGTCGACCCGAACTCGACGCAGGGGCGGGCGATCAGTGTGCGCACGCTCGGACAGGGCGTGCCGTTCAGCCGGCAGGCCGCACAGGTGCAGGCGCCGCAGGCGCCGTCGGCCACGCCGCCCCCACACGCAACCAGCGGTTCCGGCCGCCGTCGCAAGCTGGGCACCCCGCCCGACCCGGCCGCCGCACGCCCCGAGCAGCGCCCGGAACAGAGCGCCCGCCCGCACCCGCACGCCGAGCAGCCACTCGCGCAACCATCCCTGGGCGGATCCCCCGCGGCAGGCACGACACCCGCAACCCCCGCGGCCCCGGCAGCTTCCTCCCCTGCCCCGATGGCCCCCGGCGCACCCGCAGCCGGCGCTGTCCCAGCGGTCGCCGGACCCCCCGCGCAGCCGTCCCTGGGCGGGCAGCCGCCGTCCGGGCCGGCGCAGCCCACCGACGGCGCCGGGCGGTCGTACGCCATAGGGGCCCCGGACGAGAACGCCGCCGAGGGACCCGAGCCGCTGGACGGTCCGGGCGGCGCGGTGGAGATCGCGGACACCCCGCGGCCGCAGCCGATGGACGACGAACTGCCCCCCGAGCCGCTGGACAACCCGCGCCGGCTGCTGGTCTGGCCGGCCCCGGACGTCACCACCCAGCAGGAGCTCAGCGACCGCGGCTACCGGCCGGTCGTCGTGCACTCGCGTGAGGAGGTCGACGCGCAGATCGCCGCCTTCCCCGCCGCGCTGTTCGTCGACCCGCTGACCGGACCGATCACGCGCACCGCGCTGCAGTCCCTGCGGCAGGCGGCGGTCGCCGCGCAGGTGCCGGTGCTGGTGACGGCCGGACTCGGGCAGGCGACGCGCGAGGCGGCCTACGGCGCCGATCCCGCCGTGCTGCTGAAGGCGCTCGCGCCGCGCGACAGCGAGCAGCACCCGCCGCGCGTGCTGCTGATCGAGGAACACGCGGAGATCGCGCTGGCGCTGACGGCGACGCTGGAGCGGCGCGGGATGCAGGTGGCGCGGGCCGCGAGCGACAACGACGCGGTGACCCTCGCCGGGCAGTTCCGGCCGAACCTGGTCGTGATGGATCTGATGCAGGTGCACCGGCGCCAGGCCGGGATCCTGGACTGGCTGCGCACGAACGGGCAGCTCAACCGCACCCCGCTCGTGGTCTACACGGCGGCCGTCGACCAGGCCGACCTGCCGCGGCTGGCCTCCGGCGAGACGGTGCTGTTCCTCGCGGAGCGGTCCACCAGCAGCGAGGTGCAGACCCGGATCGTCGACCTGCTGGCCCGCATCGGCACCAATTGACGTCGGCCCGCACAGGCACCGATTGACGTCGGCCCGCGCGGCTACTTCGCCACGAGCCGCCGGGCCGCTTCCTTGATGGACGCCCGCAGCCGGTCCCGGTCGGGGTCCTCGCCGCCGACCAGTATGCGCTTCATCTGCGGCACGACGACGGCCCAGTTGGCCAGGGCCACCAGCAGGAACAACAGGTCCCGGGCGGGGATCGCGTCGGCGATGACGCCCCGGTCCTGGCCCTCCTGGATCGCGGCGACCTTGCGGGCGTAGTGGTCCTGGCGCTCGGCCTCGTCGGGCAGCTCGGCGGCGCCGTACTCGATGCCCTCCCAGAACAGCAGGCGCAGCAGTTCGGGGTGGGCGGCGTGGTAGTCCAGCAGCCGGTCCATCCAGCCCTCGATGTCGTCCGGGTCGACCGGGACGGCGGCCGCGAGGTCGACCATGCAGCGCCCGAGCACCTGGGAGAACAGCTGCGCCTTGTTGCCGAAGTAGGCGTAGATCAACTGCTTGTTGGCCTTGGCCTCGGCCGCGACGCGGTCGATCCGGGCGCCCGCGATGCCGTGGCGGGCGAATTCGGCGACCGCCGCCTCGAAGATCCGGGCCTTGGTGGCCTCGGGGTCCCTTGCTGCCATGGGGACAGGGTAGCGCGCAGGCAACCAACTATTTGGTTGACAGGGAATTCACTGCCGTCGCAGACTGTTCATCACTCCAACCAACCAGTTGGTTGTGGAAGCGCACGGAAGCACCGGAGGCCCTCAGCCCATGCCACAGCCGTTCACACCCACCCGCGAGGCACGCATCCCCGCCCGGCCGACGACGACCGGCACCCCTGCCGGCACCGACCGGTCGGCCACCGTCCTGCTGACCCTCATCGCCCTGTGCACCGCGGTCACCGCCGGCAACATCTACCTGGCGGCCCCGCTGCTCCCCCTCATCGCCCACGACTTCGGCTCGGTGCCCCCGGCCGTGGCCTGGATCGCCTCGGTCGCACAGTTCGGATACGCGCTGGGGTTGCTGTTCTTCGCCCCGCTCGGCGACCGCGTGAACCGGCGCCCCCTGGTCGCCGTGCTGTCCCTGGCGACCACGGCGGCGCTCGTCGCAGCCGCCGCGGCGCCCGGCACCGGCGCCCTCGCGGCCGCCGTGTTCGTCGCCTCCGCCGCGACCGTCGTCCCGCAGTTGCTCGTCCCTCTGGTCGCCGAACGCGCTCCCGCCGACCGCCGCGCCCGCCATGTCGCCGCGGTGATCGCGGGCCTGTTCACCGGCATCGTCGCCGCCCGGGTGCTCGGCGCTCTGGTCGGGCAGGCCTTCGGCTGGCGCTGGGTGTTCATGGGCGCGGCCGTGCTGACCCTCGCGCTCGGGGTGGCCACCGCGCTGGCCCTGCCCGCGGAGCGCCGCCGCCGCACCGGCCCCCTGCTGTCCGGCGTCACCGCGTTGCCGGGACTCGTCCGGCACTCGCCCGAGCTGTGGCGGGCGTGCCTGCGGCAGGCCGGGATGTTCGGCGCCTGGAGCGCCCTGTGGACCTCGCTCGCACTGCTGCTCACGGGCCGCTCCTACGGCCTGTCTACCGCGACCGCCGGGCTCTTCGGCCTCTTCGGCCTGGCGGCCAGCGCGGTGGCCCCGCTCGCGGGCGGGCTGGTCGACCGCTTCGGCGCCACGAAGGTCGTCCGGTCCGCATACGTCCTGGCCGCCGCGTCCGTGCCGCTGTTCTGGCTGGGCGGGCAGGTGATGGCCGCGCTGTTCGTGGCTGCCGTCGCGATACACGCGGCGCTGGTGGCCTCCCACGTGGCCAACCAGACCCTGGCCCTGACCACCACCTCCACCCCGGCGACCGCCAACACCGCCTATGTCGTCTCCGGCTTCGCGGGCGCCGCCCTGGCCTCCTCCGCGGCCGGCCCGGCCTTCGCCCACTGGGGCTGGCCGGGCGTGTGCGCGATCGCGGCGGTGTGGCTGGTGCTGGGGTGGGTGACCACTTCGGTACCGCCGGGCCGGCGGTAACGGGCCCTGGGGGCGGGGCCACTTGCGCGCCATGTACGTGCCATGTGCGTGCCGGCTGGCCACCGGGTGCGTGTGGTGGGGGGGGCGCCGGGTGCGCGTGGTGGGGGGCGCCGGGTGGCAGCCCCATGGCTGTCCATGGCTGTCCATGGCTGTCCATGGCTGTCCATGGCTGTCCACCCGGGCGTACCGCTGTGCGTGGCGGTCGGGGAGGGCGTCCTACCCGTCCGTGGCCGTCAGAGACTCGTGACGTCCAGTTCCCCGGCCGCGTACTGCCGGCGCAGCACCTTCTTGTCGAACTTGCCGACGCTGGTCTTCGGGACCGCCTCGATGACCGTCCAGCGTTCCGGGAGCTGCCACTTGGCGATCTTGCCCTCCTCGGCGAGGAAGGCGCGCAGGGTCTCGAAGTCGGCGGTGGCGCCCTCCTTGAGGACGACGGTGGCCAGCGGGCGCTCCCCCCACTTGTCGTCGGGCACGGCGACGACGGCGGCCTCGGCGACGTCCGGGTGGGACATCAGGGCGTTCTCCAGGTCGACCGAGGAGATCCACTCGCCGCCGGACTTGATGACGTCCTTGGCACGGTCGGTGAGGGTGAGGAAGCCGTCGGGGCTGATGGTGCCCACGTCACCGGTCTTGAGCCAGCCGTCCTCGCTGAACTTGTCGGCGGGGCGGAGCGGTTCGGCGTCGGGGCCGTTGTAGTAGGCGCCGGCGATCCAGGGGCCGCGGACCTCCAGCTCGCCCGCCGCCTCGCCGTCCCAGGGGAGGCGTTCGCCGCCGGGACCGGTGAGGCGGGCCTCGACGCCGGCCGGGAAGCGGCCCTGGGTGAGGCGGTAGGAGAACTCCTCGTCCGTGCCGATGGCGTGGGCCGGGGGACGGGCCACCGTGCCCAGCGGGGAGGTCTCGGTCATGCCCCAGGCGTGACAGACCCGCATGCCGAGCTCGTCGAAGGCCCGCATGAGGGAGGGCGGGCAGGCCGAGCCACCGATGGTGACCTGGGTGAGGGTGGAGACGTCCCGGGGGCGGGCGGTCAGCTCGCCGAGCAGACCCTGCCAGATGGTGGGGACGGCGGCCGCGTGGGTGGGCTTCTCGCGCTCGATCATCTCGGCGAGCGGGGCGGGCTGCAGGAAGCGGTCCGGCATCAGCAGATTCACGCCGGTCATGAAGGTGGCGTGCGGCAGGCCCCAGGCGTTGACGTGGAACTGGGGGACCACGACGAGCGAGGTGTCCTGGTCGGTCAGGCCCATGGACTGCGTCATGTTGACCTGCATGGAGTGCAGGTAGATGGAACGGTGGCTGTAGACGACGCCCTTGGGGTCGCCGGTGGTGCCGGAGGTGTAGCACATGGAGGCGGCCTGGCGCTCGTCCAGCTCCGGCCAGTCGTACGTGGTCGGCTTCGCCGCGATGAGCTCCTCGTACTCGTGCATCCGCGCGGGGGCGCCGGTGAGCAGCGAACGGTCGCCGGGGCCGGTGACGACCACGTGCTCGACCGTCTTCAGGTGCGGCAGCAGCGGGGCGAGCAGCGGCAGCAGGGAGCCGTTGACGATGATCACCCGGTCGGCCGCGTGGTTGACGATCCAGGCCAGCTGCTCGGCGGGGAGGCGGAGGTTGAGCGTGTGCAGGACCGCGCCCATGGAGGGGATCGCGAAGTAGGCCTCGAGGTGCTCCGCGTTGTTCCACATCAGGGTGGCCACGCGCTCGTCGTCCACGACTCCCAGGTCCTCGCGCAGGGCGTGCGCCAGCTGGGCCGCGCGGGCACCGACCTCGGCGAAGGAACGGCGATGCGGTTCCTCCTCACCGGTCCAGGTGATCACCTGCGACGAGCCGTGGATCGCCGACCCGTGGGTCAGGATCCTCGAGATCAGCAGCGGTACGTCCTGCATGGTGCTCAGCACGGCGGTCCTCCCGGGGCGACATTGCCTACGCGGTGGTAAGGGATGCGCTGATTCTGCGCACATACCACTTGGTATGTCACTAGGGGCGGGTCATCGATCACGTGACCTTTTGCACTGGCCGTCCGTGCCGCAGCACACACCGGCTAGCGCACGAGCCCCAGCTCGGAGTCCTCGCGCAGCTTGCCGAGCGCCCGCGACACCGCCGACTTCACCGTGCCCACGGACACGCCGAGCACCTCGGCCGTCTGCGCCTCGGAGAGGTCCTCGTAATACCTGAGGACGACCATCGCCCGCTGCCGGGCGGGCAGCTTCATGATCGCCCGCCACATGGCGTCGCGCAGCGCCTGCTGCTCCGCCGGGTCGGCCGCCTCACCGGGCGCCGGCTCCGGCTCCGGCATCTCGTCGCAGGCGAACTCTTCGACCCTGCGCTTGCGCCACTGCGAGGTGCGGGTGTTCAGCAGCGCGCGGCGGACGTAGCCGTCGAGCGCCCGGTGGTCCTCGATCCGCTCCCACGCGACGTAGGTCTTGGTGAGCGCGGTCTGCAGCAGGTCCTCCGCGTCGCTCGGGTTCGCGGTCAGCGACCGGGCGGTGCGCAGCAGCACCGGCCGGCGGGCCCGCACGTACGACGTGAACGACGGATACGCCAGGCTCTGCGTCGCCGGGACGGCCGCGGTCGACGCGCTGGTGCAGACGGGTGTGGTCATGGCTCCACGCTAGGAGCGGCACCGGCTCCCGCGGATCGGCCGCAGGTCCCGAAGCGGAGTCCGCCTCAGGTTGTAGGGGTGGGGTCGACCGCACCTACTGGAGGTGGACGAGGCGGGGCCGCGCACTGCGGGTTCACCCCTGGGTGGCGCCTTCGGTGAGGTCCGGGATGACGCCCGGGATGACGCCCGGGATGACGCCCGGGATGACACCCTGGGCGGCGCCGGAGAGAGCGGGGTACGGGGTGGCTTCAGCCGTCCGCCGTGAGGACCAGGCCCGACGTCGGCACGCCGGTGCCTGCCGTCACCAGGACCCGGGCCGCCCCCGGCACCTGGTTCACGGAGGTGCCGCGCAGCTGCCGTACGGCCTCCGCGATGCCGTTCATCCCGTGCAGATACGCCTCGCCGAGCTGTCCTCCGTGTGTGTTCAGCGGCAGCCGCTCCCCGGCCACGAAGTCCGCCGCCTCCCCCTTGCGGCAGAACCCGAACTCCTCCAGCTGCATCAGCACGAACGGCGTGAAGTGGTCGTACAGGATGCCGACGTCGATGTCGGCCGGGGTGAGTGAGGACGTCCGCCACAGCTGGCGCGCCACCACACCCATCTCCGGCAGGCCGGTCAGGTCGTCACGGTAGTAGCTGGTCATCTGCTCCTGGGCACGGCCCGCGCCCTGTGCCGCCGCCGCGACCACTGCGGGCGGGCGCGGCAGGTCGCGGGCCCTCTCGACGGAGGTGACGACGAGCGCCTGGCCGCCGTCCGTCTCCTGGCAGCAGTCCAGCAGCCGCAGCGGCTCGGCGATCCAGCGCGAGGCCGCGTGGTCGGCAAGGGTGATGGGCCTGCCGTGGAAGTACGCCGCCGGGTTGGCCGCCGCGTACTTGCGGCCGGTGACGGCCACGTGCCCGAACGCCTCCGGCGTCAGCCCGTAGGTGTGCAGATAGCGCTGGGCTGTCATCGCCACCCAGGAGGCCGGGGTGAGCAGACCGAACGGCAACGCCCAGCCGAGCGCCACGCCCTCCGCCGACGGCTCCCGGTGCTGTAGCCCGGCGCCGAACCGGCGGCCCGAGCGCTCGTTGAAGGCGCGGTAGCAGACCACCACCTCGGCCACGCCCGCCGCGACCGCGAGTGCCGCCTGCTGGACGGTCGCGCAGGCCGCCCCGCCGCCGTAGTGGATCCGGGAGAAGAAGGACAGCTCGCCCGCCCCGCAGGCCTGGGCCACGGTGATCTCGGGGCTGGTGTCCATCGTGAACGTGACCATTCCGTCCACGTCCCCGGGTGCGAGCCCCGCGTCGTCGAGCGCCGCCCGCACCGCCTCCACGGCCAGCCGCAGCTCACTGCGCCCGGAGTCCTTGGAGAACTCGGTCGCCCCGATCCCGGCGATCGCCGCGCGTCCGCCGAGGGCGTCCCGGGTGCGCGCGCTCATGACCCGCCCTCCGGGGGGAGGATGACGGTGACCGTGCCGGTCACGTGGGTGCCCAGGCGGTTCTCGCCGCGGACGCGGACCGTCGCCGTGGCGCCGTCCACCTCCTCGACCGTGCCGGACAGCACCAGGGTGTCGCCCGGGTGGCTGGGTGCCCCGAGCCGTATGGCCACCTTGCGGAGCACGGCCGCCGGGCCGAGCCGGTCGGTGAGGTAGCGGCCGACCAGGCCGTTGGTCGTCAGGATGTTCATGAAGACGTCCGGGGAGCCCCTGTCACGGGCCGCCTCCGGGTCGTGGTGCACGTCCTGGTAGTCCCGCGAGGCGATCGCACCCGCCACGATCAGCGTCCGTGTGACGGGGATCTCCAGCGGGGGCAGTCGCGTGCCCGCCCGCACCGTCTCCTTCATCGCCCCTCCCCGGCCCGGAAGACCGGCAGGACCAGGGCGCCGCCGTCGTCCTCGTACCGCCGGAACTCCACCCTGACCGGCAGCCCGATGCGCACCTTGTCGTACGGCACCCCCACCACGTTGCTCACCATCCGCACCCCCTCCGCCAGTTCGATCAGGCCGACCGCGTAGGGAGGGTCGAAGGCGGGGAAGGGCGGGTGGTGCATCACCACGTAGGAGTGGACGGTGCCCTCGCCGCTCGCCTCGACCGTGTCCCACTCCAGGCAGCCGCACGCGTTGCAGCCCGGCAGCCAGGGGTGGCGCAGGGTGCCGCAGCCGGTGCACCGCTGGATCAGCAGCCGGTGCCGGGCGACTCCCTCCCAGAAGCCGGCGTTGTCCCGGTTGACCACCGGGCGGGGGCGCCGGCCCTCGGCAGGCCGCTTCCGCGCGGGCGCGTACTTGAGGATGCGGAAGCGGTGGGTGCCGGCGAGTTCCGCTCCCGCCCTCACGTTCATCCGGGTCGTGACGAAGTACCCCGTGCCGAGCCTGGTGGTCTTGCGGTCCGAGACCGACTCGATCACCGCGTCGAAGGTGACCCGGTCCCCCGGCCGCAGGGGCCGCAGGTACTCCTGCTCGCAGTCGGTGGCGACCACGGAGGTGCAGCCCGCCGCGTCGAGCAGCGCGAGCAGTTCGCCGTAGGCGTCGGTGCGTCCCGCGTGACCGGACAGGCCGCCCATGGTCCACACCTGGAGCATCGTGGGCGGGGCGATCGCGTCCGGCCCGGTGTAGGCCGGGTTCGTGTCGCCCATTGCCTCGCACCAGTGCCGGATCATCGGCGCGTTCACGGGGTCCTTGCCGGTCCCGGCGACAGCGGCCGCGCGCCCCTCGAACTGCTTGAGCCGCGCGCCCAGTTCGTCCTCCTGCTGCTCGACCATTTTCTGACTGTCTGTCAGAACTGATGGGGTGTCAAGACCAGGGTGGTACCTGCGGCCGGGAGGTCAGGGGCCCCTGGGAAAACGTCTGCGCGGCGGTGCCGAAGCACCGCCGCGCAGACGTGTGTTGCGTCCCCAAAAGCACACCCGCAAGGGAGTTCAGGGCCGGCGGGTCCCCAGAATGCCCGCCGGCCCGCCCCGGCTCACCACAGACGGGTGAAGTGGATGGCGACGTTCTTGTTGCCCTGCTGGATGGCCGTGAACGCGGAGCCGTTGACCTGTGCGTTGTTGCTCTGGTTCGAGGCGCCGGAGCCTGCCGCCTGTTGCTGCGCGGTGGACGAGTTGCCGCTGTTGTTGTGGCCGACTCCGCTGCCCGCGAGGCTCGCGGCCCCCGCGTTCGATCCGCCGCCCGCGAAGGCGCCGTCGTCCGCGGCCGCGACCCCGGTGAAGAGGGCGGCCGCGAGTGGGACGGCCGCGACGGCGGCGAGAACGCGGGCGGTACGGATGCTTGCCATATTGCTCCTCCAGTAAGAGGTACACCTGCTGCCTGCCGGAAGCAGTGAAGCCGCGCAAAGCGGCGGAGACTTGCGTGAAATGGCGTGAAGTTGCGTGAACTACGGCTTTCACCAGGGCAGTTGGCCGACCGCCCGGGCTGTCTCTCTCGACGTCGCGAGATCAGGATTGCCCACGGGATCCCGGCGAACCACCCCGGAAGCCCTGATTCGCACGCAAGCGTGAGGACAAGTCGATAAACCCCTTTCGCCACCTTTCCTGCCCCGGAAGCGGCGACAGGGACCGACCAGGACCCTCACCCACGCAGCGCTGCAAGGGGAGGAACCGTTCCGCCACCTCCCGGCCGTACCCCGCGCCGGGGCCGCACCCCCGGGCGCGTCACATCCTCCCCTCTTCCCTTTTTCGAACGTACGTACGAAAATGAAGTCATGGCCACCATCGACCGGCAGGCCACGACCCTGGCCCTCGCATACGCGCTGTCAGCCGCCGAACGCGGACTGGCCGTCATTCCCCTGTCCCGGACGAAGCTCCCGGCCCTGCGCTCCCCGCACCGCGACGCCCCCGGCCCCGCCCCGGCCGTCCCTCCCTGCCACGGCGAGTGCGGCCGCTTCGGCCACGGCGTCTACGACGCCTCCACCGACCCCAGGCGCATCCGCGAGCTGTTCGCCGCCGCACCCTGGGCCACCGGCTACGGCATCGCCTGCGGACTGCCCCCGCACCACCTGATCGGCATCGACCTGGACACCAAGACCGGCACCGACTCCTCGGCCGCGCTGCGCGAACTCGCCCTGCGCCACCTGTTCACCATCCCCGCCACCGTGGTCGTCCTGACCCCCAGCGGCGGCCGCCATCTGTGGCTGAGCGGACCGCCGGACGTCGTCGTCCCCAACTCGGCCGGCCGCCTGGCCCCCGGCATCGACATCCGCGGCGCCGGCGGCTACCTGGTCGGCCCCGGCTCCCGCACCGAACACGGCGTGTACGCCACCGCCCCCGGCACCGCCCACCTCGCCCCCGCGCCCTGCCCACGATCCCTGCTGCGCCTGCTGCTCCCGCCGCCCCGCGTTCCCCACCACCCCGTGCCGCCGTCCGCCGGCCGGCACGGCCAGGGCCTGGTGCAGTTCGTCCTCGCAGCCCACGAGGGCCAGCGCAACACCCGCCTGTTCTGGGCCGCCTGCCGCGCCTACGAGGACGGCATCGGCCCCGCCCTCGTCGACCCCCTGGTCGACGCGGCCCTGAACACCGGCCTCACCGAACGCGAGGCCCGCGCAACCATCGCCTCGGCGGCCCGTCTGACGGGGCACCGGCCGTGAGCCCACGGCGGCGCGCTCGTCCGCCTTCGGCAGGTCCCGGCTCCTTGCGCTCTCAGAAGACCGGCCGGCGGCCGGAACCCCACTCGCTCCCTTGCGGTTGAGGCCGGTCACTCCTGCGTCGCGGCATGTGAGTGAAAGCCGTGCGCGTCCCGCGGTGGACAGGACCGCCCGGGTAGACATTCATATGTTTTCCCGACGATCAGGTTAAAAGCCTGTTTTCCGCAACAGAGGGAGCGCATGGAATGGAACTGAAGCGCAGGGTTGCCGCGTCGCTGGCCACCGCGGTCGTCATGACGTTCATCGGGGCCGGAGCTGCCGAAGCTCAGACGCGGCCCGGGGCCGAACAGTTGGTGCAGCTCGTCAACGCTCGGTCGACTCCGGAAGGGACGAAGCGCTGTCAGGACATCGACTCCGCAGGCAACGAGTACTACCTGCAACCCCCCACCGCGTACGTCTCGGCGGTGTGTGACGGCAGGCTGTACGTCTTGACGGTCGACGAGTCGACCAGCCCGCCCACCGCCATTGGCAACTGGCAGCTCGTGGGTGGCCCCACCGACGTCGTCGGCGCCACAGTGGCATCCAACATCGACGACGTCTACGGCGGCCCGGTGCTCATCACCGCGTTGACCAGGAGGGGAGACGTGTGGCACGGCACATGCGCAAACAGCCGGCCGATCGGGTCGTGCACGTTCACGTCGCTGCCCCACCCGCCTCAGTGATCCGAGGCGGCCTCCAGGCCCCCAACGGCGGGCCCGTCCTGGCGTAGCCGTTTCCCCGGCGGCGCCACGGCTCTCCCCGTCGCCGAACCCCGGCGCGTCCGACCCGCGCCGGGGTTCGCCGTCGTGCTCAGAACTGCAGCGCCCAGGAGTCGATCTTCCCGGTTTCGGACAGCCCGTAGTCACCGACCCTCAGTTTCCAGGTGCCGTTCGCCGTCTCCGAGGAGGCGTTGACCGTGTAGATGGTGTCGATGTCGTCCGAGCTGCCGCCGGTTCCGTAGGGCTTGAGCAGGTAGGCCGACCCGTCCGGCGCGATCAGCTGGATCCGGAGCTGACCGATGTACGTGTGCTTGATGTGCACCTCCACACCGAGGGCCGAGGGCGCGTTACCGGGAACCCCTGTGACGGTGATCGGCGACTGCGCGGTGGAGAAGTCGTGGATCGGGTAGTCCGCGGTGTTCTCGAAGCGCGGTCCGGTCGGGGGCGGCGGCGGGGGCGTCGCCGCACCGCCGACGACATTGAGCAGCCGGTTGGGGGAGCCGGGGCCGGGGCCGGACACCACGCCGGTGGACGCGGCGCCCGTCAGGGCCGAGGCGACCTGCGCGGGCGTCGCCGTCGGATGGTCCGCCAGGTAGAGAGCCGCCGCTCCCGTGACGTGCGGTGCCGCCATCGAGGTGCCGGACAGGACGGCCGTGGCCGTGTCGCTGGTGTTCCAGGTGGACGTGATCGACGAGCCCGGAGCGAAGAGGTCGAGGACCGGGCCGTAGTTGGAGTAGCCGGCCCGCACATCGCTCAAGGTGCTGGCACCGACCGTGAGTGCCTCGCTCACCCGGGCGGGCGAGGAGCCGGAGGCGTCCGTGTTGCTGTTGCCGGCGGCGACCGCGAAGGTCACGCCGGAGGCGATGGTGTTGCGGACGGCCGTGTCGAGCGCGCTGTCGGCGGGACCGCCGAGGGACATGTTGGCCACGGACGGGCCGCTGTGGTGCTGGGCCACCCAGTCGATGCCGGCGACCACCTGCTCGGTCGTGCCGGAGCCCGCGTCGTTCAGGACGCGGACGGCGACGACCTTCGCCTTCTTGGCGACGCCGTACGAGCTGCCGGCGACCGTGCCCGCGACGTGCGTGCCGTGGCCGTGGCCGTCCTGCGCAATGGGGTCGTTGTCGATGAAGTCGTAGCCGCTGGAGGCACGGCCACCGAAATCGTTGTGGGTGATGCGTACGCCGGTGTCGATGATGTACGCGGTCACACCCTGGCCCGCCGAGTCTGGGTACGTATACCTGCCGTCGAGCGGCAGGGTCTTCTGGTCAATGCGGTTCAGGCCCCAGGAGGGCGGGTTCGACTGGGTGGCGTCGAGGTGGAGCGTCCGGTTCTGGACGACGGAGGAGACGGCCGAATCGGCGGCGAACCGTTTGGCGTCGGCCGCCGTGGCGCGGATCGCGTACCCGTTGAGGGCCTTGGCGTAGATACGCCCAATGGTGGCTCGGTACTTCGCAGCAAGCGCCTGACCGTTGCCGGAGTCGGCCTTCATGGCGCCGTCCTTGAGGACGACGATGTAACTGCCAGGAACGGCGTTCGACGCGTCCGCGTACTGGACTTGGCCCTGCGGGCCCGGCGTCGGATCGGGGACGAAGGCCGAAACAAGGCCGACGGCCAGGGCCGCCGCACCGATCCCGGCCAGTCTCCGCCGGGCCTGAGGCATGAACGCCATCCGAGGATCCTCCTTTCACGGATACAGCACAGGCAGAAACTATGACATATCGTCACAAATACTAAGGACTAACGACCTTGGAAACAGTTGTTTCGGATGCGGTGGGCACCGTGACACGCGAAGGACCGCACGGGCTGGGAAGGGTGCGCAGCGGTCCTGGGGCCCGCGGGGCACACGGTCCGCGCCCGTTCCGCCCGTCCCCGCCGGCCGGCGTGCGCGAAGGTGCCGGCCCGGGGTGACGGTGCTGCCGAAGGGCCGGGGAGCGTGCCCCCTCCCGTGCCCGGTCGACCCGGTCGAGCGGGACATCACGGGGAACACCGGGCGATCACGGTAAGGGACCGCACCGACGGCCCCCGACCGGTCCACCAGGTCAGGGGCCGTTGAGCAGAGCGGTGGGTGTGGGATTCGAACCCTCGGCGACCTTCCGTTGTTCAGCAGTCGCAGCTGCCTTGTTGCGCTCTTCATGAGCGGTAGCGACGCGTGAAAGAAGAACGAATGGCCCGGTATTGGTCTTGCCATGCTTGCCATGCTGTCGTTGACTGCCTCCGCTTCGGCGGCCGAGCAAGGGCGTGATGCCTCTCAGCAGCCACTCCGTGCAGTTGAGGTCACGGTAAACGAGCACACCGAGACCAAGACCGTAATTGACGGAAAAGTGGCCAAGGTAGAGAAATCACCCGTACCGGGGGTCACGTACTTCTTTAGCCCGCAGGCGCCCGACTACAGGGGTGACTCGTAATACGGGCACTTCACTGGGCAAGTGCACTACTACGACCCTCACATGGCGTTAGCGTGGAGCATGAAGCTCCACGCTAACGTGGCCGCAACGGCAACTGGTCCAATGACGGAGAGTGCCACGGCAACGCGGAACGGTCGCAGTTTCGGCTACGCTGACAGCCATCCCTCCATAGCCGCGAACTACCTGGTGCATTCGTCGTTCCGGGTGGACACCAGTCACTACGTGCTCACGGTCAACGAGCACTTCCGTAGCGGTCGCAGTACGCAGTACATCACGACCGTTTTCGACTTCATCGTGACGCCAATTCTAGCCGTCAGAGGATATACTCATGACAAACCTGAAGGAACTTTCCGGGCGTGTTCTTCGCGACCTGTCGGTGGGTATTGAAGAAACACCAACCATCACCTTCTCCGCGCCGGACGGAGAAGGTTACGTGGAGATACTCCTACAAGACGAATCAGGAATGGGTGTGGGCTTCATTGTGAACCCCTCGGCACCGGAAGCGGAAATTCTATTTGAAATGGCCTATAGAATCCCCGACGTCTATGTCGAGCTGTACGCGGTCGGGCTACCCGTAGTTCCAGGTACCGAGCGACCCGCCACTCCGAAAATTCTGGCGGATGAGGTCGCTTGGGAAGATCCAAGCGAAAACGGCACATGGTCATGCGTGGTTGGGCAATATCGGCGTGCCTGGGAGCATTGGCGGGAGGACGAGCACAACTGACGGCAGTACGGATCCGTCCACGCCATCGAGCCACCTGATTCAACACCGACGCGTCGCCCGCCAACGTGTCTCAAGGGCGTTGAGGTGGCGATCGGCCCCGCCTGCTGAACAAGGGGGACGCCCCCGAAGAGGCCACGTCCGCAGCCGATCGCGTGCATCGCGGCGTAGTAGACGCACGCGAAGAACGCGACCAGGTGGGCCCCGCGAGGAACCTGTGCGCGGACGGCGTCCAACAGGGCGCGTGCCTGAGTCGGCTCAGCGCCGACCAGTGTGACCTCCCCGCGGAGGGGTGGGGGCGGCTCATGCTCGCCGGCGCCCGGCCGCAAGTGGGGTCGGCAGGACGGACGACGGCAAGCCGCACGAGGAGCAGCAGTTCAAGCATCGGGCGGGACACCGCCGAATCAGGGTGAGACAAGGTGCGCGCAGAGGGGGTGCCCCGGATGGCGGGCACCCCCTCTGACCTGCACTGTCTATGACCTGCGCGGTGGGTGTGGGATTTGAACCCACGGTGACATCGCTGCCACGACGGTTTTCAAGACCGTTCCCTTAGGCCGCTCGGGCAACCCACCCCGCGCCGGCCGTGATCGGCGGCGCGGGACAAGACTAACGGGTTCGCGGGCGCGTGTGGGGGTCAGCTGCTGTCGCCGGCGCGGGAGCCGAGGGTGAGGTCGACGGTGTGCTCCTTGCCGCCGCGCTGGTAGGTGATCGTGACCTTGTCGCCGGGCTTGTGGGTCCAGATCTCGCCGATGAGGGTGGGGCCGGAGTCGATCACCCGGTCGTCGAGCTTGCTGATGACGTCGCCGGGCTTGAGGCCGGCCTTGTCGGCGGGGCCGCCCGGTTCCACCGCGGCGGAGCCGCTGACGCCCTGGTCGGTGATCTTGGCGCCGTTGGTCGAGTCCTCCAGGGACACCGACGCGCCGATCTTCGCGTAGACCGGCTTTCCGGTCTTGATCAGCTGCTGGGCGACGTACTTGGCCTGGTTGATCGGGATGGCGAAGCCCAGACCGACCGAGCCGGACTGGCCGGAGCCGCCGAGACCACCGCTGCCCGTGGACTGGATCGCGGAGTTGATGCCGATCACCGCGCCGCGCGCGTCCAGGAGCGGGCCGCCGGAGTTGCCCGGGTTGATGGACGCGTCCGTCTGCAGGGCGCTCATGTAGGACGCCTTGCTGCCGGAACTGCCGTCGCTGGAGGCGACCGGGCGGTTCTTGGCGCTGATGATGCCCGTCGTCACAGTGTTCGACAGGCCGAAGGGGGCGCCGATGGCGATCGTCTCGTCGCCGACGGCCATCCGGTCGGAGTCGCCGAGGGGCAGCGGCTTGAGATCGGACGGGGGGTTCTTGAGCTTGATGACCGCGACGTCGTAGCCCTGCGCGTGGCCGACGATCTCGGCGTCGTACTTCTTCCCGTCCGGGAAGGTGGCGGTGAGTTTGCCCCCGTCGACGGCGTCGGCGACGACATGGTTGTTGGTGACGATGTGGCCCTGGGCGTCGAACACGAAGCCGGTGCCGGTACCGCCCTGGCCGCTGTTGTTCTCGGCCTCGATGGTGACCGTGCTCGGCAGCGCCTTGGCGGCCACGCCCGCGACCGAGTTCGGGTCGCGCTTGACCTGCGAGGCGCCTGTGTCCGAGGCGGAGACGGTGGTGGAGCCGCTGTCGTCGTTCCTGGCCAGGGTGTAGCCGATGCCGCCGCCCAGGCCGCCGGCGACCAGGGCGGCCACCAGGACCGCCGCGACCAGCCCGCGCCGGCCGCCCGGCTTCGGCGCCGGCTGCTGGTACGCCGTACCCCAGCCGGAGCCCGCGCCGGCGCCGCCGTCGGCGTAGGTGGGCGTGGCGGGGGCCGGGGGTGGCCAGGGGGCGCCGGTGGGAGTGCCGGGGCCCTGCGGTCCGTGGGTGTGCGGGCCCGGGCCCTGGGGTCCGTGGGCGGGCGCGCCGGTGTGCAGCGCGTCCTGCTGGGGCGCCCCGGGCGCGTACGGGGGCGTGCTGGGGGGTGGGGGCGTGGGGGCGCCGCTCTGGGGGACGGCCGGCTCCGGGGAAGCTGCGGGAGATTCCACCGGCACGGGAGGTGCGGACGGGGCCGGGGGTACCGCGGTGCCCTCGTTCTCGGTGCTCACAGCTCTTCTCCTCGATCCACGGCTGTTGTTGTCGGTCGCACTCGGTCACGCTCGCTCGTGCCTGCCGACGACCCGGCGTGCTCCAGCTGTGCATGTTCAGGTGTATGTCGTCAGCTTTTCCCATGGGCCGTCAGAGCACCATAAGCGGTGGCTGTGGGTCCAGGGTCATTCTTTATATGGGTCATCTCACATGAAACAGACACATTATCGACGCCCGTTCGCCGTCACGCGTACCCCCTGGCGGTGGCACCATGACGCGGTGACCCACGCACGACAGCACCACATCCAGGTCGTCGCCCACCGCGGAGCCTCCGAGGCCGCCCCCGAGCACACGCTCGCCGCCTACCGCAAGGCGATCGAGGACGGCGCGGACGCCCTCGAGTGCGACGTACGGCTGACCGCGGACGGCCACCTCGTCTGCGTGCACGACCGCCGCGTCAACCGTACGTCGAACGGCCGTGGAGCGGTGTCGGCCCTGGAGCTCGCCGATCTCGCCGCGCTGGACTTCGGGTCCGGCCGGAGCCGCGCCTTCTGGCGGGGCCGGGACGAGGAGCCCGACTGGGAGGTCCGGCCGGAGGACCCCGAGGACACCTCCGTCCTCACGCTGGAGCGGCTGCTCGAACTCGTCGCCGACGCCGGGCGGCGGGTGGAACTGGCCATCGAGACCAAGCACCCCACACGGTGGGCGGGGCAGGTCGAGGAGCGGCTGCTGGTGCTCCTGAAGCGGTTCGGCCTGGACGCCCCGGACTGCACCGACGCCTCGCCGGTACGGGTCATGAGCTTCTCGGCGCGCTCGCTGCACCGGGTGCGGGCGGCCTCGCCGACGCTGCCGACGGTCTATCTGATGCAGTTCGTCTCGCCCCGGCTCCGGGACGGGCGGCTGCCGGCGGCGGTCCGTATCGCGGGTCCCTCCATCCGGATCGTGCGCAGCAATCCGGGGTACGTCGAGCGGCTCAAGGAGGTGGGGCACCAGGTGCACGTGTGGACCGTCAACGAACCCGAGGACGTCGACCTCTGCGCCGACCTGGGCATCGACGCCATCATCACCAACCGTCCGCGCGCGGTCCTGCATCAGCTCGGCCGCTGATCGGTAGCCGATCGGCCACGATCGGCCCCAGCCCTTGACCGGGCCGGTCCACTGCACCATCCTCCGGTTTCGGCCACACCGAAGAAATCCAGCCAGATGATGCCAGAGAGTGCTCCGGCGCGTTCGTTGCGTGTTCGACCGTTCGAATGCGCCGCCTGACAGGGATTGGCCGGTTTCCGGTACAGGCCAATGGGGCATCCACACCGTGGCGTGGGGCGAAGGAGGTCTCGGGGGTGGCGTTGGTGGTGGCACAGGAGGTGCCCACGTCGTCGAGCATGGCCGTACCCCATGGCCCTGCGGGCGTGGGGGAAGCAAGACACCGGATGCGCGATCAGTTGCGCAACGGTGGCGTGACGGAATCGGTCATCGAAGATGCCGTGCTGATCCTTTCCGAACTTTTGAGCAACGCCTGCAAACACGGCCGGCCGCTCGGCGACGCCCTGGCCGGTGACGGCGACGTGCGGGCCGCCTGGCGTGTCGACGCCGGTGGCCGGCTGGTGGTCGAGGTGACGGACGGCGGGGGCCCGACCCGCCCGGCTCCGGCCACCCCCTCGGTCACCGCGCACGGCGGCCGCGGACTGAACATCATCACCGCGCTCTGTGACGACTGGGGTGTACGGGACGACGTCCGCGGCGAAGTCACCGTGTGGGTGGTCGTCCACGACGACGTGCACGACCCCGACGCCGGCCACCGCCGCGACGACTTCGCCACCCGCATCACCGCCCCGCCGGTGTCGGCCCTTGCCGAACTGGGCTTCGTGGACGCCTTCGACGACCTGGACTGAGCCCTGAAGCGCAGGCACGCACCCGCTTCCGGATCCGGCTCGGGTCCGGCTCGGGTCCGGCTCGGACTCTGCCCGATGAGCTCGGACTGCTGCCCGATGAGCTCGGACTGCTGCACGGACGGGCGGAGTCTCCGCGAGGGCCGTTGACCGCTGAGCGGCGGGGGCGACCGGCGACGGGTAGGTCGTGCCGCCCCCGCACCACCAGGCAGGTCCCGGCGGTCCGCCCCGCCCCTGACTCCGCGGTGCGAGAGCGCCGCGCGCGGCAGGGCGCGCCGCCCGGCCTCGACGCACCGCCCTTCCCCTCCCGCGCCGCCCCGGCTCCTGCGCCACCGCACCGCCCCGCCTTGTCCCGGCTTCCGGTCGTTGACCGCGTGAACGGCTAGGCTCCCGCCCGTACGAGACGAGCCGTAACCGGGAGACACCCAGATGGCCAAGAAGCGACCCCAGACGAAGGCCAAGCGCCCGCAGCTCACGAACGGGGAGATCCCGGTTGTCGGCGCCCGCGAGCCGTGCCCCTGTGGCAGCGGCCGCCGCTACAAGGCCTGCCACGGCCGGACCGCCGCACACGCGGCGACCGAGCTGGTGCAGCGGCCGTTCGAGGGACTGCCCGGCGAGTGCGACTGGGTGGCGCTGCGCGAGCTGGTCCCTGCCGCCACGGTCGAGCTGACGCTCGGGGAGGGCCTGCCGGAGGACGTCCCGTCGGTCACGCTCGCCACGGTGCTGCCGATGGCCTGGCCGGCGCTGCGGCGCGACGACGGCTCGGTGCTGATCGGCCTGCAGAACGACACGGCCTCCGGCGACATCAGCCGCGATCTCGCCGACACCCTCCGGCGCGCCCTGGAGGCCGAGCCCGGCACCCCGGTGCAGGGCCGCCGCGCCCCGGCCGACGGTCCGCGGCTGCAGGACCTGCTCGATCCGGCGGCCCCCTTCGAGCCGGTGGTGCACGCGGGCTTCGAGTTCTGGGTCCCGGACGCGGACAACGCCACCCCTGAGGTCGCCGCCTCCCTGGAGCGGGCCAACGCCGCGGCCATCCCGACGGTGCGCCTGGAGAGCGTGGACGCCGCCTACTGGTGCGAGACACCGGAGAAGAACCACCTGCGCTGGGTCATGCCGCACCCCGAGGAGCAGCTCCTCGACGCGCTCGCGCGGCTGCACGCTGCGGGCCGTTCGAACCTGGGCGAGGGCACCCGGCTCGTCGGCTCCTTCCGCGCCCACGGTCTGACCGTGCCCGTCTGGGACCTGCCAAGCGGGGTCGGCGCCCAGGACGTGGAGAAGGCCGCCGCCGAGTTCGCCGAGCGGCTGACCGGCGCGCTCGCCACGGACGCGCCGCTGACCGTGGACGAGCGGCGGGCCCGCGGCGGCCTGACCAACCGCCAGGTCACCCTCAGCTGACGCACGGGCCGACCGGCCCCGCCCGTCCCCGTCCACCGACAGCCGAGCCGCGGACCCGGCCGACAACAGACCGCCTCCGGCCGATCCGCAGCCCGGCACACCCACAGACCGCCTCCGGCCGCCCCCTCGAGACCGGTCGCCGTCAGCCGTCAGCCGTCCCCGGAACCGGTCGGCCGGCCGGCCGGCCGAGAGGTCGCTCCGGCCATTTCCTGATCCTGCAAGCACACTTGCCGGCCGTCTCCCGGCCATTCCCCGGATCCGGCACGCAAACCGGCAAACCACCTCCGGCCCGTCCCCCGACCCTGACACCCGGCACAGCCGACCTCCCGCCGATCCCCGCACCCGGGGGACCCGGCACCGGTCACCCCCGACCGACCCCGCCCCGGCACGCAACGGGTCACGTCAGCCGATTTCCGCACCCAGACGGTCACCCGGGTCGCCCCTCGGCCGCCCCCGGGCCCGGCCGACCCGCGCCTCTCCCTCCGCAGCCGATCCACCGCCCGGCTGACCGGCCGGTCAGCCGGACACCGTGCACGGAACAGGTGGTTCCGGCCGTAACTCCCGCTCCGCGTGGGCGAGTCGGTGTCCGGAAAGGCAGCCCACCCGGTGACCGGAAAGCCGAGATCGAATTTGCTAACCGCCGATCTCTTGTTACCGTTCCAGTAGCCCGGTTGCTGGTGCATCCCCCGTCGCCAGCAACCGGGTCTTTTCATCTGCGTCGCCGCTCACCGAGCGCAGCCCTCCCTCAGCCGCCCGTTTCCCGGGGCGAGTTGCTGCCCGAGCGCAGCAGCAACGGCCCGCTCCCGCCGTGTCCGGCGAACTCCGCGACGGCCGTGTACGCCGCCGGTGCCCCACGGATGTGCTCCCGGGGCGTCTCGCACGTCTCCGGCTCGTCGTCGCCGTCCAGCGCGCAGCGCATCTGCACGGTGCGGTCGCCGGGCCCCATGAGGGTCAGGGCCGCGTCCAGCGGCTCGCCGGTGGCGTTGCGGTAGTAGGTGCGCGCCCAGGTCTGTGCGCCCTGGGTCAGCACGCAGGTCTGCGCCTCGACGCCGTCGGGTGAGGTGACCTCCGGGCCGCAGCGTGCGGCGGTGGCCAGGCCCAGGCCGAGCAGCAGCGGGGAGCGGCTGGGCGCGGCGGAGGGCACCTTGTCGTCGCCCCGCGGCAACGGCGGTACCGCCAAATGGCCGGCGGAGCGGTCGGCGGCCCGGTTCTGATCGCCCACCTGACCCGCGGACGCCACGGCGAACGGCAGGACGACGGCGCCCGCCACCACGGCCATGAGGGCGAGCAGACGGACTCTTCGGGGGTCCGGCCGGTCGCGCAGTGGCGATCGGCTTCCGGCTCCCTCGGGATGACGCAGCATAAAGGGAAGATAACGACCAGAACGGGCGTCCGGCCGCGCCCGTGTCCGACACCCCCTACAACTCGGGCGCGCTCACACCCGTACGAGTGAGGGCCTCGACCACGGCGTCCACCACGGCCTCGACATCGGGCACCCAGGGCGAGGCGGAGCCGGGCAGCGGCGCACGTTCCCAGCGGATCGAGCCGGCGCCGGTCTCGGACGGCGGCAGGGCGAGATAGCCGCCCTCGCCGTGGAAGCGGAGGGAGCCGGGGACGAAGTCCTTGGCGTAGAGCAACTCGCCCAACTGCTCCATGGAGTACGGCTTCACGAGGATCGCCCAGCGTGCGGGCGAGGCGACGACGGGCCCGAGCCGCATGCCGACGCGGTCGAGCGCGCCGAGGGCGCGGGCGGCCGCGAGGGCCGGCAGGCTCACTGCGCAGGGCGCCCTGCCGCCGGTGGCCAGGACGATCGGCGCGGACGGCCGGTTGGTCCACCACCAGCGCACCATGCGGGGGTCCGTGGTGGCCGCGAGGAGACCGGGGTCGAAGGGATGCGCACCGGGCACCGTGCACTCCGGGTCGGGGCAGCCGCAGCGGCCGGGCCGCCGCGGATCCGGTGCCACGCCCGGGAGTACGGGCCACTGCCACTGGGACGCGAAGGTCAGCGCCGCGCCGATCAGCTCAGGCCTCCCGTCGCTGCGCTGGGACAGGAGCCTGCGTCGCCTTCCGGGGATCTCGCGCATGAGCGCTCGTCCTTTCCGTTGCACCGCTGGCAACACCGTGGGCCACATCACACCATGTGTCGATCACTTCACTGTGCGTACCTATTGGCGCATCACACCCCTGCCTTCAGGCACGGGGAACCCCTATGGGCCGAGCATTGGCTGCTTCCGCGGCAGCCCCGTCCATACTGCGTCTACCAAAAGCATGGGCGTGGCGTGGGGTGGCGGAGCATGGCGTTTTGCCGTCACGCGTTTTGCTCTCCGCCTCCACCGCGGAGGATGGGGCACGGTCGTCGGTGGATAGGACGCCCGGGTCCGTCACCAGGTTCCGGGTGACCCCCAACCACCCCTGGCCTTCTCCGAGTACGTACCCATCACGACCGCTGTGACGCTCTGTGGAGCAAACCCAGTCGACCGCAATAAGGCGTTACCCGAGGCAGTTTCAAGCCAACTTTGTTATTCCGCAAGAGGGCGGGGGGAAGACCCCAACCTCCCCTCTGACACCAGGAATCCCGGCAGGACAATGCTGGACATCCCCTCACGAGTGCGTGTACATGTGGAGACACTGCTGGCGGCGCAGAATGACATGGGGGCTCGCGATGCTTTTGAGCAATACGCACCGGTCGGAAAGCCGGACGCCATGAACTCCCCTCACCCCTCGAAAGTGGCCGGAATCGATTCAACGGTTCCCGCGCCCGCACACACTGTCGCGCCCGCGCCTGCCGCCCCGGGTACCTCCCCGGCCGCCTCACCAAACGGCGCGCACTCCCCCCACCCCGGGCACCCGCCGGGCGCCCTGCTGCAGGACCGTCTCGCGGGCTGGGTCTCCGACCTCACGACCCTGCACGAGCTCACCGAGCGGCTGGCCCGCACCAATGGACTCGACGCCGCTCTGAAGGAACTGCTCCGCGCCGGTGCCGCCCTCGTGGGCGCCCGGCGCGGTCTCGTCGTACTGGAACCGGACGACGGACTCGGCCCCGACACCACCATCGGCCTGGGCCTGGCCCGGTCCGATCTCGGTCACATCGAGACCGTGCCGCGCAGCGCGATGCCCCACGGCGCGCTCCTGGACACCGCCACCGGGCTGCCGGGCGGCGAGGGCGAGATCGTGCACCCCGACCTGTTCGCCGAGGACGGCCTCGACCCCCGCCACCGCGAGGTGGCCGCCCGCCTCGGCTACGCCGCCAGCTACGCGCTGCCCCTGTCCACCGAGGCCGCCGGCCGACTCGGCGCCGCGGTGTGGCTCTACGACGAGCCCGCCCAGCCGGTCGAGCGGCAGCGCCACCTCGCCGGCCTCTACGTCCGCTTCGCCACCGAACACCTGGCGCGCCTGCTGGAGGGCGAACGCACGCGCGCGTGCATGGCGACGATGTACGAGGAGCTGCTGCCCTCCCGGCTGCCCCGTGTGCCCGGCGTCCAGCTCGCGGCCCGGCACCGCACCAGCCGGCGGGGCGGCGGCGACTGGTACGACGCACTGCCGCTGCCCGACGCCGCGCTCGGCCTCGCGGTCGGCTCGGTCACCGGCTCCGGGCCCGGCGCGGTGGCCGCGATGGGCCGGCTGCGGGCGTCCCTGCGCGCGTACGCGGTGATGGAGGGCGAGGACCCCGTCGCCGTCCTGTCCGACCTGGAGCTGCTTCTGCGGCTGACCGAGCCCGCCCGCTCCGCCACCGCCCTGTTCGCCTACTGCGAGCCCGCGCTGCGCAGGATCACCCTGGCCGGCGCCGGACACAGCCCGCCGCTGGTGGTCGGCGAGCGGCGCACGGAGTTCGTGGAGACGTCGGTGTCCGCGCCGCTCGGCATGCTCGCCTGCTGGGAGGCGCCGAGCGTGGAGTTCCAGGTGACGGGCGGCGAAACGGTGCTGCTCTACACCGACGGGCTGCTGCACCGCACCGGCGACCCCGTCGACCGCGCCTTCACCCGGCTGCACGCCGCCGCAGCGAGCGTCCCGCGCGCGTTGCGCCACGACCCCGGGGCGGTCGCCGACCACGTGCTGCGCACGGTGCTGCCGGACGGCCTGGACGTGACCGCCGGCGCAAAGGACGTGGCGCTGCTGGCGGCCCGCTTCGAATAGCGGAGGCCGGTGACGGCAGCCGCCCGGCACAGGACCCGCCGGTAACAGGTGCTTCTGCCTCGGGCCCCCTTCCGCACGACCGTACGATGGGGGTGGTCCAGTGCCGTATCGAGGAGGAAGACCGTGGCGGAGGAGCTCCCGGCTGTGTCAGATTCTGCTGCTGACGCAGCGGGCCCGGAGACTGCTGAAGAAGAGTCGATCAAGCAGCGGAAGAACGGCCTGTACCCGGGCGTGTCCGACGAGCTCGCCGAGAACATGAAGTCCGGCTGGGCCGACACGGAGCTGCGCGACCTGAAGCCGGTCGAGCAGGCGGAGCACACCGCCCGCCGCCGCGCCGCGCTGTCCGCGCGTTTCCCCGGCGAGCGCCTGGTGATCCCCGCGGGCAACCTGAAGACCCGCTCCAACGACACCGAGTACCCCTTCCGCTCGTCGGTCGAGTACGCCTACCTCACCGGCGACCAGACGGAGGACGGCGTCCTGGTGCTGGAGCCCACCGCGGACGGCCACAGGGAGACGATCCACCTCCTGCCGCGCTCCGACCGGGAGAACGGCGAGTTCTGGCTCTCCGGCCAGGGCGAGCTGTGGGTCGGCCGCCGGCACTCGCTCGCCGAGTCCGAGGCGCTGTACGGCATCCCGGCCGGCGACGTGCGCGAGCTGGCCGGGCAGCTGCGCGAGGCCACCGGCCCGGTCCGCGTCGTGCGCGGCCACGACGCCGGCATCGAGGCCGCCCTGACCGACAAGGTCACCGCCGAGCGCGACGAGGAACTGCGCGTCTTCCTCTCCGAGGCGCGGCTGGTCAAGGACGACTTCGAGATCGGCGAGCTGCAGAAGGCCGTCGACTCCACCGTGCGCGGCTTCGAGGACGTGGTGAAGGTCCTCGACAGGGCGGAGGCCACCTCCGAGCGCTACATCGAGGGCACGTTCTTCCTCCGCGCGCGCGTCGAGGGCAACGACGTCGGCTACGGCACGATCTGCGCGGCCGGCCCGCACGCCTGCACGCTGCACTGGGTGCGCAACGACGGCCCGGTCCGCCCCGGCGACCTGCTCCTGCTGGACGCCGGCGTGGAGACGCACACCCTGTACACCGCCGACGTCACGCGCACACTGCCGGTCAGCGGCACCTTCAGCGAGCTCCAGAAGAAGATCTACGACGCCGTGTACGAGGCCCAGGAGGCCGGCATCGCGGCGGTGCGGCCGGGCGCCAAGTACCGCGACTTCCACGACGCCGCCCAGCGTGTGCTGGCCGAACGGCTCGTCGAGTGGGGCCTGGTCGAGGGCCCGGTCGAGCGGGTCCTGGAGCTCGGCCTGCAGCGCCGCTGGACACTGCACGGCACCGGCCACATGCTCGGCATGGACGTCCACGACTGCGCCGCCGCGCGCACCGAGACGTACGTGGACGGCACGCTGGAGCCGGGCATGGTCCTCACCGTGGAGCCGGGCCTGTACTTCCAGACCGACGACCTGACCGTGCCGGAGGAGTACCGCGGCATCGGCGTCCGCATCGAGGACGACATCCTGGTCACCGAGGACGGCAACCGCAACCTCTCGGCGGGCCTGCCGCGCCCCTCCGACGAGGTCGAGGCCTGGATGGCGTCGCTGAAGAGCTGATACGAGTGCGACGGCCGGGTACCTGAGGAGGTGCCCGGCCGTTCACGTGCCTAGGGGGAGGGTTTTCGTGGACGTGGACGACTTCTGGTCCGGTGTCGGGGTGGACCTGCATCTGGAACCGGACGCGGCGGCGGGCCGCCGGGTGGGCCTGGAGAAGGCGCTCAGGGACGCCGTACGGGACGGGCGGCTGTCGCCCGGGACACGGCTGCCGGCGACCCGGCGGCTGGCATCCGAGCTGGGCATCTCGCGGGGCACCGCGAAGGCCGCGTACGACCAGCTGGTCGCCGAGGGCTATCTGACGGCGCGGCAGGGCTCGGGCACCCAGGTCGCCGCGCTGCCCACCGTCGACGCCGAGGAACCGGGCGCGGCGGCACGGGCGCGTGCGCCCCGGTTCGACCTGCGGCCCGGCAGCCCGGACGTCGGGGCGTTCCCGGCGGCGGCCTGGCTGCGGGCGCTGCGCCGCGCCATCGCGACGGCGCCCTCGCTGGCGTACGACTACGGCGACCCGCGCGGCCGGATCGAGCTGCGCACGGCGCTGTCGGGGTATCTGGGGCGGGCGCGCGGCGTGATCGCACCGCCGGAGCGGATCGTCATCACCTCCGGGTACATCCAGGGACTGGCGCTCCTCACGCGCGTACTCGACGGTGCCGCGGTCGCCATGGAGGACCCCGGGCTGCCCTTCCACCGGGAGGTGGTGCGGCACAACGGCGGGCAGGTGGTGCCGGTGCGGGTCGACGAGCGCGGTGTCTGCGCCCAGGACCTGGGCGAGGAGCGGGCCGTCGTCGTCACCCCGGCGCACCAGTACCCGACCGGCGTGACCCTGCACCCCGAGCGGAGGCGGGCGCTGACCGACTGGGCACGCGCGCGTGGCGCCCTGATCGTCGAGGACGACTACGACGGCGAGTTCCGCTACGACCGCCAGCCCGTCGGCGCGCTCCAGGGCATGGCGCCCGGTCAGGTCGTGTATCTGGGCACCGCCTCCAAGACCCTCGGGCCCGCCCTGCGGCTGGGCTGGATGGTGCTGCCGCCGCACCTGGTCGACGCGGTTGCCGAGGTCAAGCTGCACAGCGACCACCACACCGAGTCCATCGGCCAGTTGGCGCTGGCCGAGCTCATCGGCAGCCACGCCTACGACCGGCACGTACGCGCGTGCCGGCTGCGTTACCGGCGCCGCCGTGACCAGCTCCTCGACCGGCTCGGCTCCCGGCGCGTGCGCGGGATCGCCGCCGGACTGCACGCCCTGCTCGACGTCGCCGACGAGGCCGGGGTGCTGGCCCGCGCGGAGGAGGAGGGGCTGGCGCTCGGGCGGCTGGGCGACCACTGGCACAGCCCGGGGCAGGAACGGCCGCAGGGCCTGGTCGTCGGGTACGGGACGCCTCGGGAGCGGGTGTACCCCGAGGCGCTGGAGGTGCTGTCGAAGGTCCTGGACCGGGTGTGAAACGTTCCGCCGGAAAAGCGGTGGCGGGGTGGAGTGGAGTGGGACGGGCACGGCCGGAAATGGGCCCTGCAGCCGCCCGGGAAATGGCCGGCGGCGCGGCGGGTCGCCGCCCGGGCGGGCCGATGGCCGCGAAACCCGCGCTCGCCGGCCGGTCCCGTCTCCCCCTACACCGCCATCAGCGGCGCGTCCTCACGCCACTTGAGAATCTTGTCGAAACTCACCACCGCGCCGCCCCGTCCCGGCTTGTTGCCGATGTGGACGTGGTCGGCGAGCTCCTGGATGAGGCACAGGCCACGGCCGTGCTCGGCCTCGGGGTGCGCGGCGCGGACCGGCGTGCGGCGGGCCCCGGACGGGAATCCGGGGCCCGCGTCGGCGACCTCGATGCGGCATTTCTCCCCGTCGAGATAGGCGGTGACGCGGTAGGCCTCGGAGGAGTCGGCGTCCCCGCCGTGTTCGACGGCGTTCGCGCACGCCTCGCTCAGGGCGACGGAAAGGTCGTAGGAGATGTCGGGGTCGACGCCCGCGGTCTCCATCGTGCCGAGGAGCAGCCTCCGGGCGAGCGGCACGCTCGCAGCGTCACGCCGCAGATGGAGAGACCACCAGATGCTCATGCTCCAGCCTCCCGGCCGCGGCTCGACATACCGTTACGTATTGCCCGGCGTGCCCGGTCGTAAGCACCGAGTTGACGCCATACCGCCCGATCGGCGGATGCGGCGGGAACGGAATCGGTGTATGTGCCGGTCACCGACGGCAGAAGGTGACCATCCGGGCGTACGGCACCTTGTGGACCTGCCGTACGGCGTCCGGGGGCCCAGTGGGATGATGGGGCCGCCATGACTGCCCCCCACCAGCGCACGGCGCCTGCCGGACGCGATCTGAGGATGCTCCGGGCCGCGGTGTTCGCCGCGGTCTGCGTCGTGTTGGCCGCGGCCGGTCACACGCTGGCCTCCTGTGCCACGGTGCCGCTGTGGACGCTGGGCGCGGGCTTCCTGAGTGCGCTCGTCGTCGTCGCGCCGCTCACGGGCCGGGCCCGCTCCCTGCCGGGGATCGCGGCGCTGCTCGCAGTCGGCCAGACCGTGCTGCACACACTCTTCGGGCTGGGGCAGCTCGGCACGGACGGCATGGTGTCCGGTGCGATGTCCATGCGGTCGGCGGGTTCCATGGGGTCCATGGGCGCGATGGGGTCCATGGACATGGGGTCGATGAGCTCCATGCCCGCGCTGTCCGACACCGCGCTCGCCGAACGGGCCGCGCGGCTGGTGTGCGGGACCACGGCGGCGGCGATCAGCCCGGCCCACGCCTACAGGCTTCTCGCCGGCGCCCACCTCCTCGACGGCGCCGGCCCGGACACCGGCGCCACACACCACCCGGCGGACGCCCTGACCGCCACGGGCCCGGCGGCCGCGCTGCTGCCCTCCCTGCCCATGCTGCTCGGCCACGTACTGGCCGCGGTCGCCGCGGGCTGGCTGCTGCGCCGCGGCGACCTCGCCCTGCTGCGGCTGATCGAACTCTCCGCGCACGGGGTCGCCGAGACCGCGTTCATGCGGTCCCTGCGCGGGGCGCTGGCGCTGGTGCGCGCCCTGTGCGCCGGGCTGCCGACGGCGCCCGCAACCGGCCCGCGCTTCTGGCGTGCCGCCGACTGTGCGCCTCTCGCGCCACCCCACACCGCCGCAATCCAGCACACGGTGATCCGCCGCGGCCCGCCGGCCGCCCCCGCCCACGTCCTCGCCGCCTGACGCGACGCGACCAACGCCCCACCGAGCGGGTTCCGCCGGAGGAGGTAGGCGGCCGCCGTCGCGCGGCACGCACGCGTGCCCGAATTCGGGAAGCCCGCAGTCGGCCATCCCGCGCACGCGCCTGCTCCTCACCACCGGAACTCACTCGAAGTGGAGTGCCTCCTGTCATGAAGTCCATCAAGGCGTCCCGTCTCACCGCCGCCGGCGCTCTCGCGGGCTCGGCCGTCCTCGCCCTGTCCGCGCCCGCGTTCGCCCATGTCACCGTCCAGCCGGAGACCACCCCCGCCAAGGGCGGCTACGTGGTCGTCGACTTCAAGGTCCCCAACGAGCGCGACAACGCCTCCACCACCAAGGTCGAGGTCAGCTTCCCTACCGACCACCCGCTGGCCTCGGTGATGCCGCAGCCGATCGACGGCTGGAAGATCGACGTCACCAAGTCCCGGCCGGCCAAGCCGCTCGAGATGCACGGCAAGAAGATCTCCGAGGCCGTCACCAAGGTCACCTGGACCGCCGACGGCAAGGGCATCGAGCCCGGCTACTTCCAGAAGTTCCCGGTCTCCGTCGGCGCGCTGCCCGAGGACGCGGACCAGCTCGTCTTCAAGGCGCTCCAGACCTACTCCGACAAGGAGGTCGTCCGCTGGATCGAGGTGCGGCAAAAGGGCCAGGCCGAGCCCGACAAGCCGGCGCCCGCACTGGACCTGGCCGCCGCACCGGCCGACGACCACCACGCCACGAGCGCCGCGGACGCATCCAGCGACGCGAAGTCCACCGCGCAGACCGCAGCCGCCGGCTCCTCCGGCTCGAAGAGCGGCAGCGACACCACCGCCCGCGTCCTCGGCGTCGTGGGAATCGTCGTCGGCGCGGCGGGTGTCGCCTACGGCGTACTCGCCGGCCGCCGGCGGACCACCGTCTGATCCCACTCGTCCGCCACGCGCACCAGGGGGTCGTACGACAGGTCGTGCGACCCTTGCGTACGACCCCGGTGCGCGCCGGAGTTCTCACATCTGGGACATTTTTCTATGCGCAAGAAGACGTTCGCCGCGGCCGTGCTGCTCGCCGCCGCCACGATGACCCTCTCCGCCTGCGGCAGCGGCGACGACAGCAACAAGCCCGTCGCCGTCGTCTCCGAGGACAGCTCGCAGAAGGCCGTGACGGTCCTCGACCAGCCGTTCGAGAAGCCGGACCTGGTGCTCACCGACACCCACGGCAAGAAGTACGACCTCCGCAAGGAGACGGCGGGCCGGCCGACGCTGGTCTACTTCGGCTACACGCACTGCCCCGACATCTGCCCGCTGACGATGAACAACATCGCGGTCGCCAAGAAGGCCCTGCCCAAGGCCGAGCAGGACAAGCTGCAGGTGGTGTTCGTCACCACCGACCCGGCCCGCGACACCCCCGCCGAACTCGGCAAGTGGCTCAAGGGCATCGACCCCCAGTTCATCGGCCTGACCGGGGACTTCGCCACCATCCAGGCCGGCGCGCGCAGCCTGGGCATCTCCATCGAGCCGACGGAGAAGGACAAGAACGGCAAACTCGTCTCGGTGCACGGCACCCAGGTGGTCGCCTTCTCCCCGAAGACCGACGGCGGCTACCTGCTCTACGGCGAGGAGGCCACCGTCGACGACTACACCAAGGACCTCCCCGAGATCATCAAGGGGAAGAACCCATGAGGCGTCCCGCGTCCGCGGCCCCGCTCCTGGCCGGTGTCCTGACCGGCACGGTCCTGCTCACCGGCACGGTCCTGCTCACCGGGTGCGGCGGCTCGGCCTCCGGCTCCCGGCCCGGACCATCCGGCTCCGGCTCCGGCTCCGGCGGGAAGGCCGAACTGTCCGTGAGCGCCGCCTACATGCCCCAGCCGGTCTCGGACTCGATGGCGGCCGGCTTCCTGACGATCACCAACAAGGGTGACGCCAAGGACGAGCTGACCTCGGTCACCAGCGACGCCGCGGGAGAAGTCACGGTGCACGAGACGGTCGGCGGCGCCATGCGGGAGGCCGACCGCCTCACCGTCCCCGCGCACGGCCGGCTCGTGTTCAAGAGCGGCGGCAACCACCTGATGTTCGACAAGCTGAAGCGCAAGCCCGAACCGGGCCGTACGGTCACCGTCGAACTGCACTTCGCCGAATCCGGCGACCTCAGGGTTGAGATGCCGGTGAAGCCGGCCACGTACAACCCCGCGACCGGACACTGAGGGAGGGACCACCTTGACGCAGACCACCACGCCCCGCGTCCGGACCCTGTTGCTGCTGCTCCTGGCCGTCGCCGGCATACTCCTCGCCGGCGCCGCCCCGGCCTCCGCTCACGCGGCGCTGACCGGCAGCGACCCCCAGCAGGGAGTGGTGGTCGACAAGGCGCCCACCCAGGTGTCGCTGACCTTCTCCGAGAAGGTCGCCATGAACGACGACTCGCTGCGTGTGCTCGACCCCGAGGGCAAGCGGGTCGACACCGGCAAGCCGGCCGACATCAGCGGGACGACGTACGCCGTGCAGCTGCGCGGCGGGCTGTCCAAGGGCACCTACACCGTCACCTACCAGGTGGTCTCCGCCGACAGCCACCCCGTCGGCGGCGCCTACACCTTCTCCGTCGGCGCCCCCTCCAAGACCTCCGTCGCGGTCGGCGGCCAGGACGTGGGCGGCGGGATCGTCGGCTTGCTGTACGGGTTCGGGCGGTACGTGTCCTACGCCGGCTTCATCGTCCTGGCCGGCGGCGCCGCCTTCGTGCTCGCCTGCTGGCAGCGCGGGGCGGGCGTACGCGCGGTACAGCGGCTGGTCGTCTCCGGCTGGGTCGCGCTCACCGCCGCCACGCTCGCGCTGCTGCTCCTGCGCGGCTCCTACACCACCTCCGGGAAGATCGCGGACATCTTCGACCTCACCCTGCTCGGGCAGGTGCTCCAGACGAAGACCGGCGCGGCCCTCGTCTCCCGGCTGCTGCTGCTTGCCGCGGCCGCGCTGTTCGTCGCCGTGCTCTTCGGGGCGTACGAGAAGCGCGAGGACGAGGAGAAGCGGGACCTGACCTTCGGGCTCGCCATCGGCGGGGCCGTGGTCGCCGCCGGGCTCGCGGCGAGCTGGGCGATGGCCGAGCACGCCTCCACCGGCCTGCAGCCGGGCATCGCCATGCCGGTCGACATCGTCCACCTGCTCGCCGTGGCCGTCTGGCTCGGCGGGCTCGCCGCCCTCCTGGTCGCGCTGTACCGGGCGCCCGCGGACAGCCCGATCGAGACCCCGGCCGTACGCCGCTTCTCCCGCGTCGCCTTCTGCTCCGTGCTCGCGCTGGTCGCCACCGGGATCTACCAGTCCTGGCGGCAGGTCGGCTCCTGGTCGGCGCTCACCGGCACGCGCTACGGGCAGCTGCTCCTGGTCAAGATCGGCCTCGTGGGACTGCTCATCGGCATCGCCTGGGTCTCCCGGCGCTGGACGGGGCGGCTGACGGAGACGGTGACCGCGAAGGCCGCGGCCAAGGCCCGCACGAAGGAACAGGCGAAGGACCGCGCCAAGGACCGCGCCAAGGAGAAGGAACCCGCGGGCGCGCGCAAGGGCCCGGCGGGCGCGAAGGCATCGGCCGACGCCGGTGCCGGCGCCGGCAAGAAGTCCGCGACCGGTGGGAAGACGGTCAACGGCGCCGGCACACGGCGGGCCGCCCAGCTCGCCCGGCAACGGGCCGCCGTGGACGCGGCCCGGCAGAAGCGGATGCGGGACGCCGACCCCGGCCGGTCCGGGCTGCGCCACTCGGTGCTGGCCGAGGCGGGAGTCGCCGTCGCGCTGCTCGCCGTCACCACCGTGCTGACGCAGACGGAGCCGGGGCGCACGGAGGAGGCCGCGGCGGCAACCTCGTCGGCGTCCTCGCCCTCTTCGTCGTCCTCGTCCTCCTCCTCGGGGGGCGCGGTCACCCTCGACATGCCCTTCGACACCGGCGGCCAGAACGGCAAGGGCATCGTCCGGCTCGACATCGACCCCGCGCGCGTGGGCGGCAACGAGATGCACGTCTATGTGCAGCGGCCCGACGGCCAGGCCTTCGACATCCCCGAGATCAAGGTCGCCCTCACCCTCACCGCCAAGAGGATCGGCCCCCTGCCTGTGGCCCCCGACCACATCACCACCGGGCACTGGGCGGCCAGTGGGGTGCAGATCCCCATGGCGGGCGACTGGAAGGTCGCCGTGACCGTGCGGACCTCCGACATCGACCAGGCGACCGTCACCAAGAACGCGCAGATCGGCTGAACCCCACCATGACCGACCAGTCCACCCCGGAGGCCACCACCCCGGACCTGCCCAGGCAGACCGTCCACGAGACCGACTCCGCAAGCGCGGGCATATCGCGCCGGCGGCTGCTCGGCACCGCCGGCGCCACCGGAGTCGTCCTCGGTGCGGCGGGCGCGGCCGTGGGGTACGGCACGGCACCCGCCGGAGCCACCCCGCTCACCTCGCTCGGCTCGGACCGGGCAATGTTTCACGGGAAACATCAGCCCGGGATCACCGACGCCCTGCAGGCCCGCGGCCATGTCGTCGCCTTCGACCTGACGGCCGGCGCGGGCCGCAAGGAGGCAGCCACCCTGCTGCGCCGCTGGTCGACGACGGCCGAACGGCTGATGGCGGGTGAGCCGGCCGCCCACGCCGACACCGATGTCGCCCGGGACGCGGGCCCCTCGTCGCTGACGATCACCTTCGGCTTCGGGCACGGCTTCTTCGACCGGACCGGCCTGCAGAAGCAGCGGCCGGCCGCCCTCGACCCGCTGCCGGACTTCTCCTCCGACCGGCTCGACAAGGCCCGCAGCAACGGCGACCTGTGGGTGCAGATCGGCGCCGACGACGCGCTGGTCGCCTTCCATGCCCTGCGCGCGATCCAGAAGGACTCGGGTGGCGCCGCCCGGATCCGCTGGCAGATGAACGGCTTCAACCGCTCCCCGGGCGCCACCGCCCGTCCCATGACCGCCCGCAACCTCATGGGCCAGATCGACGGCACCCGCAACCCGAAGCCGTCCGACACCGACTTCGACCGGCGCATCTTCGTCCCGGCCGGCGGCGAACCGGCCTGGATGGCGAACGGCTCCTACGCCGTCGTACGCCGTATCCGCATGCTCCTGGACGACTGGGAGAAGCTCTCCCTCGCCCAGCAGGAGAACGTCATCGGCCGCCGCAAGCCGGACGGGGCGCCGCTCAGCGGGGGCACCGAGACGACCCCGATGGACCTGGAGAAGACGGGCAAGGACGGCAGCTACGCCGTCCCGGTCAACGCGCACGCCCGCATCACCCGGCCCGACCAGAACGGCGGCGCGGCCATGCTCCGGCGCCCCTTCTCCTACCACGACGGGTTCGACCCGGACGGCACGCCCGACGCCGGACTGCTGTTCATCTGCTGGCAGGCGGACCCGCTGCGGGGCTTCGTGCCGGTGCAGCGCAAGCTGGACCGCGGCGACGCGCTGTCGCAGTACATCCGGCACGAGGCGAGCGGGCTCTTCGCGGTGCCGGGCGGGACGGCGAAGGGCGAGTACGTGGGGCAGCGGCTGCTGGAGGGATGAGCGGCGCCGGCCGGCTAGGTCACGCCGGTTCACCCGCGGGAGGGGCTCTCGTGAGACGGACGGGCCGGGTCCGCGTGCGCCCATTAGGGTGAGGTCATGCCAGCGAGCTACGCGTATCTCGGCCCCGAGGGCACATTCACCGAAGTCGCCCTGCGCACGCTTCCCGAGGCGGCCACGCGGGAGCTGATCCCGTACGTGTCCGTGCAGTCCGCGCTCGACGCCGTCCGCACCGGCGACGCCGAGGCGGCTTTCGTTCCGATCGAGAACTCGGTCGAGGGCGGCATCACCACCACGCTCGATGAGCTGGTCGCGGGCACACCTCTGATGATCTACCGCGAGGTGCTGCTGTCGATCACCTTCGCGTTGCTGGTCAGGCCCGGCACCAAGCTGTCGGACATCAAGACCGTCACCGCCCACCCGGCCGCCCAGCCGCAGGTGCGCAACTGGCTGAAGGCGAACCTGCCGGACGCCGTCTGGGAGTCGGCCGCCTCCAACGCGGACGGAGCCCGACTGGTCCAGGAGGGCCGCTACGACGCCGCCTTCGCGGGCGAGTTCGCGGCCGCCCGATACGGCCTGGAGGCTCTGGAGACGGAGATCCACGACGCGGAGAACGCGCAGACACGGTTCGTCCTGGTCGGCCGTCCCGCCCGGCCCGCCGCTCCGAGCGGTGCCGACAAGACGTCCGTGGTCCTGTGGCAGCGCGACGACCACCCCGGCGGCCTGCGAGACCTGCTGGGCGAGTTCGCCACCCGCGGCATCAACCTCATGGTGCTGCAGTCCCGCCCGACCGGGGCCGGCATCGGCAACTACTGCTTCTGCATCGACGCCGAGGGCCACATCACCGACCGCCGGATGGCCGAGGCGCTGATGGGGCTGAAGCGGATCTGTCTGCAGGTGCGTTTCCTCGGCTCGTACCCGCGTGCGGACATCGGGGTGACGGATGTCCGGACCCCGCCGCCCGGGACGTCGGACGAGGAGTTCGTGGCCGCTGCGGACTGGGTTGCGCGCTGCCAGGACGGCCGTTTCTAGCCGGTTCCACGTTATCCACAGAAGTTATCCACAGGTCCCCATCTCGACCTGAGGACAAGTCGACATCAAAGGGCGGCCAGGTCGACAAATCACCCCGCGCTCCCCAAGCGGGGAGACGGAGACACGGATCCGCCTTCGTCCACTCGTTTCCTTTGGTTCATCTTTTGGGGCGACCTCTTTCCACCCGAAAGTGGGTGTCGGGGCGGTTTGAGCCGGGAATTCTTCCGTCCACCCGCCGGTAGCGGAGTGATCAATTCCGAAGTCCACAGATCTTTCGCACAGCCTGTGGATAACTCTCGGCGGCATGGGGACTCCTGTGGACAACATCAGGCCCAAGTCCCGCTCCGTACAAGGAAATCCAGTCAACCGGACAGCCGTCCAGTGCCTCCTTCCAGTTAGCGGGACGCTCTTTATTGACACAAGGCGCAATTCCGCCATAACGGTACGTAGTGCGCGGTTCGGAATACTGGGTCGTGAGGCGCAACGCCGCACCGGTAGCCTTGACCGCGTGATTGACCTTCGCCTGCTCCGTGAGGACCCCGACCGTGTGCGCGCCTCGCAGCGCGCCCGTGGAGAGGACGTCGCGCTCGTCGACGCTCTCCTGTCTGCCGACGAGCGGCGCAGGTCGTCCGGCGTCCGCTTCGACGAACTGCGCGCCGAGCAGCGGAACCTGGGCAAGCTCATCCCGAAGGCCGCCGGCGACGAGAAGGCCGAGCTGCTGAAGAGGGCGAGCCAGCTGGCCGCCGACGTCAAGGCGGCCGACGCCGAACGCGACGCGGCCGACACGGAGACCCAGGAGCTGGCGCTCCAGCTCGGCAACCTCGTGCACCCCGACGTGCCGGTCGGCGGTGAGGAGGACTTCGTCACGCTGGAGACGCACGGCACCATCCGCGACTTCGCCGCCGAGGGCTTCGAGCCCAAGGACCACCTGGAGCTCGGCCAGCTGCTCGGCGCGATCGACGTGGAGCGCGGCGCGAAGGTCTCCGGCTCCCGCTTCTACTTCCTCACCGGTGTCGGCGCCCTGCTGGAGCTGGCGCTGGTGAACGCGGCGATCGCCCAGGCCACCGCGGCCGGCTTCACCCCGATGCTCACCCCCGCGCTGGTCCGCCCGCAGTCGATGGCGGGCACGGGCTTCCTCGGCCAGGCGGCCCAGGACGTCTACCACCTCGACAAGGACGACCTCTACCTGGTCGGTACGTCCGAGGTGCCGCTGGCGGCCTACCACATGGACGAGATCATCGACGCCGACCGTCTGCCGCTGCGCTACGCGGGCTTCTCGCCGTGCTTCCGCCGCGAGGCCGGCTCGCACGGCAAGGACACCCGCGGCATTTTCCGCGTGCACCAGTTCGACAAGGTCGAGATGTTCTCCTACGTCGCCCCCGAGGAGTCGCAGGAGGAGCACCACCGTCTGCTGGAGTGGGAGAAGCAGTGGCTGACGTCGCTGGAGCTGCCGTTCCGGGTCATCGACGTCGCCACGGGTGACCTGGGTGCCTCGGCCTCGCGCAAGTTCGACTGCGAGGCCTGGGTCCCGACCCAGGGCAAGTACCGCGAGCTGACCTCGACCTCGGACTGCACCGAGTTCCAGTCCCGCCGCCTCAGGATCCGCGTCCGTGACGGCAAGACCGTCCGTCCGCTGGCAACGCTCAACGGCACGCTGTGCGCCGTCCCGCGCACCATCGTCGCGATCCTGGAGAACCACCAGCAGGCCGACGGCTCCGTGCGCGTGCCGGAGGTGCTGCGCCCCTACCTCGGAGGCCGGGAGGTCCTGGAACCGGTGGCCAGGTGACCTCCGCCGCTCCCGAAGCCTCCGGCGAAACGGCCGGGGGCTTCCCCTACAGGCTGATCGCGACCGACCTCGACGGAACGCTTCTGCGCTCCGACGAGTCGGTCTCCCGGCGAACCCGTGAGGCGCTCGCCGCGGCCACCGCCGCGGGTGCCGCCCACCTGGTGGTCACGGGCCGCGCGGTGCCCTGGACCCGGCACATCCTCGACGATCTCGGCTACCGGGGCCTCGCCGTCTGCGGCCAGGGCGCGCAGGTCTACGACGCCGGGGCGCACCGCCTGCTGACGTCGGTGACCCTGGACCGGCAGCTGGCCGGGGTGGCTCTGGCCAAGATCGAGGCGGAGGTCGGCCCGCTGTACCTGGCGGCGAGCCGTGACGGCCTGGAGGGCGAAGTGCTGGTGGGCCCCGGGTACGCGGTCACGGGCACGCTCCCGGCGACTCCGTTCACGGACGCCTCGGATCTGTGGAGCGCCCCTCTCAACAAGCTCTACGTCCAGCACCCGACCCTCACGGACGACGAACTGGCCGACGTGGCCCGCCGCACCGCGGGCGGCTTCGTCTCGGTCACCATGGCGGGTGAGGGCATCGTCGAACTCCTGCCGCTGGGCCTGTCGAAGGCGACCGGTCTCTCACTGGCCGCCCGTCGGCTGGGTCTGAAGGCGGCCGACACACTTGCCTTCGGCGACATGCCCAACGACATCCCGATGTTCGCCTGGGCGTCCCATGGCGTGGCGATGGACAACGCTCACGAGGAACTGAAGGCGGTCGCGCACGAGGTGACGGCCTCCAACGAGGAGGACGGCATCGCGGTGGTGCTGGAGAAGTTGCTGGGCTGACGGCTCACCGCTGTGGGCCGTCGTTCCGGCCGGGTCACGGTGACAGGGTCTTGCGGAGGATGCACGGATCGAACGTGCGCGGGCTGTTCAGGCCCGACCACGGCTTAGCAAACCGGTGCCTTACCACTCGGCCAATCCTCCGGGTGGGCGGCCCACGCGATGGGATTCGCGTGCTCGAAGCGGCCGCCCCGGGCAGCTCCCCGTGCGGGCGGGCTCGACGGAGTGGTGGCGACTACTCCGAAGCCCGCCGCGGGCTGCCCTGTCGGGAGCTCGGCGTACTGCCGTGCATCGACATCGCCCAGCTCCTCTCCCAGAACGTGACGCCGATTCGATCCGGCGTTCGTGGACACCACCACTGTGCCGTTGCGCCGGCTGGGGCGCCACTGAATTTGCGGGCGGACCGGCCGGGTCACCGCCGCCGCCACCTGCGGCGGCGCACCTTGCTGAAGAACCATCCGGCGGGCGGCTCGTCGGAGCGCCACGGCTGCGGCTCGGGCTGCTCGCGGCGCCAGCGCGCGGCGAGCATCCGCGCCCGGGCGGACGGCTCGGCGGTCTCGGCGGCCCGTATGAAGTCGGCGTCCAGGACGACGTCGTCCCACGCGTCCCCGGTGCTCCCCCGGCCGTCGCTCTCCGGCGCCTCGCCCGCCATTCCCGTCCTCCCGGTGTCCCTTCCGCCCTGCCCAGTCTGCCCGGACGGAGGTGAAGCCCCCGTCAAGGCCGTCGAGCCCGCCCGCCGCCACGGCGGGGCATCACTCCTCGCCGGCGAGTGTCAGCGACCGCAGCTTCTGCCCGGCGTACCAGGTGGCCAGCACGGTCACCACCACCAGCAGCACCGTCGCCGTCGGCAACCCTACGTCGGAGGTCACCAGGTCTCCGCCGGCCATCTTGTGCGCCACGGCCAGCGCCCACTGCTGGACGCTCAGTGTGCGCGCCCCGGGCACCAGGGAGCCGAACAGCGCCTCCCAGACCAGCGCGTAGACGAGCCCGAAGACCACCGCGTGCCGGGAGACCGTGCCCAGCAGGAGGAAGAGAGCCGCATACGCGATGGAGGCGACCAGCGCGGCCACCGTGTAGGCCACGGCTATCTGCTGCCCGTTGCCGTTGAGGATCAGCCCGGCGACCAGGGTCGGCACCGCGGAGAACACCATGGTCACCGCGACGGCCACGATCAGCTTGGTGAAGATGATCGTCGGCCGCTTGAGCGGCTTGGACAGCAGGTACACCACCGAACCGTCGTCGATCTCCGGCCCGATCGCGCCGGTGCCGGCGATCACGCCGATGATCGGCACCATGGTGGCGAGCGCGAACCCGCCCAGGACGTTCACCGCTGTCTGGTCGTCGGCGCCGGTGAGGGCGCGGACCACCACGGCGATCACGATGAGCAGGAGCGGCAGCGCGCCGAGGATGAGGGCGCGGCGGCGGCCGAGCAGGGCCCGGTAGGTGAGCCGGGCGACTGTGGGGTCATACATATTCGGCCTCCTACGCCGCGACCAGGTACGAGAAGACGGACTCGAGGGACTCGTCGGAGGGCGAGACCGTGTGCAGCCGGATGCCGTTGTCCCGCGCCACCCGGGGCAGGAGGGCGGTGAAGCGGCCGAAGTCGACGGCCTGGATGCGCAGCGCGCCCTCGGCGAGGTCGACCTCGATGCCGGACGTCGACGGGTCGGCGATCAGCGCGGCCGCGAGCGCGCGGTCGTCGCTGGAACGCACCAGGTAGCGGTGCGGGCGGTCGGTCATCAGACGGCGGATCCTGCGGAAGTCGCCGCTGGCCGCGTGCCGTCCGGCGACGACGACCTCGATGTGCCAGGCGAGCTGTTCGACCTCCTCCAGGATGTGGGAGGAGAACAGGACCGTGCGGCCCTCGTCGCCCATGCGCCGCAGCAGCTCCATCAGCTGCATGCGCTGACGCGGATCCATGCCGTTGAACGGCTCGTCGAGCAGCAGCAGCGAGGGGTCGTGGACGAGCGCGGAGGCCATCTTCACGCGCTGCCGCATGCCCTTGGAGTACGTGGAGATCTTCCGGTCCTGCGCGTACTCCATCTCGACGGTGGCAAGCGCCTTCTGCGCCGCCTTGGCGCCCAGGCCGTGCAGCTCGGCGTTGGCGACGACGAATTCGCGTCCGGTGAGGAAGTCGTACATCGCCTCCCGTTCGGGGACGACGCCGATGTGCTTGTAGATCTGCTCGTTGCGCCACACCGGCTGCCCGTCCAGGGTGACCGATCCGGTCGAGGGAGCGAGGAAGCCTCCCATCATGTTGATCAGAGTGGACTTGCCTGCGCCGTTGGGACCGAGCAGGCCGGTGACGCCGGGGCCGATCGTCATGGTGATGTCGTTGACGGCGACCACGTTGCCGAACCAGCGCGAGACGTGGTCGATGCTGAGAGTCGTCACAGTCCCACCTTCTTGTAGCGGCGCAGCAGGAGGCCGTATGCGGCGGCGATGAGACCCAGGACGGCGAGGACGTAGACGACGCCCTCCCCGCTGCCGGGGCCGACGGCGCCGGGGGCCGAGGAGGTCGCGCCCAGGAACGCGGTCTGCACGCCGTCGATCAGCGTGATCGGCGAGAAGAGGCCGATCCATGGGATGGCGCTGGTGTTGCTCTGGGCGTCCGCGATGGCCTGGAGGGTGGAGACCGCGCCGTAGGAGATGACCAGCACGGCGATCACGGCGGCGATGCCGAAGCCACGGCGCGGGGTGACGGCGGCTATGACCAGGCCGAGGCCGGCGAAGAGCAGTGAGAGCAGTGCCACGGAGACGAGTCCTTCGGCGAATCCCTTGGTCTGGTCGGCGAAGTCCAGCTTGGCCAGCAGCGCGCCCACGTAGAGCACGAGCAGCGGGGCGGCGGTCAGGATGAACAACGCCGAGGCCAGCGCCGCGTACTTGGCGCGTACGTAGTCGGCGGTCTCGATGGGTCGCGAGAAGTACAGCGGCACGGTCTTGAAGCGCAGGTCGCGCGAGACGGACTGGGGTGCCTGCGAGGCGACGTACAGGCTGATGACGCCCTGCATGATGATGGCGTAGCGCGTGTAGTCGACGGGCAGGTCCTTGGCCTTGGTGGCGACCGCGACGGCGACCATGATGGCCGCCGGCACGCACATCACCACGAACAGCAGCATCGGCAGCACCTTGGACTTCACCGAGCGGCCGAGGCCGTAGGCACCGCGCAGGGACTGCGAGTACAGCGAGCGGCGGGCGTAGGCGCGGCCGAGGCGGGGGCCGTCGTAGTTGCGGTAGCCGATGTTGTGGATGCGGGTCTGGTCACCCGAGGGCGGTGCCGCGGAGTGCTCAACTGCCATGGCCGACCGCCTCCTTCCGCTGTGCGTCGCGCTGTTCGTCGCTGTCCCGGAAGACCTCCGAGATGTGGTGCCGGCGCTGCTCCATGCGCACCAGGCCGAGGCCGAGGTCCGCGATGACGTCCCGTACCAGGTCGTACGTCTCCTCGCCCTGTGCGGTGAGCAGCAGGACGTGCCCCGCGCCCGGCAGGCCGGTGCCGTCCTGGGTCTCCACCCCGCGCGCGTGGAGCGCGTCGCGCACCGAGCGGGTGCCGTCCGGGTGCTCGTCGCTGTCGGTGACCTCGATCGCGAGGGTGGTGGTGGTCTGGGTGAAGTCGGTGGTGGAGCTGGAGCGCAGGAGCTTGCCGCCGTCGACGACGACAACGTGGTCGCAGGTGCGCTCGAGCTCTCCCAGCAGGTGGGAGGTGACCAGGACCGAGATGCCGAAGTCGGTGTGGATGCGGCGGATCAGACCGAGCATCTCGTCTCGGCCGACCGGGTCGAGGCCGTTGGTCGGCTCGTCGAGGAAGACCAGCTGCGGGTCGTGCACCAGGGCCTGGGCGAGCTTCACCCGCTGCTTCATGCCGGTCGAGTAGCCGCCTATGGGGCGGTAGCGCTCCTCGTGGAGGCCGACGTGGCGCAGGGTGTCCGCGGTGCGCTCGCGCGCGGCGGTCGGGGGCAGGCCGGACATGCGCGCCATGTGGACGACGAACTCGGTGGCCGAGACGTCGGGCGGCAGGCAGTCGTGCTCCGGCATGTAGCCGACGCGCTCGCGGATGGCGGCGCCCTTGGTGGCGACGTCGAGGCCGAGCACCTCGGCGCGGCCCTCCGTGGCGGGGGACAGACCCAGCAGGATCTTGATCAATGTGGACTTGCCGGCTCCGTTGGCGCCGACGAGTCCGGTCACACCGGGTCCGACGTCCACGGAGAGCCGGTCAAGCGCGGTCACCCGGGGGAACCGCTTGCTCAGGCTTTCGGTCGCGATCACAGTCACGTCTTCGACGGTAGTGACGCGCGCCACGCCAGTCGTCAGACCGCAGAGCCGTCTTGGCGTCCGACTCGAGTATTACGGCGCCTTAGGGGTCCCAGCTCTCAGGTCTTACCCCGGGCTGGGAGATCCGGCCCCCTGCACCTCCCTATTGACGCTTGGTCTAACAACTGCCACAGTCGCCGGGGTCGAGTTACGGGCACGTATTGCATCCGGAAGCGGACGGTGGGCGGTGGCGACGGCGGTGACCCGCGAACTCCGTCCGGATCTGGGGGGTTTCAGGGCGGTGCGGCGGCCGGTGTGCGCGTGCGCACAGCCCGTGGCCGCCCTGCTCGGGCCGAGGGTGACGGATCCGGCGGACAGCGCCTTCCACCTGGACGACAATCGGCCGTGGGGGCCGCCGGGCGGGAGCGAAGGCGAGCGTGCGGGAGTGCGGCGCCGGACGGAGGAGAGGTGACACGCGTGACGTTGCTGAAGGGGGCGCGGGAGCGCTGGGTGCGGACCGGCGGGGTCGAGCTGCGCGTCGCCGAACTGGGCGACCCGCAGCAGCCGACGGTCGTGCTCCTGCACGGCTACCCGGACAGCAAGGAGGTCTGGTCGCAGGTGGCCGGGCGCCTCGCCGGCCGCTTCCACGTCGTGCTGTACGACGTGCGGGGCCACGGCCACTCCACCGCGCCGCAGCCGCTGCGTGGGGGCTTCACCCTGGAGAAGCTCACGGACGACTTCCTGGCGGTCGCGGACGCGGTCAGCCCGGGCAGGCCGGTGCATCTGGTGGGGCACGACTGGGGCTCGGTGCAGTCCTGGGAGTTCGTCACCGTCAAGCGCACGCAGGGCCGGATCGCCTCCTTCACGTCCATCTCGGGGCCCTCCCTCGACCACTTCGGCCACTGGATCGACAAGCGCGTCAGGCGCCCCACCCCACGCCGGGTGGGCCAGCTCCTCGGCCAGGGCGCCAAGTCCTGGTACGTCTACCTGCTGCACACTCCCACCCTGCCCGAACTGGCCTGGCGCGGACCGCTGGGCAAGCGCTGGCCGAAGATCCTCCAGCGGGTCGAGAAGGTGCCCGGCGGCGACTACCCGACCTCGTCGCTGCCCCAGGACGCGGCGCACGGCGCCTGGCTGTACCGGGACAACGTACGGGCCCGGCTGCGCAGGCCTCGGACGGACGCCTTCGCACACGCGCCCGTACAGCTCATCACCCCTCTTCAGGACGCGTTCCTGTCGGAGCGGCTGTACGACGAACTGGAGCTGTGGGTCCCGCACCTGGTGCGCCGCACGCTCCCGGCCAGGCACTGGGTTCCGCGCACCCGGCCCGACCAGCTGGCGGCATGGATCACCGAGTTCGTGACGGCCGTCGAGGGCGGGCGGCCCGAATCCGCCGCCACCGGGAAGCACGCCGACCGCTTCGCCGGGCAGCTCGTGCTGGTCACCGGCGCGGGCAGCGGCATCGGGCGGGCCACGGCCTGCGCCTTCGCCGAGGCCGGCGCGCGCGTGGTGGCCGTCGACCGGGATGCGGAGGCCGCGGTCCGCACTGCCGAGCTGTCCCGGCGGGCCGGCGCGCCGGCCGCCTGGGCCGAGACGGTGGACGTAGCCGACGAGCAGGCCATGGAGAAGCTCGCCGGGAAGGTCGCCGCCGAGTACGGCGTGGTGGACGTGCTGGTGAACAACGCGGGCATCGGCCTGTCCGGGTCGTTCTTCGATCACACCCCGGAGGACTGGAGGAAGGTCCTCGACGTCAATCTCTGGGGCGTGATCCACGGCTGCCGGCTCTTCGGGAAGCAGATGGCCGAGCGCGGGCAGGGCGGCCATGTCGTCAACATCGCGTCCGCGGCGGCGTACCAGCCCTCGAAGGCGCTGCCCGCCTACAGCACCTCCAAGGCGGCGGTGCTGATGCTGAGCGAGTGTCTGCGCGCCGAGCTGGCCGGGCAGGGGATCGGCGTCACGGCGATCTGTCCCGGCTTCGTCAACACCAACATCACGTCGACGGCGCACTTCGCGGGGGTCGACGCGGAGGAGGAGAAGCGCCTCCAGAAGCGCACGGCCCGTCTGTACGGGCTGCGCAACTACCCGCCGGAGAAGGTTGCCGACGCCGTCCTGCGCGCCGTCGTCCGCAACGAGGCGGTGGTGCCGGTGACACCGGAGGCCCGCCTCTTCCACGCGATGTCCCGCTTCACTCCGCGTGCCCTGCGCAGGCTGGCGCGGGTGGAGCCGCCACTGTGAGCCGTCGCGGTGTGCCGCCGCGGTGTGCCGCCGCGGTGTGCCGCCGCGGTGTGCCGCCGCGGTGTGCCGCCGCGGTGTGCCGCCGCGGTGTGCCGCCGCCGTCCATCGCCGTGCTGTGCCTGCGCTCCGGGCCAACGTCTGTGGATCACTGACCAGTTGTCCACAGCTTCGGCAATTGAGCTGTGGACAACGTTACTTGGCTGTGGATCAAACCTCCGGAGCGAAATTGACCTGCGTGATCCGCGTCTCTCCCGGCACCCTTGGGGCATGGACGACAGACGCACCGTGAAGGTGTCGAAGTACCTCTCCAAGCACCTTCGCCACCAGCCCGAGCGGATCGGGCTCACACTCGGCGAGGGCGCCTGGGTCGAGATCGACACGCTGATCGCGGCGGCGACCGCGCACGGCTTCCGGTTCACCCGCGAGGAACTGGAGCACGTGGTCGCCACCAACGACAAGCGGCGCTTCGCGATCGAGGGCACCCGAATCCGCGCCAGTCAGGGCCACAGCATCGAGGTGGACCTCGGGCTGCCGGCCGCGACCCCGCCGCCGTACCTCTACCACGGCACCGTGGCCCGCAGCCTGGAGGCGATCCGTACCGAGGGGCTGCGGCCCATGAACCGGCACGATGTGCACCTCTCGCCCGACCGCGAGACCGCGACGCGCGTCGGCGCCCGCCGCGGCCGCCCGGTCGTGCTCGCCGTGGATGCCGCCGCGATGCACCGCGACGGGCACGTCTTCCACGTCAGCGCCAACGGTGTGTGGCTGACGAAGGCCGTACCGGCGCGCTATCTCCGGTTTCCCGAAAGCCACCGACGGCCGATCCACTGACGTCGGTCACTGGTGGTCGATCCGCTGACGGCCGGCCCACCGGCCGCCGGGACCACCGACCGCCGGTCCACCGGCGTCCGGTTCGGCATGATCGTCGGTATGGACCACGACATGGAGCACCTCCCCACCACCGAGGCGGCCGTCGCCGTCTGCCGCACCATCGCAGCCGAGTACGCGCGCGAGGTGGAGGTGACCCACGACATCGGCGCCGACCAGACCTCACGCCGCAGTGCCGCGGGTGTCGGTGTCACCACCGACCCGGACGGCTCGTTGCCGCACGAGGCCTACGTCGAGTTCGGCGGCCTGCCCCGGGTGACCGTGCGGCTCTATCCCGAGGACGACGCACTGATCACCGTGGAAGGCGTCGAGTGTCACGACATCGCGCGCGACGACGTACCCGCCTTCCTCCGTGCCGTCTTCGGCGGCAGGGCGTATGTCAAAGGGCGCCGCTTCCCGCCCGGCTACCGCCTCGTCGTGCCGCTGCCCCGCGACCGCACGTACAAGGAGCATGTCTCCATGATCCGCCTCACGCCGTGGCTGAGCGGCCGCCTACGGTGACCGTTTCACGTGAAACACCCTCGGCCGCCTGAGCGGCTCGCGGCGCGGGCACCCCGCTGTGCATCGCGGGGTTCGGAGCCGGGAATCCGGGCATTCCCGGGTTCGCCGGGCACCACCGTTAGGCTCTCAGGCATGAGTCTGCGCCTGAGCACCGTGATCCTTCCGTACCGCCGCTGGCACGAGGGCGGCCGTTCGGCATGGACGCGGGCGGAGCAGCTGGGCTTCGACACCGCCTACACCTACGACCATCTGTCGTGGCGCAGCTTCCGGGACGGCCCGTGGTTCGGTGCCCTGCCGACGCTGACCGCCGCCGCGGCGGCGACCGAACGGCTGCGGCTGGGCACCCTGGTCACCTCGCCGAACTTCAGGCACCCGGTCACCCTCGCCAAGGAACTGATCTCCCTCGACGACATCTCCGGCGGCCGGATCACTCTCGGCATCGGCGCGGGCGGCACCGGCTTCGACGCCACCGCGCTCGGGCAGGAGCCGTGGACCCCGCGGGAGCGGGCAGACCGCTTGGCCGAGTTCGTTCCGCTGCTCGACCGGCTGCTGACCGAGGATGCGGTGTCGTACGAGGGCGACTTCTACTCGGCGCACGAGGCGCGCAACATCCCCGGCTGTGTACAGCGGCCCCGGCTGCCCTTCGCGGTGGCCGCGACGGGCCCGCGCGGGCTGCGGCTCGCCGCGCGGTACGGGCAGGCGTGGGTGACCACCGGCGACCCGAAGCTGTACGAGAACGGCACCCCGGAGCAGTCGGTTCAGGCCATCCGCGGACAGGCCGAGAAGCTCGCCGACGCGTGTGCGGCGGCCGGCCGGGACGTCTTGGGGCTCGACAAGGTCCTGCTCACCGGCTTCACTCCCGACCGCGGGCGCCCGCTCGAGTCCCTCGACGCGTTCGTCGACTTCGCGGGCCGGCACCAGGAGCTGGGCTTCACCGAGATCGTGATCCACTGGCCGATCCCGGACTCGGACTTCGCCGCGGACGAGAAGGTCTTCGAGCTGATCGCCATGGAAGCGCCCGCCCAGCTGAGGTGACCGGGCGACCCCTCAGATGTGCGCAGTAGCGCACGGTCGTGCGGGCATATGCGGGACAATGCCCCGGTGACCTCAGCAACTCGACAGCCCGAGACCCAGGCCGCCGCCCTGCCGCCGCGGCTGATCGCCACCGATCTCGACGGAACTCTGCTGCGCGACGACAAGTCGGTGTCCCCCCGCACGGTCGCCGCCCTCGCCGCGGCCGAGGAGGCGGGCATCGAGGTCTTCTTCGTCACGGGCCGCCCGGCCCGCTGGATGGATGTCGTCAGCGAGCACGTGCACGGCCACGGCCTGGCCATCTGCGGCAACGGCGCCGCCGTGGTCGACCTGCACGGCGGCCCGGGCGCCCACCGGTTCGTGGAGGTGCGGGAGCTGGCGCGCGGGAACGCGCTGGACGCGGTCCAGCTGGTGCGGGAGGCCGCGCCGGGCACGGTGTACGCGGTCGAGCAGACATACGGCTTCTACCAGGAGCCGGCCTATCCCAAGCTGCACATGGAGATACCGGACACGCTGGCGCCGGCGGAGGAGTTGCTGGCACCGGACGGCGCCGGCGTCGAACAGCCGATCCTCAAGATCCTCGCCTACCACCCCACGCTGGACCCCGACGCCTTCCTCACCGTCGCCCGCCTGGCCGTCGGTGAGCGCGCCAACATCACCCGGTCCAGCCCCAGCGCCCTGCTGGAGATCAGCGGCCCCGGCGTCTCCAAGGCCAGCACGCTCGCCCTGTGCTGTGCCGAACGCGGCATCTCGCACGAGGAGGTCGTCGCCTTCGGCGACATGCCGAACGACGTGGAGATGCTCACCTGGGCCGGCCGGTCCTACGCCATGGGCAACGCGCACCCCGACGTGATCGCCGCGGCGTCCGGGCGGACGGTCGCCAACAACGACGACGGGGTCGCGGTCGTGATCGAGCGGCTGCTGGGGGAGCGGCTGTAAGGAACGCCGCCGCCCCGGTCGTACCCGGGACGGCAGGGGCAGCGCTGCGGCGGTCGCTGCCCCACCGACGGGACCGCGCGCGGAGGAGCCGCTACCCCGCTCCCACCAGCAGCTCTGTCTCCTCCTCGCGCTCGATCATCCGGCGCAGCGGCCCCGGCAGCGCGGCGAGCTCCGCATACGGGCCCCGCTGGATCACGTGTCCCTCGCCCAGCACGAGCACCTCGTCCACGGCCTCCAGCCCGGCCAGGCGGTGGGTGATGAGCAGCGTCGTACGGCCCTCGGTGGCGGCCAGCAGATCGGCGGTGAGCGCGTCGGCGGTGGCGAGGTCGAGATGCTCGGCGGGCTCGTCGAGCACGAGGACCGGGAAGTCGGCGAGCAGTGCGCGGGCCAGTGCCAGCCGCTGCCGCTGCCCCCCGGACAGCCGCGCACCGTGCTCGCCGACGAGTGTGTCGAGCCCGTCGGGGAGGGTGTCGGCCCAGACGAGCAGCCGGGCCCGCGCGAGCGCGTCCCGCAGCTCGGCCTCGGTCGCATCCTTCCTTGCGAGCAGCAGGTTCTCCCGCACCGAGCTGTCGAAGAGGTGCGCGTCCTGGGCACACAGCCCGACCAGCCGCCGTACGTCGTCACCGTCCAGCGCGTGGGCGTCGACCCCGCCCAGCGTGTACCCGCCCGCCTGCGCGTCGAGGAACCGCAGCAGCACCTGGGCGAGCGTCGTCTTGCCGGACCCGGAGGGACCGACCACGGCGACCCTGCGGCCCTCCTCCAGCGTCAGGTCGAGTCCGGTGAGCGCGTCCCGGTCCTGCCCCGGATGGCGGGCCGTGAGGCCCCTGACGGTGAGCGGGAAAGGCGAGGCGGGCGCCTGCCGCGGGCGCTCCGGCTCACGGACGGGCTCGGGGGCGTCCAGAACCTCGTACACCCGCTCCGCGCTGCGGCGCACCCGTTGCCGGTGCTGCACCGCGAGCGGCATGCCGAGGACGGCCTCGAACGCGGCCAGCGGGGTGAGGACGACGACGGCCATGGCCACGCCACCGAGCCGCCCGTCGACGACCGCCTGGGCGCCGACGAGGGCCGCGGCCGCGACGGTCAGCCCCGACACCAGCGCGGTGAGCCCGTCCCCGAGAGCGGTGGCGGTGGCGGTGCGCGAGGCGATCCGGGTGAGCACGGAGTCGGCGCGCCGCGCCGCGGCGACACGTACGGGCAGGGCGCCGGCGACCGTCAGCTCGGCGGTCCCGGTGAGCAGGTCGGTCACGTGGGTCGCGAGGGCTCCGCGCGCGGGGGCGAGCCGGTGCTCCGCGCGCCGCGCCACCGCTCCGGTGACCAGCGGGACGCCCACCCCGGTCGCGATCAGCCCGGCGCCGAGGACCGCCCCGGCCTCGGGCAGCAGCCATGCGGTGAAGGCGACGGAGGCGGCGGATACGGCCAGTGCGGCACCTGCGGGCAGCAGCCAGCGCAGCCAGTAGTCCTGCAGCGCGTCCACGTCGGTCACGAGCCGCGTCAGCAGATCACCCCTGCGGGTTCGGCGCAGTCCGGCGGGTGCCAGCCGCTCCAGCCGCCGGTAGACGGCCACCCGGGTGTCGGCCAGCATCCGCAGCACCGCGTCGTGCGACACCAGCCGCTCCCCGTAGCGGAAGACGGCCCGTCCGATGCCGAAGGCGCGCGTCGCGGTCACGGCCACCATCAGATACAGCACGGGCGGCTGCTGCGACGCGCGCGAGATGAGCCATCCGGAGGTGGCCATCAGACCGACCGCGCTGCCCAGCGCGAGACTGCCGAGCAGCAGGGCGAGGGCGAGGCGGCCGCGCCGGGCGCCGGACATCGCCCGGACCCGGGCGAGGACGCTCCCCACGGCCGCCGTGGGTTCGGTTCCGGGCCCGGCCGGAGCCAAGCGGCCCGGTTCTGCCCCGGCCTCCGCCGGGCGTGCAGCGGGGCTCCTGGTCGTGGACGGTGCGGGCACCTGGGACTCGGCGTCGTCGAGCCGCACGACCCGGTCCGCCACCTTCAGGAGGGCGGGCCGGTGCACCACGAGCAGCACCGTCCGCCCGGCGGACAGCCGCCGTACCGCCTCCACGACCTCGGCCTCGGTCGCTCCGTCGAGAGCGGCCGTCGGCTCGTCGAGCAGGAGAACCGGCCGGTCGGCGAGGAAGGCCCGGGCCAGCGCGAGCCGTTGCCGCTGCCCGGTGGACAGTCCCGCGCCGTCCTCGCCGAGCACGGTCTGCGGCCCCTGCGGCAGCGCGTCGACGAACTCCAGGGCACCGGCGTCGGCCAGCGCGCGTCGCACGGCGCCGTCGTCCGCGTCGGGCCGTGCGAGCCGTACGTTCTCGGCGATCGTCCCGGCGTACAGATGCGGTCGCTGCGGCACCCAGGCGACGCGCGAGCGCCACTGCTCCAGATCGATGTCGGCGAGATCCACTCCCCCGACCCGTACCCGGCCCGCGCTGGGCCGGACGAACCCCAGCAGGACGTTCAGCAGCGTCGACTTGCCCGAACCGCTCGGGCCGACGAGCGCGACTGTCTCCCCGGGGGCCACGGCGAAGGACACGTCGGTCACCGCGTCCGCGGACCGTCCGGGGTAGCAGACGCTCACGCCCTCGAAGGCCGGGGCCCCGGCGGGGACGGCCGCCGTGCCGGACTTCGGCACCGGTGTCTCCAGCACGGCGAAGATCTCCTCGGCCGCAGCCAGCCCCTCCGCGGCCGAGTGGTACTGCGCGCCCACCTGACGCAGCGGCAGGTAGGCCTCAGGGGCGAGGACGAGGACGACCAGGCCGATGTACAGGTCCATGTCACCGCTCACGAGCCGCATGCCGATCGTCACGGCGACGAGCGCCACGGACAGGGTGGCGAGCAGCTCCAGGGCGAAGGACGACAGGAAGGCGATCCGCAGGGTACGCATGGTCGCCCGCCGGTACTCGCCGGTGATGCGCCGGATGGACTCCGCCTGGGCCTTGGCCCGGCCGAACACCTTCAGGGTCGGCAGGCCCGCGACCACGTCCAGGAAGTGCCCCGACAGCCGGGACAGCAACCGCCACTGGCGGTCCATGTGGGACTGCGTGGCCCAGCCGATCAGCATCATGAAGACGGGGATGAGGGGCAGGGTGCCGACGATGATGGCCGCCGAGACCCAGTCCTCGGTGACGATCCGCGCAAGCACCGCCACCGGGACGACCACCGCAAGTCCCAACTGCGGCAGATAGCGCGAGAAGTAGTCGTCAAGGGCGTCGACGCCCCGGGTGGCCAGCGCGACCAGCGAGCCGGTCCGCTGTCCGCCCAGCCAGCCGGGACCGAGTGCCGCCGCGCGCTCCAGCAGCCGGCCGCGCAGCTCGGACTTCACCGCCGCGCCGGCCCGGTGCGCGGCGAGCTCGGTGAGCCAGGAGACCAGCGCCCGGCCGCCGGCGACGCCCGCCAGCAGCAGCAGGGGAGTACGGAGTTCGGCGACCGGCAGCCGGTGCTGGAAGGCACCCACGACCACCTCGGCGATGAGCATCGCCTGCGCGATGACCAGCCCCGCACCGAGTGCGCCCAGGCCGACGACCGCCATCAGGAACAGCCGGGTGGCCCGGGCGTAGCGCAGGAGACGCGGATCGATCGGTTTCACGTGAAACATGCCCTTCGGTCCACAGGGGTGTGTTTCGCGTGAAACACACCCCCGGACGGACTCAGTGCGCGGCCTCGGCTATGTGCTGCGTGCCGATCCGCTTGCGGAACACCCAGTAGGTCCACCCCTGGTAGAGCAGGACGATCGGCGTGGCGATCCCCGCGCACCAGGTCATGATCTTCAGGGTGTACGGGCTGGAGGAGGCGTTGGTGACCGTCAGGCTCCAGTCGGCGTTGAGCGTGGACGGCATGACGTTCGGGAAGAGAGAGAGGAACAGCATCGCCACGGCGGCCACGATCGTGACCCCCGACAAGGCGAACGACCACCCCTCCCGTCCCGCCTGGTTGGCGGCGAGCGCGGCCACCAGGGCAGCCACGGCCACGACCAGCGCCACCAGGCTCCTGCCGTTGCCCGTGTCGGCCTGCGTCCACAGCAGGAAGGCCAGCGCCAGCGCGGCGGTCACCAGGCCCACGCGCAGGGCCAGCTTCCGCGCCCGCTCCCGGATGTCACCGACGGTCTTCAGAGCCGTGAACACCGCCCCGTGGAAGGTGAACAGGGTCAGGGTGACCAGCCCGCCGAGGAGAGCGTACGGGTTGAGCAGGTCCCCGACACTGCCGACGTACTCGAAGTTCCGGTCGATCTTCACGCCCCGCACGATGTTGCCGAAGGCCACACCCCACAGGAAGGCGGGAATCAGCGAGGTCCAGAAGATGGCCGTCTCCCAGTTGCGCTGCCACATCTCCTCGGGCCGCTTGGCCCGGTACTCGAAGGCGACGCCCCGCACGATCAGGCAGACCAGGATGACGAGCAGCGGCAGGTAGAAGCCGGAGAACAAAGTGGCGTACCACTCGGGGAAGGCCGCGAAGGTCGCGCCGCCCGCGGTGAGCAGCCAGACCTCGTTGCCGTCCCAGACCGGGCCGATGGTGTTGATCAGCACCCGCTTCTCGGACCGGTTGCGGGCGAGCAGCTTGGTGAGGATGCCGACCCCGAAGTCGAAGCCCTCCAGGAAGAAGTAGCCGGTCCACAGGACGGCGATGAGGACGAACCAGACGTCGTGCAGTTCCATGACTGTGCAGCTCCCTGGGCCTAGTACGAGAAGGCCATCGGCTTGTCGGCGTCACGGGAGTCGCCGCCGATCTTCGTGGGCGGGTTGAGGTCGGCCTCCGTGAGCTCGGGCGGGCCGGCCTTGACGTACTTCACGAGCAGCTTCACCTCGACGACGGCGAGGATCGCGTAGAGCAGGGTGAAGACGGTCATCGAGGTGAGGACCTCACCCTGGGAGACCCCGGGGGAGACCGCGTGCCGGGTCTGCAGCACGCCGTAGACGACCCACGGCTGGCGGCCCATCTCGGTGAAGATCCAGCCCCAGGAGTTGGCGATCAGCGGGAAGGCCAGGGTCCAGACGGCGATGCGCCAGAACCAGGTGGTGAGCTTCGGGCTGAGCGCCTTGTCCTTGAACAGGACCAGGTGTGGCACCTCGTCGTCACCGACCCGCAGATGCTGCGGCAGCAGGAACTTCTTGCGGGTCAGCCAGAGCCCGGCCAGGCCGAGGGCGAAGGACGCCATGCCGAAGCCGATCATCCAGCGGAATCCCCAGAAGGTGACAGGGATGTTGGGCCGGTAGTCGCCGGGCCCGAACTTCTGCTGCTCGGCCTTGTTGACGTCGTTGATGCCCGGGACGCGCGAGGTGAAGTCGTCGTTGGCCAGGAAGGACAGCAGGCCCGGAATCTCGATGGCGACGGTGTTGTGGCCCTTCTCCACATCGCCGTAGGCGAAGATCGAGAACGGCGCGGAGTCCTGGCCGTTCCAGAGGGCCTCGGCGGCGGCCATCTTCATCGGCTGCTGCTTGAACATGACCTTGCCGAGCACGTCACCGCTGACGGCGGTGAGCAGACCGGCGATCACGACGGTGATCAGGCCGAGCCGCAGCGAGGTCTTCATCTCCCGGATGTGCTTCTTGCGGGCCAGGTGGTAGGCGGCGATGCCGACCATGAAGGCCCCGCCGGTGAGGAAGGCCGCGGAGAGCGTGTGGAAGACCTGGCTGAGCGCCGTGTTCTGGGTCAGGACCGCCCAGAAGTCGGTGAGTTCGGCCCGCCCCCTGGCCGGGTTGATCCGGTAGCCGACGGGGTGCTGCATCCACGAGTTGGCCGCGAGGATGAAGTACGCCGACAGGATCGTGCCGATCGCCACCAGCCAGATGCACGCCAGGTGGATCTTCTTGGGCAGCTTGTCCCAGCCGAAGATCCACAGTCCGATGAACGTGGACTCGAAGAAGAACGCGATCAGGGCCTCGAAGGCGAGCGGGGCGCCGAAGATGTCACCGACGAAGCGGGAGTAGTCCGACCAGTTCATGCCGAACTGGAACTCCTGCACGATGCCGGTGACCACACCCATCGCGATATTGATCAGGAAGAGCTTGCCCCAGAACTTCGTGGCTCTGAGGTACTTCTCCTTCTCCGTGCGCACCCAGGCCGTCTGCAACCCGGCCGTCAGGGCGGCCAGCGAGATCGTCAGGGGGACGAACAGAAAGTGGTAGACGGTGGTGATGCCGAACTGCCAGCGCGCCAGTGTCTCCGGCGCCAAAGCCAGGTCCACGTCGTCACTCTCCTTACCTCGCCGCGGTCACAGCTTGCCGTCCGATCGGATGTAACGCACATCACGGGAGCAATCAGACGCGCTTGTGAACGCGTTCACATTCACAAGCAATTATGACGCATGGCCGTTCGAGGTGAGGGATGGGGGGTCCCAGGGGCGGGACGGAAGGTCCCTGACGCTTGGGCCCCCGCACCTGACCAGGCGACTTCCCGGTCACCATGTCCTCGACCGGGCCGACGGCACCTCCGCCTCCTGGCGGCGGCCCGCACCGACGACCCGGTCGTGTTGTGAAACCGCGGCGCTCAGGCCTCCTTGCGGAACGCCTCCGCCGCCTTCAGGAAGATGTCGTTTGCCTCGGCCTCTCCGACGGTCACTCGCACGCCTTCACCCGCGAACGGCCGGATCACCACGCCGGCCTGCTCGCAGGCCTCGGCGAAGGCGACCGTGCGCTCCCCCAGCCGCAGCCACACGAAGTTGGCCTGCGTCTCGGGCACCGTCCAGCCCTGTGCGCGCAGCCCGTCGACCACGCGTGTGCGCTCGCACACCAGTGAGCCGACGCGGCCCAGCAGTGCGTCCTCGGCGCGCAACGAGGCGATCGCGGCCTCCTGCGCCAGCTGGCTGACGCCGAACGGCACCGCCGTCTTGCGCAGCGCCGCGGCCACCGGCTCATGGGCGATCGCGAAGCCGACCCGCAGCCCGGCGAGACCGTACGCCTTGGAGAACGTGCGCAGCACGCAGACGTTGGGCCGCTCCCGGTACAGCATCACGCCGTCGGGCACCTCGGGGTCACGGATGAACTCGCGGTACGCCTCGTCGAGGACCACGAGTACATCGCCGGGGACGCGGTCGAGGAAGCGCTCGAGCTCGGCCCGCCGCACCACCGTGCCGGTCGGGTTGTTCGGGTTGCAGACGAAGATCAGGCGGGTGCGGTCGGTGATCGCGTCCGCCATCGCGTCCAGGTCGTGCACATCGCCCGGCGTGAGCGGCACCTGCACGGAGGTCGCCCCGCTGATCTGCGTGATGATCGGGTAGGCCTCGAAGGACCGCCAGGCGTACATGACCTCGTCGCCGGGACCGCTGGTGGCCTGGATCAGCTGCTGCGCCACGCCGACGGAACCGGTGCCGGTGGCCACGTGGGAGGCCGGCACACCGAAGCGCTCGGCCAGCTCGTTTATCAGGGCCGTGCACGCCATGTCCGGGTAGCGGTTGAAGGAGCCGGCGGCCGTCGTCACCGTCTCCATCACACCCGGCAGCGGCGGGTAGGGGTTCTCGTTGGAGGACAGCTTGTACGCCACCGGACCGTCGGCCGCGGCGGGCTTGCCCGGCTTGTAGGTGGGAATACCCTCCAGCTCGGCACGCAGCTTCGGGCTCGTCTCGCTCACCGCAGTCCTCCTTGTGACCACCACCGGCTTTTCAATACTGCTCACCTTATGAGGATTGGGCGCCGCTGCGAATGGGTCGGCGGCCATCACCCGTGGGCGAGCACGACCCCACTGGTCACTCTGGCATCAGGGGCACCGCTGTACGAACGTGTACGAATTGGGGGGCGCACCACACATATATCTACGCGCCGGTGGCTCACGCCGTGGCGCGCATCCCCCGTGCAGGTGAGTTGAGACCTCTTCGAGACATCGCAGGCTAGGCAGGCCCATGCGCGCCACCACACCACGTCTTGGTCTCGGATCGCTTAACTTCCTTACTTTCTAAAGAAGTTGAACCGTAATGACCATGCAGAAACGTGCCTGTCAATGCGTGCATATGCGTCCGCACTACCCCACCGCATGAGCCCTACTATCGGCTCGCCATGACAGCAGCAGGGAAGCACCAGGTGAGCCGCGCGGAAACCTCACGTCGAGGCAGTCGGCCGGGCCGGGCGGGCATCAGAGACGTGGCCGCCGCCGCCGGAGTCTCCATCACGACCGTCTCCGACGCCCTAAACGGCAAGGGCCGGCTCCCGGACGCCACCCGGCGCCATGTCCGCGAGGTCGCCGACCGGCTGGGGTACCGACCCTCGGCCGCCGCCCGCACGCTCCGTACCGGCAAGTCGGGCCTCATCGGCCTCACCGTGACGACGTACGGGGATGAACCTTTCACCTTCACCGAGTTCGCGTACTTCGCCGAGATGGCCCGCGCCGCCACCTCGGCCGCGCTCGCCCGCGGCTACGCCCTCGTGATCCTGCCCGCGACCTCGCGCCACGACGTGTGGTCGAACGTCGCCCTGGACGGCACGGTCGTCATCGACCCCTCCGACCAGGACCCGGTCGTCAGCGAACTGGTCCGGCAGGGCTTACCGGTGGTCAGCGACGGCCGCCCGGCCGGCTCGCTCCCGGTCACCGCCTGGGTCGACAACGACCACGAGGCCGCCGTCCTCGGCATCCTCGACCACCTCGCCGAGGCCGGCGCCCGCCGCATCGGCCTGCTCACGGGCACCACGACCGACACGTACACCCATCTGTCGACCACCGCCTACCTGCACTGGTGCGAGCGCGTCGGCCAGGACCCGGTGTACGAGGCCTACCCCGCTCACGACCCGTGCGCGGGCGCCGTGGCCGCCGACCGGCTGCTGGCGCGCCCGGACCGCCCCGACGCGGTCTACGGGCTGTTCGACCCGAACGGCACCGACCTGCTCGCCGCGGCCCGCCGCTACGGCCTGCGCGTCCCCGAGGACCTGCTGCTGGTGTGCTGCAGCGAGTCCACGGTGTATGCCAACACCGAGCCGCCCATCACCACGCTCTCCCTGAAGCCGCGCCGCATCGGCACGGCGGTGGTCCAGCTCCTCATCGACGCGATCGAAGGGGTCGACTCGGATCACCCGGTCGAGCAGGTCATACCGACCGAGCTGATCGTGCGCACCTCGTCCCAGCGGCGCCCGCCGCGCACGACGGTCAGCCCGCCTCGGACACCCGAGGGCCGGTAGGACACGGCCGTCGCGGGGCCGCCGAAGACCGCCCAATAGGGGCGAAAGCCCCGGTGAACCGGAGTCCTGCTCCGATTCACCACCCCTGGGTCATCACATGGCGCGATCCGCATTCCTATGATGGGCCCACGACACCGCGGGCCGCTGCGACCAGGCAGTCCGAAGCGGTGCAGCTGCGGCGCGATGGTGGAGGGGTCGATGACTCAGGGGGCCGGTCAGGGACCCGAGGTGGAGCGGACGGCGACGCTGCGCGACTTCCGGGTGCCCGCGTACGTGAACGAGACCGGTCCGTACGCCCACAGCGCGCACCCCGCCGAAACCGTCCGACCGGCCGAGGAGGGCCACCCGGCGGTCGAGGAGGGCTATCCGGACGCGTACACGCCCACCCAGCGCGACCTGCCCGTCATCAACCGCGGTGACACGGTTCAGGTGACCGTGGACCCGGCTGCCGCACCGGCCCCGCAGCCCGCCACCGGCCCCGGCCCCCTCTACGTCGTCGGCGACGTGCACGGCTATCTCGACCAGCTGGTCGACGCCCTCCAGGAGAAGGGGCTCGTCGACTCCGCGGGCCAGTGGTGCGCGGGTACCGCGCGGCTGTGGTTCCTCGGCGACTTCACCGACCGCGGCCCGGACGGCATCGGCGTCATCGAGCTGGTGATGCGGCTGTCCGCCGAGGCGGCCGCGGCCGGCGGCTACTGCAAGGCACTCATGGGCAACCACGAACTGCTGCTGCTGGGCGCCAAGCGGTTCGGCGACACCCCCGTCAACTCCGGTGCGGGCACCGCCACCTTCCAGGCGGCCTGGCTGCTCAACGGCGGCCAGAAGTCCGACATGGACCGGCTCCAGGACCACCATCTGCAGTGGATGGCCCGCCTCGACGCGGTCGAGGAGGTCGACGGCTACCTGCTGGTCCACTCCGACACCACCGCCTATCTCGACTACGGCGACTCGATCGAGGCGGTCAACGACACCGTCCGCGAGACACTCACGCGCAACGACGCGGACGAGGTGTGGGACCTGTTCCGCAAGTTCACCAAGCGCTTCTCCTTCCGCGACGAGGGCGGCGCCGACGCCGTACGCTCCCTGCTCGATACGTACGGCGGCACCCGCATCGTTCACGGCCACAGCCCCATTCCCTACCTGCTGGGCGAAGTCGGCTCCGAGGACGGCGAGGAGACGGCGGACCCGGTGGTGGAAGGACCGCACGTCTACGCCGACGGACTCGCCATCGCCATGGACGGCGGCGTGACCATGGCCGGAAAGCTGCTGGTCCAGCAACTTCCCCTGGAAAGCTGACCGTTCACCGGACGGCCGCCTCATGGTGACGGCCTGTGCAGGTCGGCACCCAATTTGTGGAAACCCCCTGTCACCGCGCGCCGTCACGGCTCTACCATCGGCTTATCCGTAGCAGGCTCCCCTCCGTTTCTGCCCGACGGCTCGCCGCCATGCGAGCCCCAAGCCCTACGGAGCATCGGGGGATGCACATGAACAGCGTTCCGCAGCACCTGCTGAACGAGGACCGCCAGGAATACGAGCGGATCCTCGATGAGGCGCTGCGCTCCGCCCCACACCGCCCGGAACTGGCCGCCGTGGGAAAGCGGCTCAACCCGGAACAACTACGCACCATGGCGCTCAACGCCACCGCTCTGATCACCGCGGCCGCGTCGACCGAGTACCACCACTATGTGAAGATCCGTGAGGAGCTGCGCCGTCCGGCGCCCGCCGCTCCTTCCTCCATGCAGGAGACCTCTCCCGCCGAGCCCGGCGGGACCGCGGCGGGACTGGCCGCCACGGTGGGAGAGGTCGCGGAGACCAGCGGCGCGGGCGCGGGCGCCGTCGTCGCGGTACTCGCTCCCGTCCTCGCCGGCATCGCCGCGGCCCTCTTCCTGCTCGTCGGCTACGTCCTGAGGATGCTCGACCCGGCCCCGGCGTTCGCCCAGACCATGATCACTGCCGGCTGGGTGTTCGGCGCCGTGACCGCGGCCGCGATCCTCGCCGCCGCCGTCGGACTGCTGCTCACCGCCCTGCGCAACCGCCCCTCGCTCGAGGCCGGGCCGTACGGCGGACTGGGCGAGGAGGTCACCCGCGCCCGGGAGGCCTGGCACGACGCCCTGCTCGAACGCGGGATCCTGCCGTTTCTGCGCGAGGCGCTCGCCGACCCCGACCCAGCCGCACTCCACCGCGGGGCCCCGTCGGCACCGACCAGCCGCATGCCGCAACTCGGGTACGACCGGCCCGGGTTCAGCAGCCCCGACGACGGAGTCCCGAGCCGCCGCCCGAGCTACAGCAGCCCGGACTTCACCAGCCCGGACTTCGGAGGACCGGAACACCAGCCGGAGTGAGCCGCCCGCCGCGCCCGCAGGGGCCGCGCAACCCGGGGCACCCGTCCCGTCCCTGCGGACGACGGCCGGGGCCGCCGGGACGCCCACATGCCATGAGCGTCCCGCCCGGTCGCCGCCCCACCGTCCCGCCTCGCCACCCCGGAAGGCTCGCCTGCCCCCGGGACCGTCCGGGAAGCGGGCGCGGACCTCACGGAGCGCCGGATGGCCGGATGGCCGGGCAAGAGTCAGTCCGCGATCGGCAGGTACACCCGGTTGCCCGCGGCGGCGAACTCCTTCGACTTCTGCGCCATGCCCTCCTCGACCTCGGTCTGTGTGGTGCCGTGCTCACGCCGGATGTCCTGCGAGATCTTCATCGAACAGAACTTCGGCCCGCACATCGAGCAGAAGTGGGCGGTCTTGGCGGGTTCCGCCGGAAGCGTCTCGTCGTGGAACTCCCGTGCCGTGTCCGGGTCGAGGGCGAGGTTGAACTGGTCCTCCCACCGGAACTCGAAGCGGGCGTCGGACAGCGCGTCGTCCCAGTCCTGGGCACCAGGGTGCCCCTTGGCGAGGTCGGCCGCATGGGCTGCGATCTTGTAGGTGATGACGCCGGTCTTGACGTCGTCCCGGTTGGGCAGGCCCAGGTGCTCCTTGGGCGTGACGTAGCAGAGCATCGCCGTGCCCCACCAGGCGATCATCGCGGCACCGATGCCGGAGGTGATGTGGTCGTACGCCGGCGCGACGTCCGTCGTCAGCGGGCCGAGCGTATAGAACGGAGCTTCATCGCAGATCTCCTGCTGAAGGTCGATGTTCTCCTTGATCTTGTGCATCGGGACGTGTCCCGGGCCCTCGATCATGGTCTGTACGTTGAAACGCTTGGCGATCGCGTTGAGTTCCCCGAGCGTGCGCAACTCCGCGAACTGCGCCTCGTCGTTGGCGTCCGCGATGGAGCCGGGCCTGAGGCCGTCGCCGAGGGAGTACGTGACGTCGTAGGCGGCGAGGATCTCGCAGAGCTCCTCGAAGTTCTCGTAGAGGAACGACTCCCTGTGGTGCGCGAGGCACCAGGCCGCCATGATCGAGCCGCCGCGCGAGACGATGCCGGTCTTGCGGTTCGCGGTCAACGGCACGTACGCCAGACGCACGCCGGCATGGACGGTCATGTAGTCCACGCCCTGCTCGGCCTGCTCGATGACCGTGTCCTTGTAGATCTCCCAGGTCAGCTCCTCGGCCCGGCCGTCGACCTTCTCCAGGGCCTGGTAGAGCGGCACCGTGCCGATGGGCACGGGGGAGTTGCGCAGCACCCACTCGCGGGTGGTGTGGATGTTGCGACCGGTGGACAGGTCCATGACCGTGTCGGCGCCCCAGCGGGTCGCCCAGGTCATCTTCTCGACCTCCTCCTCGATGGATGACGTCACCGCGGAGTTGCCGATGTTGGCGTTGACCTTCACCAGGAACCGCTTGCCGATGATCATCGGCTCGATCTCCGGATGGTTGACGTTGGCGGGCAGCACCGCGCGGCCCGCCGCGATCTCCTCACGGACGACCTCGGGAGAAACGTTCTCCCGGATCGCCACGAACTCCATCTCCGGAGTGATCTCGCCGCGGCGTGCGTACGCCAGCTGGGTCACCGCCTGGCCCTCACGGCCACGGCGCGGCTGGCGCGGCCGTCCCGGGAAGACCGCGTCGAGATTGCGCAGGCCCCCGCGCGGCGAGGTGTGCTTGACGCCGTCGTCCTCGGGACGCACGGGACGGCCCGCGTACTCCCCGGTGTCGCCACGGGAGATGATCCAGTTCTCCCGCAGCGGCGACAGGCCCCTGCGGACATCGGTGTCGACGAGTGGATCGGTGTACGGGCCCGATGTGTCGTACAGCGTGACCGACTGCCCGTTGGTGAGGTGCACCTGACGGACCGGCACGCGCAGATCGGGGCGTGAACCCTCGACGTACGCCTTGTGCCAGCCGATGGACTTCCCGGCCTCCCCGCTGGGAGCGGTGTGCTCCCCGTCGCTGGAGATCTGCGTGGAGGCAGGCGTGCGTGCGTCCTTGTTGGTCATGAGACCTACTCCCTACGCCGGCATTACCCGGTAACAGGTTCGGCGGTCGACGCAGCGGTTCCCGTCTGTCGGCGTTTCATGTGAGACACCACTCGTTCCACGTGAAACATCGCAAAGACGGAGGTCAGCGCCCTCTCAGCCCGGTGCTCCGAGCTCCCGCGTGTGCAAAGGTGTCTCCACGCTAGCGTCATTTGTGGCGCGGTGAACAGTGGGCCTCTGCCGTTGTTGCGATGATCTGGCGGTGAGCACGACCCAGCAGTTCCCCCATCCACCTCCCGACCCGCGCCACGGACAAGGCTCCTGGCACGGCGAAGGGCAGGGCCAGGCATACGGTCGAGAGCACGGCTACGGCCCGGAGGGCGGGCACGGCCCCGAGACCGATGCCGTGCCCGCGCACCCGCACGGGCACGGACCGGGGACTGGAGACGGGCTCGCGCACGGGCACGCACCGGGGGCCGGGGGCGGTCACGGACACTCGCACAGCCATGGCCACGGGCCCGCCACCCCCGTCTCCAAGCACCTCCGCAAGGTCATCGCGGCGATCCTGATCCCGTTCGCCGCGGTTGTGCTGGTCGGCCTGGCCGTACTGTGGCCCGGCGGCGCCCCCTCGCGCGAGCGCACCGGTGTGGGCTTCGACCGGCAGACGCAGCAGGCCACGGTCGCCAAGGTGGTCCAGGTGAGCTGCAAGTCGGTGAACGCCTCGGGAGGCACGCCCATCGGCGACACCTCCACCGCCGAGGGCTCCTCCGCGCAGGCGAAGGCTTCGGGCAGCTGCAAGAAGGCCACGATCCGGGTGGACACCGGCAAGGGCAAGGGCCGTACGTTCACCGAGATCGTGCAGCCGGACCAGTCAAGGCAGTTGCACCAGGGCGAGAAGGTCGTGGTCGCCTACGAGCCCTCCGCCCCCAAGGATCTGCAGTACTCGGTCACCGACGTCAACCGGCGTTTCCCGGTGGCGCTGCTGGCCGGCATCTTCGCACTCGCCGTCGTGGTCGTCGGGCGGATGCGCGGCGTCATGGCTCTGATCGCGTTGGCCATCAGCTTCCTGGTGCTGGACCTCTTCGTCCTGCCCGCGATCCTGCAGGGCTCGAACCCACTGGTAGTGGCGGTGGTGGGCTCGAGCGCCATCATGCTGATCGCCCTGTACATGTGTCATGGCCTGTCCGCCCGCACATCCGTGGCGGTGCTCGGCACGCTCATCTCACTGGTGCTGATCGGCGTTCTGGGCTCGCTGTTCATCGAGTGGGCCGCGCTGACCGGCAACACCGATGACAGCACCGGCCTGATCCATGGCCTGTATCCGTCGATCGACATGAGTGGTCTGCTGCTCGCCGGAGTCATCATCGGCTCGCTGGGTGTCCTCGACGACGTGACGGTGACGCAGACGTCTGCGGTCTGGGAACTGCACGAGGCCAATCCGGCCATGGGCTGGCGCGGGCTGTACCGCGCCGGCATCCGCATCGGACGCGACCACATCGCCTCCGTCGTCAACACCCTCGTCCTCGCGTACGCGGGCGCCGCGCTTCCGCTGCTGCTGTTGTTCTCCATCGCGCAGAGCAGCGTGACGACTGTCGCCAACAGCGAACTCGTCGCGGAGGAGATCGTAAGGACGTTGGTGGGCTCGATCGGCCTGGTCGCCTCGGTGCCGGTCACCACGGCGCTCGCGGCTCTCGTGGTCTCGGCCGACCGCCCGGCGGAGCAGACCGCGGCGTCGGCCGCCGTGCCGGCTCCGGCGCGCGGCACAAGAGGGAGACGCCGCAAGCGGTGACGCGGTGTCGCCGCCGGCGGTGACGCGGTCTCGGGCGCGGGGTGTTGTCGCTCAGCGTCCCCGGCGCTGAGGTGAAGCGTTACGCCACCGCACTCGTCGTTGCCGTAACGCTTCAGCCCGCGCTCTGTTCCTCCGCCAGGATGCGGTCCAGGGCCTCGTCGAGGTGGGCGTCGAAGTCGGCCAGAGCCCCCTCCTGTCCCAGGGGCACCAGCTTGTCCGTGCGGTCGAGGAACGCCACGAGCGGCGCCGTGGAGGAGCGGAACAGCGCGCGGTCGCAGCCCACCTGAAGCCGGATCAGGACCTCGCTCAGCGAGTCGGTGTCGGCGGGCGAGATCCGCACGTCGCCGTCCCCGCACGGCGTGCCCACCCCGTCGATCAGCAGCTCCCGCCCGAAGGCCCAGGTCACCGGGGCGTCGCCGGGAAGATGGAAGGTCAGCCGCACGGCATAGGGATCACAGGTCTCGTACCGCAGCTCCACCGGGATGCGGAAGGAGAGCTCCTCGGACACGAGAAAGCTCATCATGACCTCTGCCTGTACGGACTCGCGCATCGCTACCCCGTCATCTGCCGTCGACTGGCCGGGAATCATCCCCATGACACTGGTGGCATCTTGCTGAACGTACACAGCAGATCACAAGGAGTGAGTTTTCAGATACTGATAGAGAGCGCGAGGGTGCCCAGACTCCGCCCCACCTCGCTCTGCAGCTGCCGAGCCGCGGGTAGCAGCCGGTCAGCCTGATGGACGGGCAGGGAGAGGGCCATGGTGGCCGCCGCGGTGCCCACCGTGATCGGGACCGCCGCGCAGACCGTCCCCAGCGCGTACTCCTGCCGCTCGGTCACCGGCTCCATCCGCCGCATCCGCTCCAGGCGGCGGAGCAGGGTGTGGTCGTCGCGCACGGTGTACGGGGTCAGGGACTGCACCGGATAGCGGTCGAGATGGTCACGGCGGGCGCTCTCGTCCAGCTGGGACAGCAGGCACTGGCCGATCGCATGCGCGTGCCCGGTCTCACGGAAGTCGGCCCACTCCTCGACCGCCGGGGTGCCCGGGGCGTCGGAGACGCAGATGACCTCGATCTCGCCGTCGCGGTACATCGCGTAGTACACCGGGGCACCGATCGAATCTCGCCACCGCGCGAGCGTGTCGACGACCGTGCTGCGACGTTTCTGCGCAGCTCCGCTGCTGCTCAGCCGCTCGGCCGCCTCACCGAGGAAGAACAGGCCCCGGTCGCGGTACAGATACCCCTCGTGAACGAGTGTGCGCAGCAGGTGATAAGCGGTGGGAAGCGCAAGTCCGGTCTCGCGGGCGAGCTGTTTGGCGGGGGCCCCGTGCTCGTGCCGGGCGACGGTTTCCAGCAGGCGCAGCGCGCGCTGCACGGATCCGATGAGGGTCTGGGGCGCCTCGGACGCCCGGGACCGCTGCTGCTCCGGCACCTTGGCGCGGGGCTGCTCCACGGGGGCCGCGGAGCGCGGCTGCGCGGGAAGTGCAGTGGAGGCGGACGGCGCCCTGGGTGCGGGCGGCGTGTGCCGTTCTGCGGGTGCGGTGTCAACCGTGGCCAAGGGTCACTCCCGTAGCGCGAGGGGGCAGCCCGTGCGGGGAACACGGGTGGGGTTACGCCGCCCGCGGGGGCCAGCCCCCGCGTCGATTTCCGGACCCTATCCGCCTGTCACCGCTCACAGACGGCCCGTGCGGAAAACTTCCCCCCCGCGAGGGAACCGGCGATTCCCGTTACCGGTCACCGGTGTCCCTCGGTGCTCACCAGTCGCCGCGCGAGGACGAGCTGGACATGAACTTCCGCACGATGTAGATCAGCCCGCCGACGAGGGCCACGAAGATCAGCACCTTGAACAGCAGGTAGACCACGAAGCCGACCACGCTCGCTATCACGCCGCCGAAGACGACCAGGGCGATGACCGGCACCGCGATCCACTTCACCCACCACGGCAGACCCGCGAAGATCTCTCGCATTGCCCTCGTCCTTACCTCTCCGCCCGCCCTGTGCCGGGTCCTGTCGGTGCCCCGCACCGTCCGGTGCCGGGCCCTGTCGATGTCCTGCACTCGATGCTAGGGCCGGGAGGGGGCCCGACGGGGGCTCCGCATCCCTTGTCCTCCCCTGACCGTTCCCCTAGGGAACCCCGAGACGGCGCCTCAGGCTTCCGGTGGAGAGAACACCACCAGGACCCGCAGATCCTCGCTGATGTGATGGAACTTGTGCGCGACTCCGGCCGGCACGTACACCACGCTGCCGCGCGCCACCTCGGTCGTCTCAAGACCGACCGTGATCGAGGCGCGGCCGCTCACGACGAAGTACACCTCGTCCTGGTTGTGCGGCCGCTGCGGGTCGTGGTCGCCCGCGCCGAGCGCGTACAGACCGACCGACATGTTCCGCTCCCGCAGGAACTGGAGGTAGGCGCCCTCGTTGGCGGCCCGCTCCGCCTCCAGTTCGTCCAGCCGGAATGCCTTCATCGTCCTCGCCCGTGTTCGTAGTCGATCTGGTCTGCCACGATCAGACACATGAAGAATTTCGTAGTCAAGACGATCGCCAACGCGGGCGCCCTGGCGGTCGCCGTCTGGCTGCTCGACAAGATCACCCTGACCGGTGACAGCACCGCCAAGAAGGCCGGCACACTGATCGTCGTCGCCCTGGTGTTCGGCCTGGTGAACTTCCTGGTCAAGCCGATCCTGAAGGTGCTCACCTTTCCCCTGTTCATCCTGACGCTCGGCCTGATCACGCTGGTGGTCAACGCGCTGATGCTGCTGCTGACCTCGTGGGTGTGCGGCAAGCTCCAGCTCAGCTTCCACGTCGAGGGCTTCTGGACCGCCGTCGTCGGCGGCCTGATCATCTCGGTCGTCTCCTGGGCGCTGAACATGGTGCTCCCGGACGAGGACTGAGCCACCCGATGACCTACCGCGTCTGCTTCGTCTGCACGGGCAACATCTGCCGGTCCCCGATGGCCGAATCCGTCTTCCGCGCCCGGGTCGGGGAAGCCGGCCTGGACCACCTGATCGAGGCCGACAGCGCCGGCACGGGCGGCTGGCACGAGGGTGACGGCGCCGACCCGCGCACCGTGGCCGTCCTGGAGGAGCGGGGTTACGGCAGTGATCACACCGCACGGCAGTTCCAGCCGTCCTGGTTCGCCCGTCTCGACCTGGTGATCGCCCTCGACTCCGGTCATCTCCGGGCGCTGCGTCGCATGGCGCCCACGGAGCAGGACGCGGCGAAGGTGCTGCTGCTGCGCTCCTACGACCCTTCCGCAGGTCACGATCTCGATGTGCCGGACCCGTACTACGGGGGCCCGGACGGCTTCGAGGAGTGCCTTGAGATGGTTGAGGCGGCGAGCGCCGGCCTGCTCGCCGCAGTACGAGAGCTTGTGAAGGGACGGGCGGCATGAACGATTCCGCTGCGGACGACCGGGACGGCACGCGGAAGGAGACCTGCCTTCCCCTCGTCGCCGGTGACGGCACGCGCGCGGTGCGGGCCGGGCTGCCCGAGCCGGTCAAGCACGAGCCGGCCCACCCGGGGCCCGTCTTCGCCGCCCACTTCCACCTGCCGGGCGACCCGACGGGCCCGTACACCTACGGCCGGGACGAGAACCCGACCTGGACGCTGCTGGAGCGGGCCATCGGCGAGCTGGAGGCGCCCGGGCGGGACGGCGTCGAGACACTGGTGTTCGCCTCCGGCATGGCTGCCATCTCCTCGGTGCTCTTCTCCCAGCTGCGCACGGGCGACGCGGTCGTGCTGCCCGACGACGGCTACCAGGCGCTGCCGCTGGCACGGGAACAGCTTCAGGCCTACGGCATCGAGGTGCGCACCGCGCCGACCGGCGGGGACGCCCAGCTCGATGTGCTGGACGGTGCGCGGCTGCTGTGGATCGAGTCCCCGTCGAACCCCGGACTCGACGTGTGCGACATCCGGCGGCTGGTCGAGGCGGCACACGCGCGTGGAACCCTGGTCGCGGTCGACAACACCCTCGCGACGCCGCTCGGGCAGCGGCCTCTGGCGCTCGGCGCGGACTTCTCCGTGGCCAGCGGCACCAAGCAGCTCTCGGGGCACGGCGACATCCTGCTGGGTTACGTCGCCGGGCGCGACGGCGAGGCCATGGCGGCCGTACGCCGCTGGCGCAAGATCGTGGGTGCGATCCCGGGACCGATGGAGGCCTGGCTCGCACACCGTTCGATCGCCACCCTGCAGCTGCGCGTCGACCGGCAGAACGCCTCCGCCCTGGCACTCGCCGAGGCGCTGCGCGGCCGTTCCGAGGTGACGGGGCTGCGCTATCCGGGGCTGCCCGACGACCCCTCGCACAAGATCGCCTCACAGCAGATGCGGCGCTACGGGTGCGTGGTGTCCTTCACTCTGCCCTCGCGCGCGCGTGCCGAGCGTTTCCTCGGCGCGCTGCGGCTCGTGGACGACGCGACGAGCTTCGGTGGGGTGCGCTCCACGGCCGAGCGGCGCGGTCGCTGGGGCGGGGACGCGGTGCCGGACGGCTTCATCCGCATGTCCGTCGGTGCCGAGGACCCCGAGGACCTGGTGGCGGATGTGCTGCGTGCGCTGGACGAGTCGGCCACCTGACCGTCTCCCGGACACCGTCCGTTGTCCGGCTACGCACAACGGACGGTCCGAGCCTCCCCCCTCGTGGCTCGGACCGTCCTCGGTTCCGCGCGCGAAGAACCGCGCGAACAAGGCTAGTTGACTCTGTGTCAGTGTCCAATCACGGTAGCGACAGAGACCTATCGACATATTTATAGTTGGGCGCGTCCCGGGGGGCTGGGGGGAAGGGCACCGAGAGGGGAGGGCGCGCCGTGGATCTGGCGTTGCTGCGTACGTTCGTGACCGTGCACCGGGCGGGTTCCTTCACCCGGGCCGCCGCGCTGCTCGGCCTGTCCCAGCCGGCGGTCACCTCTCAGATCCGCACCCTCGAACGGCAGCTGGGCCGCCCCCTGTTCCTGCGCCAGGCCCGCGGTGTGACACCGACGACCATCGGCGACGAGCTCGCCCACAAGGCCGCGCCGCACCTGGACGCACTGGTGGAGATCACCGAGTCGGGCCTGGACGAGGAGTCCTCCTTACGGACGCTGCACCTGGCCGGGCCACCGGAGTTCACCGCCGAACGGGCGCTTCCCGCGTTGACCGAACTGGCCGGCGACGACGGACAGGGGTTCGCGCTGCGGGCCTCCTTCGGAACCGCCGAGGAGACCCTGGAAGGACTGTCCGCCGGACACCACGATCTGGCCATCAGCACGGCCCGGCCGCGCGGAGCGCTGCTCACCGCCGCGTCGCTGTGCGACGAGGAGCACGTCCTGGTCGCCGCCCCGCGCTGGGCGGAGGAGGCCGGCTCCACCAGGCTGCGCGGCAAGGACGTGCCCGCCCTGGAGAACGTCCCCGTTGTCGAGGTCCACGAGTCACTGCCCTTCGTCTCCCGCTACTGGGCCTCGGTCTTCGACTCCCGTCCGGCCGCGTCCGGAACCGTGATCGTCCCCGATCTGCGCGCGGTCCTCGCCTGCGCGGTCGCCGGCGCCGGGCTGGCGGTGCTGCCCCGCTATCTGTGTGCCGCCGCGCTCAAGCGCGGTGACGTGGTGGCCCTGTATGAACCGGCGGTGCCGCCCCTGCGGACGTACTTCCTGGTGGTGCGCACCGGCACGCTGGCGATGCCCCACATCGCGCGGGCCCACGAGTGGCTGCTGCGTGCGGCTGCGGCATGGTGCTGAGCCCACCCGGGGCGGCCCGTCACCCGACGAGCTCACTTGGTGACGTTTCGCGATGTTTCACGTGGAACCAGCCGGGCCACATTTCTCCCATGACCGTCCGACCCGTGGTCAAGCGCACCGCCCGCGCCGTCCTTCTCGACGGCGACGACCTGATCCTGATCAAACGCACCAAGCCCGGCGTCGATCCCTACTGGGTCACTCCCGGCGGCGGGGTCGAGCCCGGGGACACGACTGTCGTCGACGCCCTGCACCGTGAGGTGTACGAGGAGCTCGGCGCCAAGATCACCGACGTGGTGCCCTGCTTCGTGGACACCGTGGAGCACATCGGCGAGGACGGCGGCGCGACCGGCGTCAAAGTGCAGCACTTCTTCGTGTGCCGCCTGGAGTCCATGGACCCGTCCCTGCGGCACGGCCCCGAGGTGGACGAACCCACCGGCGAGTACGAGATCGTCCGGGTGCCGTTCACCCGCGTCGGGATCGCCTCCGTCCATCTCGTCCCGTTGTCGCTGCGGCACTATCTCGACGGAAACATCGAGGGCGTACGCGCGATGCACGCTCCCGACCTGGGCTGACGACAGGGCAAGTCACTCGGCTGGTGCGTCGGCGCGCACCTCGGGCCGTTACGGAGCGCTTCACACCGCGCGCACCAGGGTGTAGGCATCCCACAGGTCACACCCGACGTACGAGTGGGTCGCGAGGCCCGACAGGTGCCGGTCGGCATTGACCGCGACCGACACCGGCACCACACCGAACAGGTCCTTGTCCGAGGACGAGTCGCCGTAGGCGATGCAGTCGTCCCTCCTCACCCCGAATTCCGCGCACAGCAGGTCGGCGATCCGCACCTTGGCCGCGGCGTTCAGAACCCCGGCGGGGTCCAGGGGCTCGGTGAAGGGCACGGCCGGAAAGCGGGAACTGTGTGCCGCATGCGCGCCCCAGCCGGTGAGCCAGCCGTTCCACGAAGAAGGAGGGCGACAGGGAGACGACGGCGCAGTAGTCCCCCCGCCTCCTGATCTCCGCCCAGACCTCGCGGACACGGTCCAGCCACGGGGCTTTCTCGAAGGCCGCCGTCACATGTGCCTCGGTGAGCCCCGCCCACAGGGCGTGTACCTGCCTCGCGTACTCCGGCGGCTCGATGTGTCCGGCCGAGATCGCCCGGTCGAGCGCCACCGTCTTGGCCTCCAGGCCGAGTTGACGGGGGATCTCCACCGGTGCGCTGGTTCCCCACAGCAGCGTGCCGTCGAGGTCGAAGAGACGAAGGGTCCCCATGGCCCCTGAGGGTAAGGCGGCCGCCAACGTTTCACGTGAAACGTACGGCATCTGTCCACAGGTTGAGCGGGCCGCCACGACATGGCCAAAACCACATCCGTCTCCCCCGAAACGGCTGGACGGCGAGGGCGCCCGTCGGACAGCCTGACCTGCGTGTCGACTCCTTCCCCAGCCGCTTCACCCATTCGCCGTCTGACGCTTCGTGATCTCACCGCCTGCGCCGACTTGTCCGAGGACCGGGGGTGGCCGCGCGAGGAGCACAAGTGGGGCCTTCTCCTCACGGCCGGGAGGGGATACGGCATCGACGACCCGGAAGGGGGACTCGTCGCCGCCTGCGTCGTCACCGAGTACGGGCCACAGGGCCGCCCGGATCTGGGCGCCATCGGCATGGTCCTGGTCGCCGAGCGGCACGCCCGCAAGGGCATCGGGCGCCGGCTGATGCGTCACGTCGTCTCCGCGATGGACACCACGCCACTGACGCTCCACGCGACACCGAACGGCCTCCCGCTCTACGAGCAACTCGGCTTCAAGGTCACCGGCCGGGCGGAGATGGTCCTCGGGCACTTCGCTCCCGCCGAACCCCGGCCCCGCATCGCCACGAGGGCCGCCACCGCCGAAGACCTTCCCGGCATCATCCGGCTCGACGAGGAGGTGTTCGGCGCCGACCGGACACCTCTGGTCATCCGACTGCCCGCGTTCGCCGACCAGTTGCGCATCGCCGAGGAGGGGGGCCGCACCATCGGGTACGCGGCGGCCTGGCCGAACATGGACACCCACGTCGTGGGTCCGCTGATCGCCCGCGACTCGGAGACGGCGAAGGCCCTCATCGCCTCCCTCGCCGCCCACACCGACCGCCCGCTGCGCACCGACATCGACGTACGCCACGAGGAACTGCTGGCCTGGGTGAAGGATCGGGGGCTCGCGTCGGTGGCCTTCAACGCCGTCATGACGTACGGGATCGGGGAGCTGCCCGGGGACTGGTCCCGCCGGTTCGCTCCGCTGACCGTGGCGGCGGGCTGAGCGTCCCGGACTGTCCCGGGCTAGGAGGACGCCGGTCCCCGGCCTGGACCGGGACCGGCGTCATCGCTGTGCGAGCCGGGTCAGGCGAGCGTCTCCACGGCCGTGAGGGCGAAGGAGTGGTCCTGATCCGGTGCCCCGCCGCCGACCCCGATCGCCCCGACCAGCCGGCCACCGCGCCGCACCGGCACACCGCCGGCGATGAACAGCAGCGGGCGGTCGAGCACGGTGGGCAGTGTGTGGAGGAGACCTCCCGGCTGCACGGCGTCGACGAGGTCCGCGGTCGGGGCGTCCAGTTGAAGGGCCGTGTAGGCCTTGCGGGTGCTCGTCTCCCCTGAGATCAGCACGGCGCGGTCGTCACGCCGGAAGAAGAGCAGATGGCCGGCCGCGTCCAGCACGGTGACGCTGACTGCGACCCCGGCGGCCTCCGCCGCGCGCCGGACGGAGGCGACGAGCGTCTCGGCGTCCTGGATCGTGAGCGGGGTGGCGGCGGTGGTGGTGCTCATCGGGGAGTTCTCCTTGTGAGTGGCGCGAAGTGGGTTGCCGCCCTGTGGGCTCCGGGAGCCGCGGACGGCCTTGGTGAGCCGCGGGTTCGCGCTCCGCGGCCGTTCGTACGCGGGGTCAGTGGTGGACGGCCGTCCGCTGCCCGGCCGGAGTGGCGGTAGCGGTTGCGACGACCTTGCTGGCAGCCGTGTTCCGGCGCTCCAGGGGGGAGGAGAGGACGGCGAGGACCAGAGCGCCCGCGGCGAGCACGGCGCCGACCCAGTTGGGCGCCGTGTAGCCGAGGCCGGCCGCGATCACGAGGCCGCCGAGCCAGGCGGAGAGCGCGTTGCCGAGGTTGAAGGCACCGATGTTCACCGCCGATGCCAGCGTCGGAGCGCCGTGCGCCTGGTCGAGGACGCGCTTTTGCAGCGGCGGAACGGTGGCGAATCCGAGGGCGCCGATCAGCGCGATGGTGACCGCGGCCGCGATCTTGTTGTGGGCGGTGAGCGTGAAGAGCGCGAGGACGACGGCGAGGGCGCCGAGCGAGACGTAGAGCAGGGGCATCAGGGCACGGTCGGCGAACCTGCCGCCGAGGAGGTTGCCGCCGACCATGCCGAGGCCGAAGAGGACCAGCAGCCAGGTGACGGAGCCGTCGGCGAAGCCGGCGACCCGGGTCATCATCGGCGCGATGTAGGTGATGGCCGCGAAGACACCGCCGAAGCCGAGGACGGTCATCGCCATGGCGAGCAGTACCTGGGTGTTCTTGAAGGCAGCCAGTTCGTGGCGCAGGTGAACGCCTTCCGGCCTGGGCATGTCCGGGACGAGCCTGGCGATGCCCACCAGGCCGAGGACTCCGAGCGCCGCGACGACGGCGAAGGTGACGCGCCAGCCGGCGGACTGTCCGATCAGGGTGCCGAGCGGGACGCCGACGACGTTGGCGACGGTCAGACCGGTGAACATCATCGCGATGGCACCGGCCTTCTTGTCAGGGGCCACCAGGTCCGCCGCCACGACGGAGCCGATGCCGAAGAACGCGCCGTGGGCGAGCGAGGCGACGACCCGGCCGATCAGCATGACCGAGAAGGCGGGTGCCAGCGCGGAGAGCAGGTTCCCGGCGATGAACAGGCCCATCAGCAGCATCAGCATCCGCTTGCGGGAGATCTTGGTGCCGAGCACGGTCATCAGCGGAGCGCCGAACACGACGCCCAGTGCGTAGCCGGTCACCAGGAGGCCGGCCGTGGGGATGGAGACCCCGAAGTCGCCGGCGACTTCGGGCAGCAAGCCCGTGATCACGAACTCGCTCGTTCCGATCCCGAAGGCCCCGATCGCGAGGGCCAGAAGCGCGAGAGGCATGTGGGTAACACCTTCCAGACAGTTGCAGATGCGCTTTGCGTGCATCGACAATAATTGCAGACGCTGGCTATATGCAACCGCAGGCTATTGCGAAGCTGCCCTATCCTGGATGAAGCCACCCCGGGACGGAGGAAAAGCCAATGACAGCGACGGACCCGGCGCTCACCGCCCTCGCCCAGGGCTGGTGCGCCCTCTCCCTGCTGCACGGGAGGATCGAGGCCCGCATCGAGCGCGCCCTGCAGGCCGGGCACGGCTTGAGCATGCGCGAGTACTCCCTGCTCGACGTGCTCAGCCGGCAGCACGACGGTGAGGGCGGTCATCTGCAGATGAAGCAGGTCGCCGACGCAGTCGTCCTCAGCCAGAGCGCCACCACCCGGCTCGTCACCCGGCTAGAGGACCGCGGTCTGCTGGAGCGCTATCTGTGCCCCACCGACCGCCGCGGCATCTACACCAACGTCACGGAAGCCGGACTGAGACTCCTGGAGGAGGCCCGGCCCAGCAACGACGCCGCCCTGCGCGAGGCGCTCGACCAGGCCGCCAGGAACCCGGAGCTGACCCCGCTGGTCCGGGCCGTGGAGTCGTTGCACGCGCCCGCCCCGGCATGACGCCCGCAGCGGCCACCCGCTCCGCATAGGGTGCGGAGCATGGGAGATCTCGAGATACGGGACGCCGTCGCCGACGACGTGCCCGCCATCGTCGCCATGCTCGCGGACGACCCGCTGGGTGCCCGGCGCGAGTCGCCGGACGATCCGACCCCGTATCTGGCCACGCTGGAGCGGCTCGACGCCGACCCCAACCAGCATCTGGTGGTCGCCGTGCGCGAGGACCGTGTCGTGGGCACGCTGCAGCTCTCGATCATTCCCGGACTGTCCCGCCGTGGCTCCACCCGCTCGGTCATCGAAGGCGTTCGTGTCCACGCCGAGGAGCGCGGCAGCGGCCTGGGCACACGGCTCATCGAGTGGGCGATCGACGCGTCACGGCGTCAGGGCTGCCAACTGGTCCAGCTGACCTCGGACAGGACCCGCACCGACGCACACCGCTTCTACGAGCGGCTCGGCTTCGAGGCCTCACACGTGGGTTTCAAGCTCCACCTCTGAAGCCGCCCGCTCCGACGGCTTCAGCCGTGAACGCCGGAGGGCGGGCGAGGCACCGCAGGGCGGTTGACCCCGGGCAGCGAGCACCGAGGGATGCCGTAGACACCGAGGGGGTGTCCGTTTCACGTGAAACGGACACCCCCTCAGGCAGTAGCGGCCTCCCGGGGCCCTAGCCGATACCGCGCCATCCCTCGGGGTCCACGCCCCCGGGCACGGAGGCCCGCACGTCGTACGGCTGACGCGTGAACACGAACGATCCGAGGTCCAGGTGGTCCACGGTCCCGTCCGGCCGCCGTACGGCCCTCAGTACCTCCCCCGCGTAGTAACCCTCCAGCCCCGTCCAGGTGCCGTCATCGTTCGGCCGGAACCGCGAACGCCGGCCGCTGCCGGACAACGGCTCCAGTGAGACGAGCCCGTCGGCGGTCAGCCGCAGACCGAACCCGTACGTGCCCCAGTACCACTGCCCCGCCAACTCCAGCGCCGACGGGTCGACGTCCCGCAGCGGCCGCCAGGGCTCGGGAATCCGCGGCTCGGCGTCGGCGACGATGCGGACGAGGTCGGCACCCAGCGTGGCCGGCAGCGGGCCGGAGGTGCAGTTGGCCAGCACGACGGCGGCGACGTCCTCCTCCACGCCGATGGTGAGGGAGGCCAGAAAGCCCGGCAGCGACCCCGTGTGCCCCACGAGGAGCCGTTCACCCCACCGCCGCAGCTCCAGGCCCAGGCCGTAGGCGTACCCCGACACCACGTCCACGGCCTCGGGCGGAGCCGCCGGAGTTCGCATCTCCCGCAGCGAATCGGCGCTCAGCACCCGGTCGTCCCCCTTGGCCAGGAAGGCGGCGAACCGGGCCAGATCGCCGGTCGTGGACCAGAGTTGGCCGGCCGGGGCCATCCGGCCGAGGTCCTCGGCGGGCTCGGACAACATCACATCGGCCCACGGATGCACCGCCCAGCCACCCGCGTGCGGCGCCCGGGGCCGGGCGCTCGTGCGGTGCAGCCCCAGCGGTTCGAGCACCTCGCGGCGCAGGACGTCCTCCCACGCGGCGCCGCGCAACTCCTCGACGAGCGCACCCAGCAGGGTGTAGCCGGGGTTGGAGTAGTGGAACCGCCGGCCGACCGGATGCCGCAGCGGCTCCTCGCCCAGCACGTCGGCGAGTTCGGGGCGCAGCGCACCCGGGGTCCTCTCCCACCACGGCGCGGGCGACTCGGCGGCCAGCCCGCCGGTGTGCGCCAGCAGGGAGGCGATCGTGGCCTCCCGCGCACCCGTACCGGGCAGATGCTTCTCCAGCGGGTCCCCGAGGCCGAGTACACCCTCGTCACGCAGCCGCAGAACAAGCACGGCGGTGAAGGTCTTGGTGATCGAGCCGATCCTGTACTGCGTGTTCTCGTCCGGCCCGTGGCCGTCCACCGACGTGCGCGCGCCGTGCCAGACAGTCCGCCCGTCCCGTACGACCGCCGCGACGAGCGACGGCGCCCGGCCTTCGGTCTGGGCCACGGCGATCCGGTGCAACAGTGCCCGGCGGGTGGCGGCAAGCAACTCGTCCTGAGATGTCGTCATGTTCCCAGTCCATCCGGTGGACCCGCGTACGTCGAGCCGATTTCGCCGGACGTTCCGGTGTCGGGGTGCCGGTCCGACCGCGGGGCCCCGGTCAGGTCTGCGCCATGTCCACGAACCGCGAGTAGTGGCCCTGGAAGGCGACCGTGATCGTCGCGGTCGGGCCGTTGCGGTGCTTGGCGACGATGAGGTCGGCCTCACCGGCGCGGGGCGACTCCTTCTCGTAGGCGTCCTCGCGGTGGAGCAGGATCACCATGTCGGCGTCCTGCTCGATGGAGCCGGACTCACGCAGGTCGGAGACCATCGGCTTCTTGTCGGTGCGCTGTTCGGGACCACGGTTGAGCTGGGAGAGCGCGATGACCGGGACCTCCAGCTCCTTGGCGAGGAGCTTGAGGTTCCGGGACATGTCGGAGACCTCCTGCTGACGGCTCTCGGCGCGCTTGGAACCGCCGGACTGCATCAGCTGGAGGTAGTCGATGACCACCAGCTTGAGGTCGTTGCGCTGCTTGAGACGGCGGCACTTGGCGCGGATCTCCATCATCGACAGGTTCGGGGAGTCGTCGATGTAGAGCGGGGCGGCCGACACATCGGGCATACGGCGGGCCAGCCGCGTCCAGTCCTCGTCGGTCATCGTGCCCGAGCGCATGTGGTGGAGGGCGACGCGGGCCTCCGCGGACAGCAGGCGCATCGCGATCTCGTTGCGCCCCATCTCGAGCGAGAAGATCACGCTCGGCAGGTTGTGCTTGATGGACGCTGCCCGGGCGAAGTCCAGCGCGAGCGTCGACTTGCCCATCGCGGGGCGGGCAGCGATGACGATCATCTGTCCGGGGTGCAGGCCGTTGGTCAGCGAGTCGAAGTCGGTGAAGCCGGTGGGCACACCGGTCATCTCCCCGCTGCGCGAGCCGATCGCCTCGATCTCGTCGAGCGCGCCCTCCATGATGTCGCCCAGCGGAAGGTAGTCCTCGCTGGTGCGCTGCTCGGTGACCGCGTAGATCTCGGCCTGGGCGCGGTTGACGATCTCGTCGACGTCGTCGTCCGCCGCGTATCCCATCTGGGTGATCCGCGTGCCGGCCTCGACGAGGCGGCGCAGGACCGCGCGCTCGTGGACGATCTCGGCGTAGTACGCGGCGTTCGCCGCCGTGGGCACGGTCTGTACGAGTGAGTGCAGGTAGGACGCGCCGCCCACCTTGTTGATCTCGCCCCGCTTGGTGAGCTCGGCGGCGATCGTGATGGGGTCGGCCGGCTCGCCCTTGGCATAGACGTCGAGGATCGCCTGGTAGATCGTCTCGTGCGCCGGCTTGTAGAAGTCGTGGCCCTTGAGGATCTCGACGACGTCGGCGATGGCGTCCTTGGACAGCAGCATTCCGCCGAGGACGGACTGCTCCGCGTCGAGGTCCTGCGGGGGCACCCGCTCGAAGGACGAGCCCGCACCCTCCCACGCACCGCTCTCCGGCCCTCGTTCGTGCTGCTCGTCGCGGCCGCGGCCGCCGTCGGGCCGCCGGCGGGAGGCGGGCAGACGATCACCGGGCCCGCTGTCGGCCCACGGGTCGTCCAAGGGCTCGGAAATGCTCACCGAGCAGCCTCCTCCCGTCCGCCGAGCGGACCTCGCCGTGCCTCTCTTTTCTACGGCACGGCACTGACAAATGAGAGGCCCAACTCCACTTGTGCCGCGTCAGGTTTGTGATGGTTTGGAAGTCGGCGGACGGAGCGGGCGCCGGACCACGGTAGGCCCCAGGGCTCCGTCAGCCAATCTGGTTATCCACAGGCCATGTGGACGACGGCCCGGATGCTGTGGAGAACTCCGCGAAACCTGTGCACGACCCGGTGGACAGCGCTGTGAACAAGACCTCGCCACTCTCCGGAGACAAGGCTTGACCTGGGACTTTCCCGTCCACCGGCTGTGCAGAAGAAAAAACTCCCCAGTCGGATCAAGATCGCTTCGAACGGTACGCACAAGTGCGCACCACGAGACGCTAAGTAAGGGTCACTATGACTTTGCATCTCTTACCTGTGGACGATTAGATTGGTGCTCATGACACAGGCCCCCGCGCGCCCTTCGCCGACCCGGCGGCAGCACGACCGAGAGATCGTCGCACTGGCCGTCCCGGCCTTCGGCGCACTCGTCGCCGAGCCGCTCTTCGTGATGGCCGACAGCGCGATCGTCGGTCACCTCGGCACGGCCCAGCTCGCCGGCCTCGGCGTCGCGTCGGCCCTCCTGACGACCGCCGTCAGTGTCTTCGTCTTCCTCGCCTACGCCACCACGGCGGCCGTCGCCCGGCGTGTCGGCGCCGACGACCTCCAGGCCGCCATCCGCCAGGGCATGGACGGCATCTGGCTGGCGCTGCTGCTGGGCGCCGTCGTCATCGCGGTCGTCCTGCCCACCGCGCCCTCTCTGGTGGACCTCTTCGGCGCCTCGCACACGGCCGCCCCGTATGCGACCACGTATCTGCGCATCTCCGCCCTGGGCATCCCGGCCATGCTCGTCGTGCTCGCCGCCACGGGCGTCCTGCGCGGACTGCAGGACACGAGGACACCGCTCCATGTCGCCGTCGCCGGCTTCGTCGCCAACGCCGTCCTCAACGCCGCGCTGGTCTACGGCGCCGGACTCGGCATCGCGGGATCGGCCTGGGGCACCGTCATCGCGCAGTGCGGCATGGCCGCGGTCTATCTCACCGTGGTCCTCCGTGGAGCCCGCAGGCACGGCGCCTCACTTCGCCCGGACACCGTCGGTATCAGGGCCTCCGCGCAGGCCGGTGCTCCGCTGCTCGTCCGTACGCTGTCCCTGCGGGCGATCCTGATGATCGCCACAGCGGTCGCGGCACGCCTCGGCGACGCGGACATCGCAGCCCACCAGATCATCCTGTCCCTATGGAGCCTGCTCGCCTTCGCCCTCGACGCCATCGCGATCGCCGGGCAGGCCATCATCGGCCGCTTTCTGGGCTCAGGCGACACCGGCGGCGCCCGCGCAGCCTGCCGCCGCATGGTGCAGTGGGGCATCGCGACCGGGGTGGTCCTCGGCCTGCTCGTGATCGTGGCACGGCCGGTGTTCCTGCCCCTGTTCACCAGCGACTCCGCAGTGCAGGACACGGCCCTTCCGGCGCTGCTGACAGTGGCGCTCTCCCAGCCGGTCTGCGGCGTCGTCTTCGTCCTCGACGGAGTACTGATGGGCGCCGGCGACGGCCCCTACCTGGCCTGGGCGATGCTGCTCACCCTGGCGGTCTTCACCCCCGCCGCGCTTCTTGTTCCGGTGCTCGGCGGAGGGCTCGCCGCCCTGTGGGGAGCGATGACGCTCATGATGACCGTGCGGATGCTGACCTTGGGGCTGCGCGCCCGTTCGGGCCGCTGGCTGGTGACCGGCGCGACGCGCTGAGCGGTGTTTCACGTGAAACACGGAAGGGCCGTGCCCGGTGGGCACGGCCCTTCCGTCAGCTGTTCAAGCCGACCGCGGCGATCAGCCCGCGACGACCTCGATGTTGACCTTGGCGGCAACCTCGGGGTGCAGACGCACGGACGTCTCGTGGGCGCCCAGGGTCTTGATCGGAGCGGACAGTTCGATGCGCCGCTTGTCGACCTCGGGGCCACCGGAGGCCTTGATCGCCGAAGCGATGTCGGCCGGGGTGACGGAACCGAAGAGACGGCCGGAGTCGCCGGAGCGGACGGCCAGACGGACCTTCACGCCCTCGAGCTGGGCCTTGACCTGGTTGGCCTGCTCGATGGTCTGGATCTCGTGGATCTTGCGAGCGCGACGGATCTGCTCGACGTCCTTCTCGCCACCCTTGGTCCAGCGGATCGCGAACTTCCGCGGGATCAGGTAGTTGCGAGCGTAACCGTCCTTGACGTCGACGACGTCGCCCGCGGCACCGAGGCCGGAGACCTCGTGGGTGAGGATGATCTTCATGAGTGGCTCATCCTTCCCTTAGCGCGCGGTGGAGGTGTAGGGCAGCAGCGCCATCTCACGGCTGTTCTTCACGGCCGTGGCGACGTCACGCTGGTGCTGCGTGCAGTTGCCGGTCACGCGGCGGGCACGGATCTTGCCGCGGTCGGAAATGAACTTCCGCAGCATGTTCGTGTCCTTGTAGTCCACGTACGTGACCTTGTCCTTGCAGAAAGCGCAGACCTTCTTCTTAGGCTTGCGCACAGGCGGCTTCGCCATGGTGTTTCTCCTGTGTGATCAAGAAGTTTGGGTGCGGCCCGCCTAGAAGGGGGGCTCGTCCGAGTAGCCGCCACCGCCGCCGGAGCCGGAGCCGGAGCCGCCGCCCCAGCCACCGCCGCCCTGGTTGCCACCGGCGGGAGCGCCGGTCGCCCACGGGTCGTCGGCAGGAGCACCGCCGGCCTGCTGGCCGCCGCCGGAGCCACCGCCCCAGCCCCCGCCACCCTGGCCGCCACCGCCGCCGTAACCGCCCTGGCCCTGGCCGCCGCGGCCGGCGGTCTTGGTGACCTTGGCCGTGGCATTGCGCAGGCTGGCGCCGACTTCCTCGACGTCCAGCTCGTAGACCGTGCGCTTGACGCCCTCGCGGTCCTCGTAGGACCGCTGCTTCAGCCGGCCCTGCACGATGACGCGCATGCCTCGCTGGAGCGACTCGGCGACGTTCTCCGCCGCCTGGCGCCAGACCGAGCAGGTCAGGAAGAGGCTCTCGCCGTCCTTCCACTCGTTCGTCTGGCGGTCGAAGGTGCGGGGCGTGGACGCGACACGGAACTTCGCGACCGCCGCACCGGAGGGGGTGAAGCGCAGCTCGGGGTCGTCGACAAGATTGCCGACGACCGTGATGACGGTCTCGCCTGCCATGGGGAACCTCTCGGCGGGTGTGCTGCTGGCTGCTTGGTGCTACTCGAAACCCGAGATCAGCTGAGCGGGAGAGCTCAGTGGGTCTCGGGGCGGAGGACCTTGGTCCGGAGGACCGACTCGTTCAGGTTCATCTGGCGGTCGAGCTCCTTGACGACCCCAGGCTCGGCCTGCAGGTCGATGACCGAGTAGATGCCCTCGGGCTTCTTCTTGATCTCGTACGCGAGACGACGACGGCCCCAGGTGTCGACCTTCTCGACCTTTCCGCCACCGTCACGGACGACAGAAAGGAAGTTCTCGATCAGCGGGGAGACAGAACGCTCCTCGAGATCGGGGTCGAGGATGACCATCACCTCGTAGTGACGCATGTGGAACCCACCTCCTTTGGACTCAGCGGCCACGGTCGTTCCGTGGCAGGAGGGTTGTGATGCGTACGCAACAGTGTTTGCCAGTAAAACAGCCGCCACTGACAATCGCGGCCAGTCGGCGGAGTCTTCAGGCCGATCTCCAGGCTGTCCTGACATTCGGTCCGGGCAGACACCGGTGCAGACGGTACAGAGTACCTGCACCGCCGCTCCGGTTGAAATCGGGCCGCAGGACCCGTCAACCTGGACACCTCGGGTGTGTATGGCGCTACGATGCGCCGACTTTCGCAGGAGGTGCCCCATGGCACAGACGATGCGACCGAACGCCGCAGCAGGCAGCAACGGCCTGCTCGCCACGGACGGCAAGCCCCATCCCCTCCAGGACGCCCTGCTCGTGGTGACCCTGGTGCTGGGTGTGATCGCCTTCATCACCGGACTCTTCTTCCACAGCCTGCACCTGCTGAGCTCCTGGGCAGGTCTGGTGGGCATCCTCACCGGCGCGTACGGCCAGTGGATCTCGGTGACGACGCGCGAGCGCTTCGGGCTGATCCTCGGCCTCGGCGCCTCGGCCGTCGGCTTCTACCTCGGCCTGGCGTACGGCGGTCTGTTCGGCGGCATCTTCTAGCCGGTACCGGGCACCACGGCCGCTCACGACCGGCGGCGTCCGCCGAACGCCGCGGACGCCGCCCGTACGGCCACACGCAACGCCCCGGCGGCCGACAGGCCGGGGCGAAGGTTGCGTACGGCCAGTCTGCGCGCTCCCCGGGCGCAGTAGGCTCTGGCGCGAGAGCCGGAGCCCCTGTACCCATGGGGACACGCCAGCCCGAGGAGCGCCCCGAATGAGCCTGACCCTGAGGACCATCAGTCGAGAGCAGCATCTGGCCTACATCCAGAGCCTGCCCGCGGCGAGTCACATGCAGGTTCCGGCGTGGGCGGACGTCAAGGCGGAGTGGCGCTCGGAGAACCTCGGCTGGTTCGACGACCGTACCGGCGAGATGGTCGGCGCGGGCCTCGTCCTGTACCGCCAGCTGCCCAAGATCAAGCGGTACCTCGCCTATCTGCCCGAGGGCCCGGTCATCAACTGGTTCGCGCCGAACCTTGACGACTGGATCCAGCCGATGCTGGCGCACCTGAAGCAGCAGGGCGCGTTCTCGGTGAAGATGGGCCCGCCGGTGGTCATCCGGCGCTGGAACGCCGAGTCCATCAAGAGGGGCATCCAGGACGGGGACGTCAAGCGTCTGCGCGACCTGGAGGCCGACTTCATCGAGCCGCGTGCCTTCGAGGTCGCCGACAAGCTGCGCCGCATGGGCTGGCAGCAGGGCGAGGACGGCGGCGCCGGCTTCGGCGACGTCCAGCCCCGCTACGTCTTCCAGGTGCCGCTCGCCGGCCGGTCCCTGGAGGAGGTGCACAAGAACTTCAACCAGCTGTGGCGCCGCAACATCAAGAAGGCCGAGAAGGCCGGCGTCGAGGTCGTCCAGGGCGGCTACCAGGACCTCGAGGAGTGGCAGCGGCTGTACGAGATCACGGCCGTACGCGACCACTTCCGGCCCCGCCCGCTGTCGTACTTCCAGCGCATGTGGTCGGCCCTCAACACCGAGGACCCCAACCGCATGCGGCTGTACTTCGCCCGGCACAACGGCGTGAACCTGGCCGCGGCGACGATGCTGATCGTCGGCGGACACGTCTGGTACTCCTACGGCGCCTCCGACAACATCGGCCGTGAGGTCCGGCCCTCGAACGCCATGCAGTGGCGCATGCTGCGCGATGCCTACGCGCTCGGCGCCACGGTCTACGACCTGCGCGGCATCTCCGACTCGCTGGACGAGACGGACCACCTCTTCGGTCTGATCCAGTTCAAGGTCGGCACGGGCGGGCAGGCCGCCGAGTACCTCGGCGAGTGGGACTTCCCGCTGAACAAGCTGCTCCACAAGGCGCTCGACATCTACATGTCGCGCCGCTGACCTGGCGTCCGCGCTGCGGCACCGCCGACGTCGTTCGACGCTGCCGGCAGCTCCCCACCTGACACCCCTGCCCACGAGAAAGGTTCCGGGTCCGGCCATGGCGCTCACCCTCTACGTCGACACCGCGCGCTGGCGGGCGCATCACAAGCACGTCCAGGAGCAGTTCCCGGGACTCGTCCCGGTCTGCAAGGGCAACGGCTACGGCTTCGGTCACGAGCGACTGGCGGAGGAGGCCACCCGGATGGGCTCGGACGTCCTCGCCGTCGGCACGACCTACGAGGCCGCTCGCATAAAGGACTTCTTCAGCGGTGACCTGCTGGTGCTGACGCCCTACCGGCGCGGCGAGGAGCCCGTGCCGCTGCCCGACCGGGTGATCCGCTCGGTGTCGTCGGTCGACGGGGTCTACGGCCTCGTCGGCGCCCGCGTCGTCATCGAGGTGATGTCCTCGATGAAGCGGCACGGCATCAGCGAGCAGGACCTGCCGCAGCTGCACGCCGCCATCGAGAACATCCGCCTGGAGGGCTTCGCCCTGCACCTGCCGCTGGACCGCACCGACGGCTCCGACGCCGTCGAGGAGGTCATCGGCTGGATGGACCGGCTGCGCGCGGCCCGGCTGCCGCTGCACACGATGTTCGTCAGCCACCTCAAGGCCGAGGAACTGGCCCGGCTGCAGCAGCAGTTCCCGCAGACCCGCTTCCGCGCCCGCATCGGCACCCGGCTGTGGCTCGGCGACCACGAGGCCACCGAGTACCGCGGCGCGGTCCTGGACGTCACGCGCGTCGCCAAGGGCGACCGCTTCGGCTACCGGCAGCAGAAGGCGGCCTCGGACGGCTTCCTGGTGGTCGTGGCGGGCGGCACCTCGCACGGGGTGGGCCTGGAGGCCCCGAAGGCGCTGCACGGCGTCATGCCGCGCGCCAAGGGTGTCGCACGGGCCGGCCTGGCCACGGTGAACCGGAACCTCTCCCCGTTCGTCTGGGGCGGCAAGCAGCGCTGGTTCGCCGAGCCGCCGCACATGCAGGTCTCGATCCTGTTCGTGCCCTCGGACGCCCCGGAGCCGAAGGTCGGCGACGAGCTGGTGGCCCATCTGCGGCACACCACCACGCAGTACGACCGGCTCGTGGACCGCTGAGACCCCGCCAGGTGAGCCACTGAGAAACCCCCGCCACACTCCTGGCACGCCAAAGGCCGTACACGGCAGGCACCGTGTACGGCCTTTCGCACAGGACCCCCCGGGGGACTTCCCGTAGGACTCCCCGAGAGCCCTGTTCGCTCAGGGCGAACCGTCCTGGGGGGAGATCGCTTCCCGGCTGCCCCACTCCACCTGCGGCCCGTCGAAGTGGGCCGCGTGGCGCGGCGGATGGGCCGCGCCACCGAGGACGAAGACATCCTCCGCGCCGTCGAGCACACCGCCCGAGGGGTCGTCGTCCCCGGCCCGGCGCACCACGTCCCGCTCCGGCATGAGGATGTCGCGCACGACGATCGCGCACAGGTACAGCGTGCCCAGCAGGTGCACGGCAATGGCCCAGTGGTAGCCGGCAGTCGGCAGGCCCTTGTGGGCGTCGCCGCTGGTCGTGTACGCGAGGTACATCCAGATCCCGAGGAAGTACGCCACCTCGCAGGCCTGCCAGATCAGGAAGTCCCGCCACTTCGGGCGGGCCAGCACGGCCAGCGGGACCAGCCACAGGACGTACTGCGGCGAGTAGACCTTGTTGGTGAGGATGAAGGCCGCCACCACCAGGAAGGCCAGCTGCGCGAAGCGCGGCCGGCGCGGTGCGGTCAGCGTCAGGGCCGCGATGCCGAGGAAGGACAGCAGGACCAGCAGCGTGGCCGTGGTGTTGACGAAGTCGGTGCTGGGCGGATTGCTGGTGTTCTGGGCCCAGATCAGCCAGAAGGACCCGAAGTCGACGCCCCGGTCATGGCTGAACTTGTAGAACTGCCACCAGCCGTCGGTGGCGAAGGCCATCACCGGCAGGTTCACCACCAGCCAGGCGACGACCGCGGCCGCCAGGGCCTTGCCGAAGTCCCGCCACTTGCCCGCACGCCAGCACAGCACGAGCAGCGGACCCAGCAGGAAGACGGGATACAGCTTGGCGGCCGTGGCGAGCCCCAGCAGGACGCCGAAGGCGAGCGAGCGTCCCCGGGACCACATCAGCATCGCGGCGGCCGTCAGAGCGACCGCCAGCAGGTCCCAGTTGATGGTGGCGGTCAGCACGAAGGCCGGCGCCAGCGCGACCAGCAGGCCGTCCCACGGCCGCCGGGCGTGCGTCCGGGCCACACAGACGGCGATGACGGCCGCGCACACCATCAGCATCCCGGCGTTGACCATCCAGTACCACTGCTCCTGGTGCTGGATCGATCCGCTGCCCGGGGTGAACCAGGCGGCCACCTCCATGAACACGCCGGTCAGCACCGGGTACTCGAGGTACGGCATGTCGCCGGGGAGCTTGTCGAAGTAGGGCACGAGACCGTCGGCGAATCCGCGCCCCTGGTAGAGGTGCGGAATGTCCGAGTAGCAGGCCTTCGTGTACTGCGAGCTCGCACCGAAGAACCAGGCGCTGTGATAGCAGGGCGCCTTCTGGACCAGCCCGAGGGCGAACATGCCGATCGCGACGAGCGCGACGATCCGCACGGGGGTCCACCAGGACGTCCCTGGCAGGGCGCGCCGCCCGACGGGACCGCCGATCAGCTCGCTGCCGGCCGCGGCGACCTTGTCCTGCCTGGTCGGCCGCACCGGCTCGGGCTCGTGCGCGCTCGCTTGCGTCAATTCAGCACGGGGCATGCGGACATCCTGCCGTAGGTGCCTGAGCTCCGCATCGCACGCACGGCACGCATCCTGGACAGGCACAGCGAAGCTTCGCCCACATCCGGCACACCCGCCACCGCTCCGACCCTGGTCCTTGTGCGTACCGCATGTCACCGGTGCATCGCTTACCCGACGATCTATCACACTCCCACGCAGCCGCACCAATTAAAGGTCGGTAGTCTCCGGTCCTGTTTCAGGGACCCGTCATCTCATAGCGCAACGTGACGTTCACCCGGTTCGACGCAGGAGCAGTCTAAGGCTCCGGATTCTCCATGATGTCACCTCCAGGCTAGCTACTCCGGAAATCAGGCTCAGTCCGGCTGTGACCCAGGCAACGGGGCTGGAGAGAGGAGCCGCTGTCCAATCCCATACGGCTCCATCGCTGAACCACACGAGAGGGAAAACAGAAACCAGCGGAAGGACCCATATCAGTTCTTGCCGAAGAAAGCGCGCGGAAAGGATAGCAAGCCCCAACCACACAAGAAATGATCGCGCGAAGATGCCACCGAGTTCTGGACCCACCGCAATGGATTCGATCAGCCATGACACAGCACACACGACGGCTGCGAGACCAGCAAAATGGATCAGCCGAACACAGCGTACACGAGGGCCAGCCATGACCTCTTGCTCCGGCATGGATCCGCTTAGCGAACCAGCAGAAAAGACTGCCGAGAGCAAAGGAAGCTCACGGCGGAATGGAATCCCACTCGACACTGCACTCTCCCCTAGGGCGGGAACGGGAAAACGAACACCGCCCAGGAAGGCGGAGAGTAGCGCAACGATAGTGATGCCCAAAATGACGATACCCGTGCGGTGGACCCGAATGTAAAGTATCGCACTCGTAGGTGTAAGGTACTTCAAGCAGGGCACCCGACCTTACGAAGTTGTTCCCGCTCTCGCGAGATCCACTTACGTTGCTCTCTCTCCGGCAGTTGAACTGCACGCGCTGCGACCTCTTGCGCATTCCCAACACCGGTCACATGCATTCCCTCATCGGCCCTCTTCGGATCCTCTCCCATGGCCCGATACTCCAACCAGAGATCAATGCGGTTGGCTGCGTCCCATGCGCGGACAGCGTTCTCAGGGGGAAGGCAACTACGGAAAGAAAGGGATGATACCTGCCCAGCCATGGCAACAGCGGCACCGCGTACGCGGCCCTCGGGGATATCGAACCCTGCATCACCGTGCGAGGTTGATCGCAAACCTTCCTCATAGAAGGTGCTCGGCGTGCGCACCCAGGATTGAGGCACATCCTTTAGTCGCTGAGCCATCGCCGTGAGTCTCGCAAGGTACTTGCGATGCTCCGGCCAAACGCACACCTGAGGTGCTGCATCTGTCGCACGAGCACAGAGTTCCTCTGCCTCCGAAGCTTTCCTGTCCGTGTGTATGGGGCCAGCAGCGGGAAACGCCGCAAGCACTGCCAGACAGCATATGACTACGCCGAAGAAGAACCCGCGATTTTTCGTCGCAGGAAGAGGCCGTCTTGGCAAATCTCTATGCCTATGTGGTAGCTCGGGAGCCAGAACAGCTAGCGCAGCGAGCAACGCCGCCAGCAAGAGCCGAAGTACTATAGGAAGGGTGCGCGCGGTCTCGGACGGCGAACCCGAAATGACGAATATACCGTAGCTTTGACCAACGGCAAGGAGTAGTACGAACCCTCCCAAAGCGCAAATTACAGGGGTGAAAGCAGGCGACGGCCAATATCTACCAGCCAAGTGTCCCACTGCGGCGAACATAGTAAGCGTCGCAGCCCCCAGCAAGAGATAAGACGGCCAGAGGAATCCCGGCCCCGCATCCGAAAACGACACGACGGCGGCTACGACGGCCCCGAACGCATAAGCCGAGAATCCCATGGTGAGAGTAGCTGCGAGACGGGCAATCTCGATAATCCAAGCCGGGCGAGCGGCTGCCAGCAGGAACTCTGGCATTTCTGCCCGAGACGATCGCCCTGCCTGCCATGCGGAGACTGCCGCCAGAACCGGCCCGAGAAAGAGTGTAACCAGTTGGGCGGCAGCACTGGCCTCAGGCCATACACCCACCCAATAGCGAGAGCGCCCGAACAGAACTGCCAAATCTACTGTAATTAGCAAGGGGAATGCCGCCAATAGCGGAGAACGCCGCAGCTCAATGCGATAAACCTTCAGCATGCAGACCCCCGAACGCCCGTAGTTGACGTGAGGACAGTCATGTAGCCGCGTTCCAGTGGACTGTCACCAGGAGCCGATTCGGCGCCGATCTCAGAAAGACCCTTTGGGGCGCCTCGATACCTGATCTGCCCCCCATGTAGAACGAGCACCTCGTCGCAGGCTGCCCCTATGTCTTCCACCAAGTGCGTGCTGAGCAAAACCGCTATTCCGTCTCGTGCGAGAGACCTAATAAGTTCGCGGAAATCCAGACGTTGGGCAGGGTCGAGTCCAATTGTAGGCTCGTCAAGGAGCACCAGTGAGGGATTGCCGACAATGGCAGCGGCAATCCCTACGCGGCGGAGCATTCCACCGGAAAGCGACTTCATTTTGTCTCGGGCGCGGCCGCCAAGGCCGACTGACGCTATTGCGTGATCAGTAGCGGCTTCGGCCTGGCCTTCCGGCACCTCTCGCAACCATGCACAGTAACGAACGAATTCGGCAACTGAGAAATTCGGATAGTAGCCGAATTCTTGCGGCAAGTAGCCAATTCTTCGTCGGACACGGCGCGCTGCGGCCTCTGTCTTTATTTCCTCATCGAAAAGTTCCAGGCTTCCGACCTGAGGAGGTGTGACCGTGCTGAGCGTACGTAGCAGCGTTGTCTTGCCGGCGCCATTGGGACCGAGCAATCCGGTCACTCCAGGGCTGATCGTCAGACTCAGCTCATCTATGACTGGGCGGTGGCCATAGCCCTGGCTGAGCCCGGTGAGTCGCACGAAAGGGGAGGGCAATACAGGTCTCCAAAAGGCGATGGGGCCGCTCTTGAAGCGGCCCCACGAGAGTTTCCTACCGAGCTAGTTCCCTATCCGTAGGTGACTAGTACGGCGCCGTGACTGTGGTCTTGTTGATGGAGAAGATGCACTCAAACGAAGTGAATTTACCCACGTACCCCGGCGTAAGAACGTCGCCGCCGTACGAGTCAGCTTCAGACGCACAGTCGTATTTCGCACTGTAATACCCGTTGGCAGTAGCACCCTTGCAGTAGCCGTGGCCGGATGTGCTGTACCAGTAACCACGGCAGCCTCTTTTCCAAGTGGACTCGTAGCTGGCACTTGCCGTGGGAGCAGCAAGGCCAATGGCCGCTGCCGTAAGCGCTCCAATAGCGACAAACTTGCTGACGTTACTCCGGGTTCTCCACAGAGGAGCGGTGGAAGAAATGGACTTCGTCACTGATTTAGCCCTTCTCGCGATGATGCGGCGAAAGAGATGCGGGGTCCTAGCGTGATGCACTGGGACCCCGTCTCGCCGAGAAACTGCAATGCCCCCCAAGCGCTGAAGGACCTCTACAAGTCCGACCCGACGACTTTGCGATCTTATGAAATTGTTCGCGACCTGTCAACACAGACTGTCCGCAAAGTCCGATAGTGGAATTTTGGAGTAAATCCAGCAGACTACCCGCCAAGTGTGAGCGCGATGTCGTTGACGTCTGCCAGTGTGTAATCGTCGCGGTTGCCGCTTGCATGAGGTATTCGCAAGGGTGGTGGGCTGACGCCCGAACGGCAGGCGTTTCGCGGGCGGACCGGATGGAGTGGCCACCGAACGGTTCGGTGCCAGCGCCTCCATCACGGTGAGGGGACGCTCCCAGCGCCGGGTTTGACTAGGCCAGGGCCTAGTCAAACCCGGCGAGCGTTCGCGGCTCATCTACCGGGCAATGATCTACCCGGAGCATAAAAGGGGCGAACGACGCAGCTTCGCGTGGACCCACTACCGCCACCTTCTCATCACGGCCCACGCAGCCCAGCCAGCCGATCGTCCTGATCTGGGACAATCTCATTGTCCACCGTGACCGCCGCATACGCGTGTTCATCGACGCCCAGCACTGGATCACCGTCCACTACCTGCCGCCGTACGCGCCCCGCAACTGAACCAGGTCGAGTGCATCTGGTTCCGGCTTCGCAGGCGCTGCCAGGCCGACACCGTCTTCACCGACCCCGTCCACCTGATGCGCACCCTCCGGCGGGGACTGCGCCAGGTCCAATACGGGCCCGACCTCATCGGCGGATGCCTTGCCGGAACCCAGCTCGCCCTGACGACACACGCCTGCGACCTCAGTAGCTAGCCTGTCGATCCTCCGAAGAACCCTCCGTTGCCATTGCCTCTGGTCGTGCCTGTGCCGCCGTTGCTGGTGCCACTCGTGTCGGTCGGTGTCGGCGACGGGGTGACACCACCGTCCGTACCGCCGTTGCCCGTCTGGCCTCCGGTGCCGGGGCAGGCGAAGAAGCCGCAGTTCGAACGGGTCGGTGTGGGCGTCGGGCTGGTCAGGGTCTGACTCGGCGTGGGCGACGGCGTCGGGCTCGACTCCTGGCTCTGGGTGACCGAGGGGGTGGGCGTGGGGCTGGGCGCGGCGTTGACGATCTCACCGATGGGCTGGGGAGCCGGGAACTGCTGCGCCGGCTGGCCCTGCAGGGCCTGCAGCATGTAGTCGTGCCAGATCTCCGCGGGGAACGAGGCGCCGTGGATCTTCTCCTGGCCACCCGTGCCGTACATCTTCAGGAACGTGCGCGACTTGTTGTTCGCGTTGTCGTCCATCCGGAACATGCTGATCGCGGTGGACAGCTGCGGGGTGTAGCCGACGAACCAGGCCGACTTGTTGCCGTCCGTGGTACCGGTCTTGCCGGCCACGTCACGGCCGGGCAGCTGGGCGTTGGTGCCCGTGCCCTTCTCGACCACGGTCTTCAGCACGTCGGTGACGTTGTTGGCGACGTTCTCGCTGAAGGCCTGCTTGGTCTGGCTCTTGTGCTCATAGACCGGCCCGTCCTTGTCCTCGACCTTCGAGACCGAGAACGGGTCGTTCTGCTTGCCACTGGCGGCGAAGGTCGAGTACGCGCCCGCCATGCGGATGGCGCTGGGGTCGGAGATGCCGATGGAGAAGGACGGGTAGGTGGTACCGGTCAGACTGCCCGGCAACAGGCCCGCGTCCAGCGCGGACTGCTTCACCTTGTCCAGGCCCACGTCCATGCCGAGCTGCACGAAGGCGGAGTTCACCGACTCCCGCATCGCCTCGCGCAGGTCGATCATGTAGCTGGGCGGGGTGCCGTAGGACTCGTGGCCGTCGTTGCTCTGCAGCCACTCCTCGCCCTTCTCGTTCTTCCAGACGTCCCCGTTGTATTCCTTGATCTTGAGGTTGTTCTGGCCGCTGAAGCGGCTCTGGGGCGAGACCTGTGTGCGTTCGTCCTGTGCCTGCGACGGGTCGCCGTGCGGGTTGCGGACGCCGTCACGCATGGCCGCCGCGAGCACGAACGGCTTGAACGTCGAGCCCACCTGGGCGCCGGTGGCGTCGGCGTTGTTGGTGAAGTGCTTGGTCCAGTCCTCGCCGCCGTAGATCGCCTTGATGGCGCCCGTGTTCGGGTCCACGGAGGCCCCGCCGAACTGGACGAACCTGTCCGTCTTCGGTCGGAGCTTGGGCTTGATGTTGGCCTTCTGGACGTTCTGCACCGCGGTCTTCAGTTCCTCGACCTTCTTCTTGTCGAAGGTCGTGTGGATCTCGTATCCGCCCTGCTGCAGCTTTTCAGCGGTGATCTTCGTGTTGTGGATCAGATACGACTTGGCAAGGTCGACAAGGTAGCCGATCTGGCCGCTCAGTCGGGTGTTGGCCCGCGGGCTCTGCACCTTCGGGAGAGCGGTGTACTGAGCCCGCACCGCCGCGCTCAGATGCCCGTACTTGACCATCTTGGTGAGCGTGTCCTGCATCTGCGCCAGGGCACGCCTCTTGTTCGCGTCGGGGGTGGCGGCCGGGTCGATCGAGACCGAGCCCGCCGGGTCGTAGTAGGTCGCGCCCTTGAGCATCGCCGCCAGGAAGGCGCACTCGCCCGGGTTCATCTGGGCGGCGTCCTTGTTGAAGTACGCGTGCGCCGCCGCCTGGATCCCGTAGGCGCCCCGGCCGTAGTAGGCGGAGTTGAGGTAGCCCGCCATGATCTCGTCCTTCTTGACCGTCGCGCCCACCTTGATCGAGATGAAGATCTCCTTGAACTTGCGGGAGATCGTCTGCGACTGGTCGTCGAGCCGTGCGTTCTTCACGTACTGCTGGGTGATGGTGGAGCCACCCTGTGTCTGGCCACCCGTGGCCATGTTGAAGACCGCACGGGCGATGCCCTTGGGGTCGATGCCGCTGTCGGTGTAGAAGGTCTTGTTCTCCTGGGAGACGACGGCGTACTGCATCGCCTTGGGGATGTCCGAGAGGTTGACGATCTGGCGGTTGACCTCACCGCCGGTACGCACCATCTCGCTGCCGTCGGACCAGTAGTACACGTTGTTCTGCGCGGTCGCGGCCAGAGCGATGTTCGGCACGGCCACCATCTTGTACCCGATCCCCGCCACCAGCACTAGGCTCCCGAGGAAGCCGATGAACAGGCCCGTCACGAGCTTCCAGGACGGCGTCCAGCGACGCCAGCCGTACTTGTCGGCACGCGGGTAGTCGATGAACCGCTTCTTGCCGGGAGGCGACGAGCGCCCTCTGCCACGTCCGGGCCCGTTCGGCCCGCCGGGGTCGGCCCCTCGGCGCCGGCCTGCGCCTCTCTGGGCGGCCCGCCGAGCCTCGGCACGGCTGCCGTATGTGCGCTCCGCACTCCCCGCGCCGGGGGAGGCCGACCCATAGGATCCGGTCCCATAGGAGTCGGCAGGAGATCCGGTGGCGCCTCGCGGTGCCGCGCGGCGGCCGGAGGACGCACCGGACTGGCCGCGTCGGGCCGCGGCACGTCCGCCTTCCTGCGGCTGCGGCGGTTTGCGACGGTGCTCGCTCATCGAACGATTACTCCTCGGGCAGGCGCACCCTTGCGCGCCTGGAAACGGCGGCTGGTTTCCGGTCCCCCCGAAGTACGGATGTGGTCGGTCGCGCATTCACCCGTACTGCACCGAGGACGAGGACGTCCCCGAGCGTCACTCGGTTCCCGGTGGTGTGCATGGCGCACAGACTACGCACCGCCAAAATCACTCAAACCTCGAAGTTCACCCCAAATCAGGCAACTTGCCTCCGGCGAATCGGTGATGTGATCCCGTTCACCCTGTCCACCCTTGTCGCATACGGAGGGTCGTTCTATCGTCGTGATGTATCGAGTCGATACATCAGCGCGACATAAAGACCGTCACGGCACCCGGGTGGCTCCCGCCAATCCGGGTCGCGGCAGAGAGGAGGCGACGATGGGCCGGCGTTCCGGGATCCTCGAGTTCGCCGTTCTCGGCCTGCTCCGCGAGTCTCCGATGCACGGCTATGAACTGCGTAAACGGCTCAATACGTCGCTGGGTGTGTTCCGTGCGTTCAGCTACGGGACCCTCTACCCCTGCCTCAAGACGCTGGTCGCGAGCGGCTGGTTGACCGAGGAGCCGGGGAACACCTCCGAGGACGCCCTGGCCGCTCCGCTCGCGGGGCGCCGCGCCAAGATCGTCTACCGGCTGACGGCGGAAGGTAAGGAGCACTTCGAGGAGCTGCTCTCCCAGACGGGCCCCGACGCGTACGACGACGAGCACTTCGCCGCGCGGTTCGCCTTCTTCGGGCAGACCTCGCGCGATGTACGCATGCGCGTGCTCGAGGGCCGCCGCAGCCGGCTGGAGGAGCGCCTGGAGAAGATGCGCGCCTCCCTCGCGCGCACCCGGGAGCGCCTCGACGACTACACACTCGAGCTCCAGCGCCACGGGATGGAGTCCGTGGAGCGCGAAGTGCGCTGGCTGAACGAGCTCATCGAGAGCGAGCGGGCCGGACGGGACCTCAAGGGCTCCGCCGCCGGGGGAACCGCTCAGCAGGACACCACAACTGGAGCGACGGGCGGCCTGCCCCGGCCCGGGGAGCCTTCCCGGCCGGATACGCCCGACGACACCGTCACGTGAGGTCCCGTCGGGGCTTCACCGAGTACACACAGGGAGCAACCGCCAATGGGTTCGGTTCGCGTAGCCATCGTCGGCGTGGGCAACTGCGCCGCGTCGCTGGTGCAGGGCGTCGAGTACTACAAGGACGCCGACCCGGCCTCCAAGGTCCCGGGCCTCATGCACGTGCAGTTCGGCGAGTACCACGTGCGTGACGTCGAGTTCGTCGCCGCCTTCGACGTCGATGCGAAGAAGGTCGGCCTGGACCTCGCGGACGCCATCGGCGCCTCCGAGAACAACACGATCAAGATCTGCGACGTGCCCTCCACCGGTGTGACCGTCCAGCGCGGCCACACCCTCGACGGCCTCGGCAAGTACTACCGCGCCACCATCGAGGAGTCCGCCGAGGAGCCGGTCGACGTCGTCCAGGTCCTCAAGGACAAGCAGGTCGACGTCCTCGTCTGCTACCTGCCCGTGGGCTCCGAGGACGCGGCGAAGTTCTACGCGCAGTGCGCCATCGACGCCAAGGTCGCCTTCGTCAACGCCCTCCCGGTCTTCATCGCAGGCACCAAGGAGTGGGCGGACAAGTTCACCGAGGCGGGCGTCCCGATCGTCGGTGACGACATCAAGTCGCAGGTCGGCGCCACCATCACGCACCGCGTCATGGCGAAGCTGTTCGAGGACCGCGGTGTCATCCTGGACCGCACGATGCAGCTGAACGTCGGCGGCAACATGGACTTCAAGAACATGCTCGAGCGCGAGCGCCTGGAGTCCAAGAAGATCTCCAAGACCCAGGCCGTCACCTCCCAGATCCCCGACCGGGAGCTCGGCGAGAAGAACGTCCACATCGGCCCGTCCGACTACGTGGCCTGGCTCGACGACCGCAAGTGGGCCTACGTCCGCCTCGAGGGCCGCGCCTTCGGCGACGTCCCGCTGAACCTGGAGTACAAGCTCGAGGTCTGGGACTCCCCGAACTCCGCCGGCGTGATCATCGACGCCGTCCGCGCCGCGAAGATCGCCAAGGACCGCGGCATCGGCGGCCCGATCCTGTCGGCGTCCTCCTACTTCATGAAGTCCCCGCCGGTCCAGTACTTCGACGACGAGGCCCGCGAGAACGTCGAGAAGTTCATCCGCGGCGACGTCGAGCGATAGCGAGACTGGGCGCAGCGCGATAGCGAGACTGGGCGCAGCGCGATAGCGAGACCGGGCGCAGCGCGACAGCGAGACCGGCCTCGCGCGACAGCAAGACACGGCACCGCGCGTCGGAAGGCGCCGCATCCGCTCCTGCCAGGGCTGTGAAGGGTCCCCGGGTTTCACGACCCGGGGACCCTCCCGTATGTGAGGCTGTGCCCCATGGCCGTCGTCCGTGACCTGCGCGTCCTGCTGCGTTTCCGGGACTTCAGACGCCTGCTCGCCATACGGCTGCTCTCCCAGGGTGCCGACGGCGTCTACCAGGTCGCGCTCGCCACATACGTCGTCTTCTCCCCGGAACGGCAGGCCTCGGCCGCCGCGATCGCCTCCGCGATGGCGGTGCTGCTCCTGCCCTACTCCCTGGTCGGCCCGTTCGCCGGCGTCCTGCTGGACCGCTGGCGGCGCCGCCAGGTCTTCCTCTACGGCAATCTGACGCGCGCGGCGATGGCCGCCGCCACGGCCGCGCTGATGGCCGCCGCCGTCCCCGAATGGCTGTTCTACGTCTCCGCGCTGTGCGTCACCGCCGTCAACCGCTTCGTCCTGTCCGGTCTGTCCGCCGCGCTGCCGCGCGTGGTCGACGCCGAGCGCCTGGTGATGGCCAACTCCCTGTCGCCCACCGCCGGTTCCCTGGCCGCGTTCGCGGGCGGCGGCCTGGCCTTCGCCCTGCGGCTGGCGGGGGCGGACTCGGACGCGGCCGTGGTGCTGCTGGGAGCCGCGCTGTACCTGTGCGCGGCGCTCGCCTCGCTGCTCATGACCCCGCAACTACTCGGCCCCGACCGGGCGTTGGTGCGTCCACGGCTGAGCACGGCGCTCAGCGGCACCGCGCGTGACCTGATGGCGGGCGTACGCCATCTCGGCGCGCCGCCGCGCCGGGTGGCCGCCTGGGCGATGGCCTCGATGACCGTGATGCGGTTCTGCTACGGCGCGCTGACGGTCATGGTGCTGATGCTGTGCCGCTACGGCCTGACCTCGGACACGGAGGACGGGCTGCGCCTGCTCGGCCTGGCGCTGGGCTTCTCCGGTGCCGGGTTCTTCGCGGCGGCCGTGGTGACGCCGTGGGCGGTGGGGCTGCTCGGTCCCGTCCGCTGGATCGTCGTGTGTGCCGCGGCCGCCGCGGTGCTGGAACCGTCACTCGGCCTGCCGTTCGCCACCGGGCCGCTGCTGTTGGCCGCGTTCGTCCTCGGGCTGACCACCCAGGGCGCGAAGATCTCCACGGACACGGTGGTGCAGTCCGCGGTCGAGGACGGATTCCGCGGCCGGATCTTTTCCGTCTACGACGTGCTGTTCAACGTCGCCTTCGTCGGCGCGGCGGGCGTCGCCGCCCTGATGCTTCCGCCGGACGGCCGCTCGGCAGCACTGGTGGTCACGATCGCCGCGATCTACGGAGCGGTTGCAGTGGCTATGGCCCGCTTTGAACGACGGTAAGTGTCACATCAATGCCACAGAGCCCCGGTGGGTTACAGGGTTGTCAGTGGGGGGCTGTAGCTTACGTGCGTCTTATTTCGACGCCATGTTCGCGTCATACTGCCTACGTTCCAGGGGGGACCCCCAAGTGACCACTCCGCCGCCACCCCAGGGCCAGAACCCGTACGCCCAGGCGCCCACCGCTCCCATGGGGCAGCAGCCCGGTCAGCCGGGTGTCCCGCAGCAGCCCTACCCGCCGCAGCAGCCGTACGCCCCCTTCCCGCAGCAGCAGGGCGCGCCGGTCCCGCCGCCGCCCGTGCCGGCGAAGCGCGGGGGGAAGAAGGCCCTGCGCATCGTCGGATCGATCGTCGTCCTGATCATCGCCGCTGCCGTCAAGTTCGGCATCGGCTGGTGGGCAAGCGAGTCCGACGCCGAGACGACCTCCGTTGGCGCCTGCATGCACAATGACGGCACGGAAAACAACGCCGACCTCAACGAGGTCGACTGCTCGTCGAGCCAGGCGCAGTACAAGGTGGTCAAGAAGTTCGACGACACCAGCGACCAGAACAAGTGCCAGGGTGTCGCCGACGCACCCGTCTGGTACGTCCAGTCGGGCGGCGGCCATGACGTGGTGCTCTGCCTCAAGGAAACCAAGTAGCACTTGGCACGACCCACGCAGAGGGGGGCGATGTTTCACGTGAAACATCGCCCCCCTCTGCGCTTCCCAGGGTCACGTTTCACGTGAAACATGACCCCGTTCCATGGCCTCAGCCCTGATCGGCCTCCCGCGCCCACCACTCCTTGAGGGCCGCCATCGCCGCGTCATGCCCCATCGGGCCATTCTCCAGACGGAGCTCCAGCAGGTACTTGTACGCCTTGCCCACGGCCGGGCCGGGCTTGACTCCCAGGATCTCCATGATCTGGTTGCCGTCGAGGTCCGGGCGGATCGCGTCGAGCTCCTCCTGCTCCTGGAGCTCGGCGATGCGCTTCTCCAGACCGTCATAGGCACGGGACAGCGCGGCCGCCTTGCGCTTGTTCCGCGTGGTGCAGTCCGAGCGGGTCAGCTTGTGCAGGCCGTCGAGAAGAGGGCCGGCGTCGCGGACATAGCGGCGGACCGCGGAGTCCGTCCACTCTCCGGTGCCGTAGCCATGGAAGCGCAGGTGCAGCTCGACCAGCCGCGAGACGTCCTTCACGAGCTCGTTGGAGTACTTCAGCGCGGTCATACGCTTCTTGGTCATCTTCGCCCCGACCACCTCGTGGTGATGGAAGGAGACCCGGCCGTCCTTCTCGAAGCGGCGCGTGCGCGGCTTGCCGATGTCGTGCAGCAGCGCGGCCAGGCGGAGGGTCAGGTCGGGCCCGTTCTCCTCCAGTGCGATCGCCTGCTCCAGAACGATCAGCGTGTGGTCGTAGACGTCCTTGTGCCGGTGGTGCTCGTCGCTCTCCAGGCGCAGTGCGGGCAGCTCGGGCAGCACCCGGTCGGCCAGACCTGTCTGCACGAGCAGGCTCAGGCCCTTGCGCGGGTGGGCGGAGAGGATCAGCTTGTTCAGCTCGTCCCGGACCCGCTCGGCGGAGACGATCTCGATGCGTCCGGCCATCTCCTTCATCGCGGTGACGACCTCGGCAGCGACCTCGAAATCGAGCTGGGCGGCGAAGCGCGCGGCCCGCATCATGCGCAGCGGGTCGTCGGAGAAGGAGTCCTCCGGCGTACCGGGGGTGCGCAGCACGCGCGCCGCGAGATCCTCGAGCCCGCCGTGCGGGTCGATGAACTTCTTCTCCGGCAGCGCCAAGGCCATCGCGTTGATGGTGAAGTCGCGCCGGACGAGGTCCTCCTCGATGGAGTCGCCGTACGACACCTCGGGCTTGCGCGAGGTCCGGTCGTACGCCTCCGACCGGTAGGTGGTCACCTCGATCTGGAAGCACCTATCGACATCCTCGACGCGGGCGCTCTTCTGCGCGCCGACCGTGCCGAAGGCGATCCCGACCTCCCAGACGGCGTCCGCCCACGGCCGCACGATCTTCAGTACGTCCTCGGGGCGGGCGTCGGTCGTGAAGTCCAGGTCATTGCCGAGCCGGCCGAGCAGCGCGTCCCGGACCGAGCCGCCGACCAGGGCCAGCGAGAAACCGGCCTCCTGGAAGCGGCGCGCGAGGTCGTCGGCGACGGGGGCCACCCGCAGCAGTTCGCTCACCGCGCGTTGCTGGACCTGGTTCAGGGCAGTGGGAGTGTCTTTGTTGGCGTTCGGCACAACAGAAGAGGGTACGTGGCCCGGGCACCCGGCCGCGCCGCCATTAAGAGGGGTGCGGACGCACCTCGCAGGATCCTTCCAGCTCCCTCGGTACCCATCGGCACTTCCCCCTATATAAGGTTCAAGCACTGTCTTTGTGACGTACGGAACAGATACCCCGGAATCCTGTTCATACGGGCGATCGGGCACCGCTTCCCGATCTTGTGTGCGCCTCCGCGGCACTTCACCTCGGCGCACATCGTTACCATGCGTGGACGCACATTCCGACGACCACTGACGACGAGGGACGGGCGAGCGCGTGGCCGAGGCGGCAGACTTCCAGGGGACCAGTCCTCCACCTGCCCGTCGCTGGCTGCGGCGGGCCGGGGCACTGCTCGCCGGGGCGCCCCTGCTGGCCGGCGTGCTCCAGCTGCCTGCCGCGCCGTCCGCGCACGCCTCCGCTCAGCTGTCGGTCCGGGCCGCTTCCGACTCAGGCACGGTGGCCGTCTCCCTGGACTCGTTCAGCCCCAGCGCGCCCTCGGACGGTGACACGCTGACCGTCGCCGGCACCGTGACGAACAAGGGCAAGCAGGCCGTCACCGCCGCCCACGTGGACCTGCGCGTGGGCCCCGAGCTGAACACGCGCTCGGCGATCGACACCGTCGCCGGGCGCACCGGGTTCGTGCCGGGTGCCGACGGCTCCGAGGTCGGTGGCAAGTACGTCCAGAAGTTCGCCACCCTCGCCCCCGGCGTCGCCCAGCACTTCAGCATCTCCGTGCCGGTCGACAAGCTGAACCTCGGCGCGGACGGGGTCTACGGGTTCTCCGTCTCGCTGTCCGGCCAGACCTCCGCTCAGCCCTGGGACCAGGTGCTGGGCATCCAGCACACGTTCCTGCCGTGGCAGCCCGCCGAGGCGGACAAGAAGACGAAGACGACGTATCTGTGGCCACTCGTCTCCACCGTCCACGTGACGGCGGAGACGGGCCCGGGCGAGCAGCAGACCCCGGTCTTCCTCAACGACGACCTCGCCAAGGACATCGCCCCGGGCGGCCGCCTGGAGCAGATGCTGTCGCTGGGCAAGGACCTCGACGTCACCTGGGTGATCGACCCCGATCTGCTGGCCTCCGTCGACGCCATGACGCGCAGCTACCGCATCCGGCGCCTCGGCGGGACCCCCGTGGCGGGAACCCACCAGGCGGCCGCCAAGCAGTGGCTCGCCGAACTGCAGCAGGCGGTCGCGGGCAAGGAGGTCGTGGCGCTGCCCTTCGCCGACCCGGACCTGGCCTCCCTCGCCCACGGCGGCACGAGCGTCACCGGCTCGCTCAGCCAGCTCAAGGACGCCACCGACGTCGCCGCCAGCACCGTGGAGACAGTGCTCCACGTGAAACCCAGCACGGACTTCGCCTGGCCCGTGAACGGCGCCGTCGATCCCTCGATCGTCAAGGTCGCCACCTCGGCGGGCGCCGACAAGATCATCGCGCGCAGCGACAGCCTTCAGGAGACCGGCGGTCTGACCTACACGCCCTCCGCGGCCCGCCCGATCGGCGGCGGCACCACGGCGGTCGTCGCGGACGCACGGCTGTCGACGGCGTTCGAGGACGACCTGACGCAGGCCGGCGCCACCACGCTCGCCGTGCAGCAGTTCCTCGCCCAGAGCCTCGAGCTCGACGGTCAGACGGGCAAGCAGCGCAGCATCGTCGTCGCCCCGCAGCGCATGCCGACCGCGAGCCAGGCCCAGGCCATGGCCCAAGCACTGACGGTGCTCCAGCAGAGCGCCTGGTCCCAGTCGCAGGACCTGGCCGCGGCCGCCAAGGCCAAGCCGGACCCCAGCGCCACCACACAGGTTCCCTCGACCGCCGACTACCCCTCCGCTCTGCGCAGGCAGCAGCTCGGCCGGTCCGCCTTCGTGGCCATCGCCCGGACGCAGGACAAGGTCGACAACTTCAAGGTGGTCCTGACCGACGAGTCCCGGGTCGTCACGCCCTTCGGGCGGGCGATGAACCGCGAGATGTCGACGTCGTGGCGCGGCCGGGACGGCGACGCGGAGAGCTTCCGGAACGGCGTGGAGGCCTACCTCGACGACCTCTCCGAGCAGGTCAAGCTGATCGACAAGTCGGAGACGAAGCTTTCGGGCCGCAGCGCCACGATCCCCGTCACCGTGCAGAACAACCTGATCCAGGGCGTCGACCACCTGGTGCTGCGGCTCACCTCGACCAACCCCACCCGGCTCAAGATCGGCGGCAAGGCGTACGCGGAGCAACCGGTCACGGTTTCCGGCGGGCACAGCCAGTCGGTGAAGTTCGCCACCTCTGCCAACGCCAACGGCCGGGTGACGGTCGTCGCCCAGCTGTACACGCAGGACGGCCAGGAGTACGGGACTCCCGTCACCTTCGACGTGAAGGTCACCGAGATCACGGCCACCGTGATGCTGGTCATCGGCGCCGGTGTCCTGCTCCTGGTCCTCGCCGGCTTCCGCATGTACACCCAGCGCAAGCGCGCGGCGGCCCGGGAGAGGGCGGAGGCCGGGCAGCAGGATGGGGACGACCCCAGCAGCCCCGGTGAGTCCGGTGAGGCCGGTAAGGCCCGCGAGTCCGATGAGGCCCATGAGATCCCTGAGGCGGGCGAGGCCAGTGAGGCCGGGGAGGCCGGTGAAACCGGTGACGAACCGGAGCACCAAGAGCCGGAGAACCTCCAGGGCCCCCCGGACCGTCTCAAGAAGGAGTCCGGCACTCGGCACCGGGCAGACGACCCGGAGCAGCCGAGTGACCCGACACCGGACACCGCAGCGGAAAGCGCCGACCCGTCCGGCACGGGTGAGAAGGTGGACCGTTGAGGATGTCGTGGCCCGGAGGGCCCGGGACGATGAGGTGGGGTAACCATGAACGCGCCGTACGACGGTGACCGCGGCCAGGCCGCGGGCAGCTCGGGCTACCCCGACGGCCCGCCGCCCCAGCACGGCCAGGTGCCGCCGCAGCCGCATGCGGACATGTACCTCCAGGACGCCTACGACGACGACCCCTACCGATCCCAGGACCTCACCGCCCAGGACCCGGTCGGCGAGGCCCTGTACGACCGTGCAGCACACCCGCCGCCGCCCCCGGGCGCATACGGCCCGCAGCAGCCGCTGTACGACCCGCCGCCGCAGTCGCCGTACGCCCCCGACCCGCGCGTGTGGGCCCAGACCCCGCCGCCGGAGCCGTCGGGCACCACCCAGTACCTGCCGCACGGCGAGGATCCCCGCACCACCCAGTTCGTCGGCGTCGACGATCTCGTCAGCCACTCCGGCGAAGAACACCACGAACCGGATGCCTTCGCGCATCTCTTCCGGGACCAGCAGCAGGGCGGCTACCAGGACGCGCGGCAGAGCGGCTACGGCCAGGACCCCGGGCAGTACGGCTACCAGCCCCCGCAGCAGGCCGACGGGAGGCCCCCGGTCGACGTCCCCTCGGTTCCGGGCCCAGCCCCCGCCCCGACCGCCGGTCAGGGGCCTATGGGCCCGTACGCTCCCGCACCGGCTGTCGCCGTCGCCCCGGCGGCCGAGCCCGCCCCTGCGCCGGCCGCGAAGAAGGGCGGGCGGGCCTCGGGCCTGCTGAAGTCGAGCGCCGTGATGGCGGCGGGCACGATGGTCTCCCGTCTCACCGGGTTCATCCGCTCCGCGATGATCGTCTCCGCGCTGGGCGTAGGCCTGCTCGGCGACACCTTCCAGGTCGCTTACCAGCTGCCGACGATGATCTACATCCTGACCGTCGGCGGCGGCCTCAACTCCGTCTTCGTGCCGCAGCTCGTGCGAGCCATGAAGGAGGACGACGACGGTGGTCAGGCCTACGCCAACCGGCTGCTGACGCTGGTCATGGTGGCACTGGGCACGCTCACCGCGCTCGCGGTCCTCGCCGCACCGCTGCTGATCCACCTGCTGTCTCCGTCGGTGGCAGGCGACCCGGCGGCCGATGAGGTCGGCATCACCTTCGTCCGCTACTTCGTGCCCTCGATCTTCTTCATGGGCATCCACGTGGTGATGGGACAGGTCCTCAACGCGCGCGGCAAGTTCGGCGCGATGATGTGGACCCCGGTCCTGAACAACATCGTCATCATCGTGACGCTCGGCATGTTCATCTGGGTGTACGGCACTGCCGCCGACTCCGGCATGAAGGTCACGAGCATTCCGCCCGACGGCCAGCGGCTCCTCGGCATCGGCATCCTTCTGGGCCTCGTCGTGCAGGCTCTCGCGATGATTCCCTACCTGCACGAGACCGGCTTCCGGCTGCGGCTGCGCTTCGACTGGAGGGGACACGGCCTGGGCAAGGCGGCAACCCTCGCCAAGTGGACCGTCCTGTTCGTGCTCGCCAACCAGGCCGGAGCGATCGTCGTCACCCAGCTCTCCACCGCGGCGGGCAAACACTCGCCCGTCGACGGCACCGGCTTCGCCGCCTACGCCAACGCCCAGTTGATCTGGGGCCTTCCGCAGGCCATCATCACCGTCTCGCTGATGGCCGCCCTGCTGCCGCGGATCTCCCGCTCGGCCGCCGAGGGCGACAGCGGCGCCGTCCGCGACGACATCTCCCAGGGCCTGCGCACCACGGCCGTCGCGATCGTGCCGGTCGCCTTCGGCTTCGTGGCGCTCGGCATCCCCATGTGCACACTGATCTTCGGCTCCTCGGGCACCAGCGAGGCCACCAACATGGGCTACATGCTGATGGCCTTCGCCCTCGGCCTGATCCCGTACTCGGTGCAGTACGTCGTGCTGCGGGCCTTCTACGCGTACGAGGACACCCGGACGCCCTTCTACAACACGGTCATCGTGGCCGCGGTCAACGCGGGCGCCTCGGCCCTCTGCTACTTCCTGCTCCCGGCTCGCTGGGCGGTGATCGGCATGTCCGCCGCGTACGGCCTCGCCTACGCCATCGGCGTGGGGGTCGCCTGGAACCGGCTGCGCCGGCGGCTCGGCGGCGACCTCGACGGCGCCAGGGTGATGCGGACCTACGCCCGGCTGTGCATCGCCTCGGTGCCGGCCGCACTGATCAGCGGCGCGGCCTGCTACGGCATCGGGCACACCCTGGGACAGGGTGTGGTCGGGTCGTTCGCCGCGCTGGTGGCCGGTGGCGCCCTGCTGCTCGGCATCTTCTTCGTCGCCGCCCGGCGCATGCGCATCGAGGAGCTCAACTCCCTCGTGGGCATGGTCCGCGGGCGCCTGGGGCGTTGAGGCGGGGGTAGGCGCACAACCATCGTCCGCAGCCGTGTGTCGTGCATAGCGGCGGACTGTGGGCACAATTGGTTTCGGCGTCGGACAGCGCGCAACGGATGGGGAGGCAGGAGCGACGGTGGCGGAACGGAGCACGGCTGCCGTCGACGTGGCAGACAACAGCGGTGACGAGCCGCTGACCGCCAAGGCGGACCAGTCCACGGCCGACGGGGTGGCCCAGAACCGGGAGCGGGACACGGACAGCGACGAGGCACAGGGGAGCAGCGGGAGCGAGGGTCCCGGAAAGAAGGCCTCACCGCCCGAACTGCACAGCGGGCACAAGCTCGCCAGACGCTATCGGCTCGAGGAGTGCGTCACCCGTCTGGACGGATTCAGCAGTTGGCGAGCGGTGGACGAGAAGCTCCGTCGCGCCGTCGGCGTGCACATCCTGCCCGCGGACCATGCGCGCGCCCGGTCCGTGCTCGCCGCGGCCCGCTCCTCCGCCCTGCTCGGGGACCCCCGATTCGTCCAAGTCCTCGACGCCGTCGAGGAGAACGAGGTCGTCTACGTCGTCCACGAGTGGCTGCCGGATGCCACCGAGCTGACCACGCTGCTGTCCGCCGGCCCGCTGGAGCCGCACGACGCCTATCAGTTGGTCAGTCAGGTCGCCTCCGCGATGGCCGCCGCGCACCGCGAGGGCCTCGCCCATCTGCGGCTGAACCCCAACGCGGTGCTGCGGGCCTCCACCGGCCAGTGGCGCATCCGGGGCCTCGCCGTGAATGCCGCTCTGCGCGGCATCAGCTCCGACACACCGCAGCGCACGGACACCGAGGCGATCGGCGCCCTGCTGTACGCGGCGCTCACCCAGCGCTGGCCGTACGAGAACGACGCCTACGGCCTGTCCGGCCTGCCCAAGGACGTCGGTCTCATTCCCCCCGACCAGGTACGCGCCGGCATCCACCGCGGTCTGTCCGAGCTCTCCATGCGCGCCCTCGCCAACGACGGCGCCACCGCCTCCCGCCATGAGTCTCCGTGCACCACGCCGGAGGAGCTGGTGAAGGCGATCGGTGAGATGCCGCGGATCCGCCCGCCGGAGCCCGCGTTCACCGCGCCGCCGGAGTACCAGCACACCTCCTACCAGCAGGGCACGTACGGCCGTCAGGCACCGCACCCCGGCGCCACCCAGCCGGTCGCGGCCCCGCCGCCCCCGCTGCAGAGCCGCACCGGCAAGGCCCTGAAGTGGGCCGTCTCCGCCCTCCTCATTGCGGCCCTAGGCCTCGGCAGCTGGCAGCTCGCGGACGCCCTGATGGACCAGGGCAAGTCCAATAACGACACCCAGACGCAGACACAGGACGGCAACGACAAGAGCGGCAAGCAACCGCAGCCGGCCCAGCCCATCAAGATCCAGGGCGCCCAGGAGTACGTCGCGAGCGGTGACGCCCAGGCTCCGGGAGCCGTCGGCAACACCTTCGACGACGACAGCTCCACCTACTGGCGGACCAAGCGCTACAACGCCGGTCCGGCACTGGCTCCCTACAAGCCGGGTGTGGGCATCGTCTACGACCTGGGCTCGGCCCACACGGTCTCCACCGCGTCGATAGGGCTCCGCTATCCCGGGGACCACACCACGATCCACCTCTACGCCACGGACTCCCTCACCCCCTCGACCGGAGTCGACGGGATGAAGGAGATCGGAACCGCGACCACCAGCGGTACCTCTCTCACAGTGAAGGCAACGAAGCCGCTGAAGACGCAGTTCGTCCTGCTGTGGATCACGGATGTGCCCAATGCGCCAAGTGACGGCTACAGCGGTGCCGGCTACAAACAGGCCATCACCGACGTGAAGTTCACGGGCTGACGTCTCACCGAGGGGGGAGGGGGTCCTATGGCGGACGACACCGCGTACGGCGACATGAGCGACCAGGACCTTCTTGCCCGCCACGTGGAGGGTGACCCCGAGGCCTTCGGCGAGCTCGTCCGGCGCCACCGCGACCGCCTCTGGGCGGTCGCCCTGCGCACACTGGGCGACCGGGAGGAGGCCGCCGACGCCGTGCAGGACGCGCTCGTCTCCGCGTATCGTGCCGCTCACACCTTCCGCGGGCAGTCTGCCGTCACGACCTGGCTGCACCGGATCACGGTGAACGCCTGTCTGGACCGGGCTCGCAAGGCGGCCTCACGGAAGACCTCGCCGGTGGACGACACCGAGCGCCTGGAGCAGCTGCTGGAGCCGCACGAGTCGGCCTCGGCGCCCGCGGAGAGGAACGACGTGCAGCGGCAGCTCGTCGAGGCGCTGGGCACCCTCCCGCCCGACCAGCGGGCCGCCCTGGTGCTCGTGGACATGCAGGGCTACCCCGTGGCCGAGGCCGCCCGGATCCTCGACGTCCCGACCGGGACGGTGAAGAGCCGCTGCGCACGGGGCAGAGCCAGACTTCTGCCGCTGCTCACCCATCTCCGGCCGGACAGCACCGGTGGCGAGAAAGAACCGGACACGGAACGGAACCGTGCGCACGGGACATCCGTCCCACCGGCAGCGGGCCCGCAGGACACGGGCGCGCGGGACGCCGGGCCAAGCGATTCAGCTGCTGTGAAGGGCGGAGGTGGGCGAGCGTGACATCCATGACAGACAGGGCCGGGCATCCGGACGTCTCCGAGCTCTCCGACCTCACCGAGGGACTGCTCGCCCCGTCCCGGACCGCGGACGTACGGCGGCATCTGCACGAGTGCGAGCTGTGCGCCGACGTCTACGCGTCGCTGGGGGAGATCCGTGGCCTGCTCGGCACGCTCCCCGGGCCGACCGCCATGCCCGCCGATATCGCCGGCCGGATCGACGCGGCGCTCGCCGCCGAGGCTCTGCTGAGCGCCACGACACCCGAGTCCCCGTACCGACCGGACACACCGGCCGCCGGCGATGGGTATTCCGTGCAGCCCGGCGCGGCCGGCACCGAGACGCCTGTTTCACGTGAAACATCGGCGGCCGACCGTCCCGCGGGCCACGCTCGAGTCTCCAGCACCGGACCGGGACGCAGGGCCCGCACGGCCCGCACCCGGCGCGGGCGCCGCAGGATCGCCGTTCTGGGCTCGGCCTTCGCCGTCGCCGCCCTGGGTGTCGTCTCCGTCGTTGTGGTGTCCGTCCACAACGACAAGGGAGGCACCAGCACGGCCCATGGCCGGCCGAGCGTCTCCGCCGGCACCTTCGCCGAGGGAACGCTCCAGAGCCAGGTCACGGACCTTCTGCACAAGGCCCAGGAATCACAGGACGCCACCCACGCACCGCACAGCCTCGGCGTGGACTCCGCTCAGGGCACCGACAGGCCGAACGTACTCAAGAGCCAACCCACGGTGTCGGTGCCGTCCTGCGTCCGGCAGGGCATCAACAACGCCGGCACTCCACTCGCCGCCCAGGAGGGCACCTACGACGGTAAGGACAGCTATCTGGTGGTGCTGCCCGATGCCTCCGGCGACAGCACCCGGGTCACGGCCTACCTCGTCGACGCGGCCTGTGTCCGGCATCCGTCGGCCTCCGCGAAGATTCTTCTCTCACACTCCTACGCGCGTTCCTGAGCGCCAACGCCCGGTCATCGCCCCTTGTGGTATCCGCTACCGTGTGGCGCCTCCGTGTGCCCGGGCACACCGGGAATGCGCGCCCCTTAGGATCCGTTGGGTGGGGTGAGAGCTGTGAGAGAGGCTCCCACCGGCCGTACGACACAGTCCAGAGACGAGGAATCAAGCCGTGAGCGACGTCCGTAACGTGATCATCATCGGCTCCGGGCCCGCCGGCTACACGGCGGCGCTCTACACCGCGCGCGCGTCGCTGAAGCCGCTGGTGTTCGAGGGCGCCGTGACCGCGGGTGGTGCCCTGATGAACACCACTGAGGTGGAGAACTTCCCGGGCTTCCGCGACGGCATCATGGGCCCCGAGCTGATGGACAACATGCGCGCCCAGGCCGAGCGCTTCGGCGCCGAGCTCGTCCCGGACGACGTCGTCTCCGTCGACCTCACCGGCGAGATCAAGACGGTCACGGACACCTCGGGCACGGTGCACCGGGCGAAGGCCGTCATCGTCACCACCGGCTCGCAGCACCGCAAGCTCGGCCTGCCGAACGAGGACGCCCTCTCCGGCCGCGGCGTCTCCTGGTGTGCCACCTGTGACGGTTTCTTCTTCAGGGAGCAGGACATCGCCGTGATCGGCGGCGGCGACACCGCGATGGAGGAGGCCACCTTCCTCTCGCGCTTCGCCAAGTCGGTGACGATCGTGCACCGCCGCGACACGCTGCGTGCCTCAAAGGCGATGCAGGAGCGCGCCTTCGCCGACCCGAAGATCAAGTTCGTCTGGGACAGCGAGGTCGCCGAGATCCAGGGCGACCAGAAGCTCTCCGGTCTGAAGCTGCGCAACGTCAAGACCGGCGAGCTTTCGGATCTGCCGGTGACGGGCCTGTTCATCGCGATCGGCCACGACCCGCGCACCGAGCTCTTCAAGGGCCAGCTGGACCTCGACGAGGAGGGCTACCTGAAGGTCGACGCGCCGTCCACCCGTACCAACCTGACGGGTGTCTTCGGCGCCGGTGACGTGGTCGACCACACCTACCGCCAGGCGATCACCGCGGCCGGCACCGGCTGCTCCGCCGCCCTCGACGCCGAGCGCTTCCTCGCCGCCCTCGCGGACAACGAGCAGCAGGCCGAGCCCGAGAAGACCACCGTCTGACACCCCCAACCACCCCACCGCACGAACCAGTTAAGGAGCCCGCCGTGGCCGGCACCCTGAAGAACGTGACCGACGACTCCTTCGAGCAGGACGTCCTCAAGAGCGACAAGCCCGTCCTGGTGGACTTCTGGGCCGCCTGGTGCGGTCCCTGCCGCCAGATCGCTCCGTCCCTCGAGGCGATCGCCGCCGAGTACGGAGACAAGCTCGAGGTCGTCAAGCTCAACATCGACGAGAACCCGGGTACGGCCGCCAAGTACGGCGTCATGTCCATCCCGACGCTGAACGTCTACCAGAACGGTGAGGTCGCCAAGACCATCGTGGGCGCCAAGCCGAAGGCCGCGATCGTCCGCGACCTCGAGGACTTCATCGCCGAGTAACCCGCCAGGCTATTGAACCGACGGCGCGTGTTTCACGTGAAACACGGATGGGCCAACCCAGGTGGGTTGGCCTATCCGTGTTCTGGCGGCTCGATCACAGCGGCCGCAGCGCAGGCTCCTTCTGTACGGCCCCCAGCAGCCGGTCGAGCGCCATCTCCACGTCCTCCTTCCAGGAGAGCGTGGACCGCAGTTCCAGGCGCAGCCTCGGGTGTGTGGGATGGTGGCGGACCGTCTTGAAACCCACGGCCAGCAGATGGTCGGCCGGCAACATGCAGGCGGGTTCCTTCCAGCGGGCGTCGCCGAACGCCTCGACTGCCTTGAAGCCCCGCCGCAGCAGATCCTTGGCAACCGTCTGAACCATCACCCGGCCCAGTCCCTGCCCCTGGTAGCCCGGCATGATGAAGCCGGTCATCAGCTGCACCGCGTCCGGGGAGACAGGACTCGTGGGAAACGCGGTGGAGCGGGGAACATAGGCGGGGGGAGCGTAGAGCACGAAACCCACGGGGACGTCGTCCACGTATACGACCCGCCCGCAGGATCCCCAGTCCAGCAGGACGGCGGAGATCCAGGCTTCCTTCTCCAGTGCGGGTGTGCCCGCCTTCACCGCGGCTTCGCCGCTGACTGGGTCCAACTCCCAGAAGACACACGCACGACAGCGCTGGGGAAGGTCCTGAAGGTTGTCCAGCGTGAGCGGTACGAGCCTACGGCCCATGGAGGCTGTTCCTCGCTTCCTTCGCCCGCAGCGTCACGGGCGGCTGTCAAAGCGCTGCGCTCCCGGAGCAGGCTGCCGACGAAGCCGCCGACCGCCCCCAGCCCCAGGCCAGCACTCACCAGTCCGGTGCGGCTCACCGTTCGCATGGCCCCCGCCTCCCACTAGAGGTGCCGCCTGCCAGGTGGATGCGCCATACCCGAACGCATCGTATCCACGATGCGATTGCATCGATACCGACTGAAAGCAAAGAGCGGACCGTATTCCGGTGCACACCGGACACGGCCCGCCTCTGCCGATCGGCCGAGCCGAAACCCCTCCACGGGCGACTCAGTCGTCCGACTCCTCAGTCACACCGTCCAGAAGGCTCTTCTGGAGTACCGGGCCCTCGCCCGGGGCCAGCGTGCCGAGGATCCGCTCCAAATCCTCCATGGAGGCGAACTCCACGGTGATCTTGCCCTTCTTCTGCCCCAGGTCGACCTTCACCCGTGTTTCGAAACGGTCGGACAGCCGGGTCGCCAGATCGGACAGGGCCGGCGAGACCCGGCCCCCGGCACGCGGGCCCTTGGAGCGCGGTGCCGCCTGCGGGCGGGACCCCATCAGCGTCACGATCTCCTCGACGGCCCGCACCGAGAGTCCCTCGGCCACGATCCGGTGGGCGAGGCGATCCTGCTCCTCGGAGTCGTCCACGGAGAGCAGCGCCCTGGCGTGCCCGGCAGAGAGGACTCCGGCGGCGACACGGCGCTGCACGGCCGGCGAGAGCTTCAGCAGACGCAGGGTGTTGGACACCTGCGGGCGGGAACGGCCGATACGGTCCGCCAGCTGGTCATGGGTGCAGTTGAAGTCCTTCAGCAACTGGTCGTAGGCCGCCGCCTCTTCCAGCGGGTTCAGCTGGGCCCGGTGCAGGTTCTCCAGCAGGGCGTCCAGAAGGAGCTTCTCGTCGTCCGTGGCCCGCACGATCGCCGGGATCGCCTCGAGCCCCGCCTCACGGCACGCCCGCCAGCGTCGCTCGCCCATGATGAGCTCGTAACGCGCGGGGCCGAGCTGCCGTACGACGACGGGCTGGAGCAGCCCGACCTCCTGGATGGAGGTGACGAGTTCGGACAGGGCGTCCTCGTCGAAGACCTCGCGCGGCTGACGCGGGTTCGGCGAGATGGTGTCCAGGGGGATCTCGGCGAAGTGCGCACCCACCGGAGGCGCGGGCGTCTCCGCGGCCCCGTCCGGCGACAGCTCCTCCGTTTCACGTGAAACAGAGGGCAGCATGGCCACCTTCGCCGCGGCCACTCCACGATCGGACGTCAGCACCGGGACAGCGGCCGGAGACGCGGCAGCGGCGCCTCCCGCCCCACCGGATACCGGTGTCTTCTCCGTTGGGGCAGTGGGGATCAGCGCCCCGAGACCACGGCCCAGTCCCACCCTCCGTCGCTCACTCACTGAATCCCCTCCACCATGCTCGGGTCGCTCTGTGCGCCGATGTGGGCGTGTGTGCCGTCGTAACTGACACCGACGCCCTTCAACGCGATTTCTCGTGCCGCCTCAAGATAGGAGAGGGCACCGCTCGATCCTGGATCGTAGGTCAGTACCGTCTGCCCGTAGCTCGGCGCCTCGGAGATACGGACCGAGCGGGGAATGCTCGTCCGCAGCACCTCGTCACCGAAGTGGTTGCGCACCTCTTCCGCGACCTGGGACGCCAGACGTGTCCGGCCGTCGTACATGGTGAGGAGGATGGTCGACACATGAAGCTCGGGGTTGAGGTGCCCCCGGACCAGGTCGACATTGCGCAGCAGCTGACCCAGGCCCTCAAGCGCGTAGTACTCGCACTGGATCGGGATGAGGACCTCCTGCCCGGCGACCAGGGCGTTGACCGTCAGCAGACCGAGCGAGGGCGGACAGTCGATGAGGATGTAATCCAGCGGCTGCTCGTAGGCCTGGATCGCCCGCTGGAGTCGGCTCTCCCGTGCCACCAGGGACACCAGCTCGATCTCCGCACCGGCGAGATCGATCGTGGCGGGGGCGCAGAAGAGACCCTCGACATCGGGGACGGGCTGGACGACCTCGGCCAGAGGCTTGCTCTCCACCAGCACGTCATAGATCGAGGGAACTTCGGCGTGGTGGTCGATTCCCAGCGCGGTGGATGCGTTGCCCTGCGGGTCGAGGTCGATCACCAGGACACGGCCGCCGTGCAGGGCCAGCGACGCGGCAAGATTGACGGTCGTCGTCGTCTTGCCGACGCCACCCTTCTGGTTGGCGACCACCATGACCCGGGTCTGTTCGGGCCGTGGCAGACCCTCGCCGGCGCGACCCAGAGCTTCGACCGCCAGTTGGGCAGCACGACCGATGGGAGTGTCGTCCATCGGGGGCGGTGTTTCACGTGAAACATCCTCCCCCATTGACTCGGTACGGGGACCGGGGACCGGATCGGTCATCGGTCCCGCGATGTTGGCGTCGGACCGCAAGGATTCACTCTCCTCGACTTCAGGCTCGCAATGAACAGAGCCTCCCATGTCTTCGGGGTGGTGAACCAGTGAGGCCTGACCTTCTGTGGAGAAATCCACCTCTGTGGACAACTCCGTTCCCTCTCCGAGTGAACCGAGAGGCTTACGGTCGCGCGGTTGGGCCGCAGCGCGGCCACGGTTGATGATGCCGTGCAGCAGTGAGCGACGTTTCACGTGAAACACGATGCACAGCGGCCGTGGCCGAACTGTCGCGACACTCCGGGATGCGTAGGTTTGGCAGCTTGTGTGGAGTACGGCTCGCCGTCAGGGGCCGGATTGCCGACGTCGCAAAGTCCACCCCGGAACAACAACTAACGGCGCCGACGCGTCCGCCCCGTCCTGGCCGCCTTGGCACGCTTGGCCGCGAAGCGCACACCACCGGGACTCTCCCCGACCTCGACCCGCACCACGGTGGACAGGGGATCCACGACTCCCTCACCCACATGCAGGATCGAGGTCTCCACCGCACCGAGCTTGCTCAGGGCGGTGGCCGCACTCTTCAGCTCCTCCTCGGCCGTGTCGCCCTTGAGCGCGAGCATCTCGCCGTACGGGCGCAGCAGCGGAATGCCCCACGCGGCCAGACGGTCCAGCGGGGCCACCGCCCGGGCGGTCACCACATGCACCGGCGGCAGCTTCCCCATGACCTCCTCGGCACGGCCACGGACGACCGTGACGTGGTCGAGGCCCAGCAGCTCGACCACTTCGGTGAGAAAGTTGGTGCGCCGCAGCAGCGGCTCCAACAGCGTGATCTTCAGATCCTCCCGGACGAGCGCCAGGGGAATGCCCGGAAGGCCGGCGCCGGAGCCGACGTCGCACACCGTCACCCCCTCGGGAACGACCTCGGAGAGCACCGCGCAGTTCAGCAGGTGCCGCTCCCACAGCCGGGGTACCTCACGAGGACCGATGAGCCCACGCTGCACGCCTGCCTCGGCGAGCAGCTCGGCGTACCGGACCGCATCCGCGAAGCGATCACCGAATACGTCACGTGCCTGCTCGGGCGCAGGGGGGAGCTCCGCTGCCTCCGTCACGGGGACCGTCCTTCCGTAGCGCGTCAGCGCGATCAGCGCCGACCACCAGAACTACCAGGCTGACAAAGTTCGGCCCCGCCTGCGCTACAGACGGGGCCGGTGAATGGTGAAACCGCTCAAGCGGGCAGCACGACGACGAAGCGTTGCGGCTCCTCGCCCTCTGACTCACTGCGAAGGCCCGCGGACTTGACCGCGTCGTGCACCACTTTGCGCTCGAACGGGGTCATCGGCTTCAGCTTCACGGGCTCACCGCTGCTCTTGACCTCGGCCGCGGCCTTCGCGCCCAGCTCGGACAGCTCAGCCCGCTTCTTGGCGCGATAACCCGCGATGTCCAGCATCAGGCGGCTGCGATCGCCGGTCTCCCGGTGCACGGCAAGGCGCGTGAGCTCCTGCAGTGCCTCCAGCACCTCACCCTCACGCCCGACCAGCTTCTGCAGGTCCCGGCTGCCGGCTTCGCTGATGATCGAGACAGAGGCGCGGTCCGCCTCGACGTCCATGTCGATGTCACCGTCGAGGTCGGCGATGTCCAGCAGACCCTCGAGGTAATCCGCCGCGATCTCGCCCTCCTGCTCCAGGCGGGTCAGGGCGTCTGCACCCTCGGCAGCAGCGGAGGTGGTGCCTTCCGTCACGGGATGGGCTCCTTCTTACTTCTTGGACGGGGACTTGGGCCGCTGCGGACCCTTGCGCTGGCCGGACTGGGCCTTGCTACGGGTGCCGTTGCCCGGCTTCGAGGCGGCCTTGTCGGCAGCGGCCGGCGGGGCGTCCTGCGGCTCGTCGGACTTGCTCAGCGACGTGGACGGCGTGGACGGCTCGGCGTCACCGGCCGGCTTGGTGCCGCCCGACTGGCGCTGCGCCTTGCTCTGCCGCTTGGGCTGCTGACGCCGGGGCGCGGCAGCGGCGGCCGCGGTCGTCGTCGTACCGTCCTCGGTCGCCACGACCACGGCACCCTCGCCCTTCACCACGGTGCCGTCGGCCTGGGCCGCCAGGCCCGCCTTGCTCAGCCCGTTGATGAACTTGCGCTCGAACTCGTTGCGGTCGCGGCCCTTGGAGACGATCGCCTTGACGATGGCCTTCTCGCTCCGCCTGCGGATCTTGCCGTGGTGCGTGACGTGCTTGGTCAGACGCTCCAGGTACGCGGCCTGCGCCTTGGAACCCGGGGTCGGGTTGTTGTGGATGACGTACATCTGCTGGCCCATGGTCCACACGTTGGTGGTCAGCCAGTAGACGAGAACACCGACCGGGAAGTTGATGCCGAAGACGGCGAACATGACCGGGAAGACGTACATCAGCATCTTCTGCTGCTGCATGAACGGCGTCTTCACCGTCGTGTCGACGTTCTTCGTCATCAGCTGGCGCTGCGTGTAGAACTGCGACGCCGACATCAGGACGATCATGACCGCGGTCACGACGCGCACATCTGTCAGCGTGGCGCCGAGCTGGGCGACCTTGTCAGCACTGTCCGTGAACTTCGCGGCCAGCGGCGCACCGAAGATGTGGGCCTTACGGGCACTTGCGAGCAACTGGTCGTCGATGACGCCGATCGTCTTGCCCGTCGCGATGCCGTTGAGCACGTGGTAAAGGGCGAAGAAGAACGGGGACTGCGCCAGGATGGGAAGGCACGAGGAGAGCGGGTTGGTGCCCGACTCCTTGTACAGCTTCATCATCTCTTCGGACTGACGCTGCTTGTCGTTCTTGTAGCGCTCCTGGATCTTCTTCATCTCGGGCTGCAGCGTCTGCATGGCCCGGGTCGCCTTGATCTGCTTCACGAAGAGCGGGATCAGGCAGATGCGGATCAAGATCACCAGAGACACAATGGACAGGCCCCAGGCCCATCCGGTGTCAGGGCCGAAGATCGCGCCGTACACCGTGTGGAACTGGACGATGACCCAGGAGACGGGTGTCGTGATGAAGCTGAAGAGGCTGGCAATCGTGTCCACTAATCATGCTCCTTGGGCATGGGACGAGGTCTCTGCGGCCGGGCTCGAAGGGATTTCCCCGTCGGTGGCCGTTTCGGCGGCGGAGGGCCCGCCCTTGCGTGCGCGCCAGGCGCTGCGCAGCATTTCGTGCCACCGCGGGCGCTTGCGCGGCGGGACATGGTCCACACCGCCGAGCGACCACGGATTGCACCGCAGGATGCGCCAGGCGGTCAGAGCCGTTCCCTTGACCGCACCGTGCCGGTCGATGGCCGTGTAGCCGTAGTGGGAACACGACGGGTAGTACTTGCACACCGGCCCGAGCAACGGACTGATGGTCCACTGGTACAGCTTGATCAGAGCCAGCAGCGGGTACTTCATCGCGCGCCCCCTCCCAGCAGTCGTTGAAGGGCGGCATCCAGGTCTCGGGCCAGCTGTGCGTGGTCGGCGTCGCCCGCTCCGGGCAGCGCTCGTACGACTACCAGGCTACCGGGGGGCAGCAGGGCGACCCGGTCACGCATCAGATGACGAAGTCTGCGCTTCACCAGGTTGCGCACGACCGCTCCACCCACTGCCTTGCTCACGACGAAACCCGCACGCGTCGGGGGAGCGCTCTCCCCAGGCGCATGCGGGTCCGTGGCACCGCTACGAAGGTGGACGACGAGGAGTGGGCGGCCTGCCCGGCGCCCTCGTCGTACCGCGGTCGCGAAGTCCTCGCGCCGCCTCAGCCGGTTCTCGGTGGGCAGCACGACGTCATGACCTGATCGGGATCAGGCGGACAGACGGGCGCGACCCTTGCTACGGCGGGACGCGAGAATCGCGCGGCCGGCACGGGTGCGCATACGCAGCCGGAAGCCGTGGGTCTTCGCGCGACGACGGTTGTTCGGCTGGAAGGTGCGCTTGCTCACTCGGGGGCTCCAGAAAGAAATCGGTAGTTGCGGGGTGCCGTCCTGGCTGTCACCGTGCGCCCACGAGTAGCTCGCAGTTACGCCCGATTGCACCGCTTACCGATCACCTTGCGCGATCTGTGCCCTTCGGAGGCAGGCGGCAGCAGCCATCGACAACTCGACCTGGTTACGGTACGCGCGGCTGCGCCATTCGGTCAAACCAGGGGTCGCCGAGAGACACTGTCCACAGGCTGGGGACAACAACTTGAACCGCACCCGCCGCGCTGACTACCGTGACTGGACTCCGATTCGTTCCCTTGTCCCCCGCCCCGGCGGGTTTGGTCCCGACCGTCCACCCGATTCACATCCCGACCCGTCCCCGAATCACACGTTCGTGGGACCTGTGAGAGAGCGTGCCCTGTGGCTGACGTACCTGCCGATCTTGCCGCAGTGTGGCCACGAGTACTGGAGCAGCTTCTCGGGGAGGGTCGCGGGCAGGGCGTCGAGGCGAAGGACGAACACTGGATCCGGCGCTGCCAGCCGCTCGCGCTGGTCGCGGACACCGCCCTGCTCGCGGTGCCGAACGAGTTCGCCAAGGGCGTCCTCGAAGGGCGACTGGCCCCCGCCGTCAGCGAGACGCTGAGCCGCGAGTGCGGCCGCCCGATCCGCATCGCGATCACCGTCGACAGCTCCGTCGGCGAACCCGCGGCCCCCACGCCGCCCGCGCCACCCACCCCGCCGCGCTACGAGGAGCAGGAGCTCCCCACCGGCCAGAGCGGCTACGAGGGCTACGGCCGGCACCGGGCAGACGGCCACCGCCCCGGCCGCGCCGACCAGCTCCCCGGCGCACCGGGCGACCAGCTCCCGGCCCCGCGCACGGGCCCACAGCCCGCCGACGGCGCCGACCAGCTCCCGACCGCCCGCCCCGCCTACCCCGCGGAGTACGCGGACTACCAGCGCCCCGAGCCCGGTGCCTGGCCGCGTCCGAAGCAGGACGACTACGCCTGGCAGCAGCAGCGGCTCGGCTTCCCGGAACGGGACCCCTACGCGTCCCCGTCGCAGGACTCCTACGGCGCACAGGACGGCTACGGCCCACAGGCCCCGTACGGAGCGAACGATCCCTACGGGGCCCAGGACTCGTACGCGCCCCCGAAGGACTCCTACCCCCCGTCCCAGGACTACCGCCAAAAGCCGATGGAGCGCCCGCCGTACGACCACCACGGCCGCTCCGACTACGAGACGTCACGCGCCGAGTACGAACAGCGCTATGAGGAAAAGCGCGAATACGACCAGCGCTACGACGACCAGCGCGACACCGGACGCCGGGAGCTGCCCGAACCGCCGGCCGGCGCGGGCCACGTGCACCGCGGCGGTCCGGTGGGGCCGCACCTGCCCGTCTCCGGCGCCCCCGGCCCCCTGGCCGCGCAGCCCGCCCCGGCGTCCGGCCCGGGCGAACCGACCGCGCGGCTCAACCCCAAGTACCTCTTCGACACATTCGTCATCGGCGCGTCCAACCGCTTCGCGCACGCCGCCGCCGTCGCCGTCGCCGAAGCACCGGCCAAGGCCTACAACCCGCTGTTCATCTACGGGGAGTCGGGTCTCGGCAAGACACACCTGCTGCACGCGATCGGGCACTATGCCCGCAGCCTCTACCCCGGCACGCGCGTGCGGTACGTGAGCTCCGAGGAGTTCACCAACGAGTTCATCAACTCCATCCGCGACGGCAAGGGCGACAGCTTCCGCAAGCGCTACCGCGAGATGGACATCCTGCTCGTGGACGACATCCAGTTCCTGGCGGACAAGGAGTCGACGCAGGAGGAGTTCTTCCACACCTTCAACACGCTCCACAACGCCAACAAGCAGATCGTGCTCTCCAGCGACCGGCCGCCCAAGCAACTGGTCACACTGGAGGACCGGCTGCGGAACCGTTTCGAGTGGGGCCTGATCACCGACGTCCAGCCGCCGGAGCTGGAGACGCGCATCGCGATCCTGCGCAAGAAGGCGGTGCAGGAGCAGCTCAACGCCCCGCCGGAGGTACTGGAGTTCATCGCCTCCCGGATCTCGCGCAACATCCGCGAACTGGAGGGCGCGCTGATCCGGGTGACGGCGTTCGCCTCGCTCAACCGGCAGCCGGTGGACCTGGGCCTGACGGAGATCGTCCTCAAGGACCTCATCCCCGGCGGCGAGGACTCGGCCCCGGAGATCACGGCCACGGCCATCATGGCCGCCACGGCCGACTACTTCGGCCTCACGGTCGAGGACCTGTGCGGCACCTCGCGCGGCCGCGCCCTGGTCACGGCCCGGCAGATCGCCATGTACCTGTGCCGCGAGCTGACCGACCTGTCGCTGCCCAAGATCGGCGCCCAGTTCGGTGGCCGCGACCACACGACCGTCATGCACGCCGACCGCAAGATCCGCGCGCTGATGGCCGAGCGGCGCTCCATCTACAACCAGGTCACCGAGCTGACCAACCGCATCAAGAACGGCTGACGGCCGGCCGGACACACCGCCGAGGGCGCCCCGGGAGGAGATCCCGAGGGCGCCCTTCGTCGTCGTGCCGCATCCGCTGTTCGAATCCCCGCGGGGTTACGGCCTCTCTCCACAGATTCAGTGACTTTCTGCCGTCCACACCCTGGGGACTGCCGAGTTGTCCAGATCGTGTCCACAGGCGCCCCCACCAGAACCCCGTCCGCGCAGCTCAAGGGGCTGTGGAACAGTGGATGACGGGCCTCCACAGGCTGTGGACGAAGCGGAGATCCACAGCCTGTGCACGAAGTTGTCCACGGGCAACCCACAGCCTGGGGCCGGTTGTCCCCAGTGATCGGCGGCTTCTCCACATCCCTGTCCACTGTTCGGCAACGCGACGCACCCCGCCACCGCGTCGAGTGAAAGCCGTCACACGAAGGTGCCGGATTGGGCTGTGGGAAACGTGGGTAATTCTGGGGACGCAGCTGGGGAGAACTGCCCTCTGGCTGTGGGCGGGGTGTGCAGAACTTCCTGTTCTCCACAGAGACCCCGAGTTGTCCACCGGCGCCACCCACAGGGCCAGTGGACAAAATTCCCGTGCTGAGCTGGGCAAACGTGGTTATCCACGGTATCCACAGGCCCTACTACTACTCCCAACCAGAGAGAGAGCGGAATCCGTTTCGAAGCGGGACCTGTGCACAACTCGCCCTCTCCAGCCCGACCGCCCCTCGGAGCGACTTGACCCCGACAGGCACCTACTGTCAGTGCCGTGCGTCAGACTGGTCCCCGGTGTCCTTCCCGTCGCAGTGGGCGGTGACACCGAGTCGGAGGACTCAGTAGCAACAGCAGGAGGCGGCTTACGGTGAAGATCCGGGTGGAACGCGACGTACTCGCGGAGGCAGTGGCCTGGGCGGCACGCAGCCTCCCGGCCCGTCCGCCGGCGCCTGTTCTCGCCGGCCTGCTGCTGAAGGCGGAGGACGGGCAGCTGAGCCTGTCCAGCTTCGACTACGAGGTCTCCGCCCGCGTGTCGGTGGAGGCCGAGGTCGAGGAGGACGGCACGGTCCTGGTCTCCGGCCGTCTGCTCGCCGACATCTCCCGCGCCCTGCCCAACCGCCCGGTGGAGATCTCCACGGACGGTGTACGGGCGACGGTGGTCTGCGGCTCCTCCCGCTTCACGCTTCACACACTGCCTGTGGAGGAGTACCCGGCCCTGCCGCAGATGCCCAACGCGACGGGTACGGTCCCCGGCGAGGTGTTCGCCTCCGCCGTGCAGCAGGTCGCGATCGCCGCCGGCCGCGACGACACGCTGCCCGTCCTCACCGGTGTCCGCATCGAGATCGAGGGCGACACGGTGACCCTGGCCTCCACCGACCGCTACCGCTTCGCGGTCCGCGAGTTCCTGTGGAAGCCGGAGAACCCGGACGCCTCCGCGGTCGCCCTGGTGCCCGCCAAGACGCTGCTGGACACCGCCAAGGCGCTGACCAGCGGTGACCAGGTGATCCTGGCGCTGTCGGGCTCGGGCGCCGGCGAGGGCCTGATCGGTTTCGAGGGCGCCGGACGGCGCACGACCACGCGTCTGCTGGAGGGCGACCTCCCGAAGTACCGCACGCTGTTCCCGACGGAGTTCAACTCGGTCGCCGTGATCGAGACCGCCCCCTTCGTGGAGGCCGTCAAGCGCGTGGCCCTGGTCGCCGAGCGCAACACCCCGGTGCGGCTCAGCTTCGAGCAGGGTGTGCTCATCCTGGAGGCCGGGTCCAGCGACGACGCACAGGCTGTGGAAAGGGTGGACGCCCAGCTCGAGGGCGACGACATCTCCATCGCCTTCAACCCGACGTTCCTGCTGGACGGCCTCAGCGCCATCGACTCGCCGGTGGCCCAGCTGTCCTTCACGACGTCCACCAAGCCCGCGCTGCTCAGCGGCAAGCCGGCGGTGGACGCCGAGGCCGACGTGGCCTACAAGTACCTGATCATGCCGGTGCGGCTGAGCGGCTGAGCGGCTCTGGGCAGCCGGCTGCTGTGAGTGGAGCCGCCCTCCATCGGTGGCGATGGCCGCAGGTCAAGGCGTACGTATGAGCGCGTATGCCCACGGATGTGCGCGAGCGTCCGGGTTTAGGCTCGGACGCAGGTACGAAAGTGCCGCAACGCCACGTCGTGCAACCTAAGGAACGCAACTGATGGAGCTCGGTCTCGTCGGCCTCGGCAAGATGGGCGGCAACATGCGCGAGCGGATACGCCGCGCGGGCCACACCGTCATCGGATACGACCGCAACCCCGACCTCGCGGATGTCCACAGCCTTCAAGAGCTTGTGGGCAAGCTGCCGGGCCCGCGCGTGGTCTGGGTGATGGTCCCGGCCGGCGAGCCCACCCAGAACACGATCGACGAGCTCGCCGAGCTCCTCGAGCCCGGCGACGTGGTCGTGGACGGCGGCAACTCCCGCTGGACGGACGACGAGAAGCACGCGAAGGAGCTGGCGGCCAAGGGCATCGGCTTCGTCGACTGCGGCGTCTCCGGTGGCGTCTGGGGCCTGAAGAACGGCTATGCGCTCATGTACGGCGGCGACGCGGAGCACGTCGCCAGGGTGCAGCCGGTCTTCGACGCGCTCAAGCCGGAGGGCGACTTCGGCTCGGTGCACGCCGGCAAGGTCGGCGCGGGCCACTTCGCGAAGATGGTCCACAACGGCATCGAGTACGCGATGATGCAGGCCTACGCCGAGGGCTGGGAGCTGCTCGAGAAGGTCGACTCGGTCACGGACGTCCGTGAGGTCTTCCGCTCCTGGCAGGAGGGCACCGTCATCCGCTCCTGGCTGCTCGACCTCGCGGTGAACGCCCTCGAGGAGGACGAGCACCTGGAGCAGCTGAAGGGGTATGCACAGGACTCCGGCGAGGGCCGGTGGACCGTGGAGGCAGCCATCGACAACGCCGTGCCGCTGCCCGCGATCACGGCCTCGCTGTTCGCGAGGTTCTCCTCGCGTCAGGAGGACTCGCCGCAGATGAAGATGATCGCCGCGCTGCGCAACCAGTTCGGCGGCCACGCGGTGACGAAGAAGTAGTCCACAGGACCGCTCGGCGGTCCACAACGCCGGGGGAGGTCGGCGAACGACCATGCACGTGACGCATCTGTCGCTGGCCGACTTCCGTTCGTACGCCCGGGCCGAGGTCCCGCTCGACCCGGGTGTCACCGCGTTCGTCGGTCCCAACGGCCAGGGCAAGACGAACCTCGTCGAGGCGATCGGCTACCTCGCCACCCTCGGCAGCCACCGGGTCGCCTCGGACGCCCCGCTGGTCCGCATGGGCGCCGAGCGTGCCGTGATCCGTGCGCAGGTCAGGCAGGGTGAGCGGCAGCAGCTGGTCGAGCTGGAGCTGAACCCGGGCCGGGCCAACAGGGCCCGCATCAACCGGTCCTCGCAGGTCAGGCCCCGGGATGTGCTGGGTATCGTACGGACGGTGCTGTTCGCGCCCGAGGATCTGGCCCTGGTCAAGGGCGATCCCGGCGAGCGGCGCCGTTTCCTCGACGAGCTGGTCACGGCTCGCTCACCGCGCATGGCGGGCGTGCGTTCCGACTACGAGCGGGTGCTCAAGCAGCGCAACACACTGCTGAAGTCGGCCGCGCTGGCGCGTCGGCACGGCGGCCGCTCGATGGACCTGTCCACCCTCGACGTGTGGGACCAGCACCTGGCGCGCGCGGGTGCCGAGCTGCTGGCCCGTCGGCTCGACCTGATCGCGGCGCTGCAGCCGCTGGCCGACAAGGCGTACGAGCAACTGGCCCCGGGTGGCGGTCCCGTCGCACTGGAGTACAGGCCGTCCGCGCCCGGCGAGGCGCACGCGCGCGAGGATCTCTTCGCGCAGCTGATGGCGGCGCTCGCCGAGGCCCGCAAGCAGGAGATCGAGCGGGGCGTCACCCTGGTGGGGCCGCATCGGGACGATCTGGTGCTGAAACTGGGTCAGTTGCCCGCCAAGGGGTACGCCTCCCACGGCGAGTCGTGGTCGTATGCGCTGGCGCTGCGCCTGGCGTCGTACGACCTGCTGCGCGCGGAGGGCGATGAGCCGGTGCTGATCCTCGACGACGTCTTCGCCGAGCTGGACGCCCGTCGCCGTGAACGCCTGGCCGAGCTGGTCGCGCCCGGTGAGCAGGTCCTGGTGACCGCCGCGGTCGACGACGACGTACCGCATGTGCTGGCCGGGTCGCGGTTCGTCGTGTCGGACGGGACGGTGGAGCGCGTATGAGCACCGACGAGCCCGTATCCGGGCAGCCGGGGAAGTCGCCCGAGCCGTCCGGTGTCGACCTGGCGCGCGTGGCGCTGCGCGCGGCGAAGGAGGCGGCACGCGCGCGGGGGGACGCGGCGCAGCAGCGGAAGCAGGCGCGGCGCGGTGGTCTGCGCTCCGGCGCGCGCGCCGATGGCCGCGATCCGATGGCCCTCGGCGCGGCGATCAACCGGCTGATCACCGAGCGCGGCTGGGAGACCCCGGCCGCGGTGGGCGGGGTGATGGGGCGCTGGCCTGAGATCGTCGGCGCGGACGTGGCCAAGCACTGCGTGCCGGAGAAGTACGACGAGGACGAGCGGGTGCTGACCGTGCGCTGCGACTCCACGGCGTGGGCGACGAACCTGCGTCTGCTCGCCCCGACGCTCGTCGCCCGTCTCAACGAGGATCTCGGGCATGGCGCGGTCCGGCTGATCAAGGTGCATGGCCCCGGCGGCGGCCCTCGCCGTTACGGTCCGCTGCGCGCGCCCGGCAGCACGGGACCGGGCGACACCTACGGCTGACATCCGCGGGCGCGACCCACGGCCGCCTCTGTGAGTGACAGACCTCACACAACGCGGTCGCGGACGTGCCCGCGCGGGGGCGTGGTGACCGCCCGTCGTGCAACCGCACGCTCTTGCGAATCCCGACCTGACCCTTGAGTAGCGAAGGGTTGACAGCCGGAAGCGCTGAGTGCCGCTGTGAGCCTCTTGTAGCCCCCTTCCGTATATCGGGACCCGGCGGAGACCGGTTCAGGGCGCCACATGCGGACTCAGGTACCCGCAAACCCCCATCACTGTCGGCGCTACCGGTAGACTGGAAGACAATCCCGCCCCGAACGTGGGGACCGTCCGGGAAAAGCTGAGCAACGCTGAACAAGGCTTACCAACGCAACATGCCGCAGCCGCTCCGGCAACCCGCCGACGAGCCCGGCTCGTGCTGTGCCAGAAAGGGCGCTTCGTGGCCGATTCCGGCAACCCCAACGAGAACATCCCGTCCACCGACGCCGGCGAGAACGTGGCCGCCTCCTCGAACGGTGAGGTCACGGCCTCGTACGACGCCAGCGCCATCACCGTCCTCGAGGGTCTGGACGCGGTCCGCAAGCGACCCGGTATGTACATCGGTTCGACCGGTGAGCGCGGCCTGCACCACCTCGTGTACGAGGTGGTCGACAACTCCGTCGACGAGGCGCTGGCCGGGCACGCGGACACCATCGACGTGACGGTCCTCGCCGACGGCGGCGTCCGGGTCGTCGACAACGGCCGTGGCATCCCGGTGGGCATCGTCCCCTCCGAGGGCAAGCCGGCCCTCGAGGTGGTCCTGACCGTGCTGCACGCGGGCGGCAAGTTCGGCGGTGGCGGCTACGCGGTCTCCGGTGGTCTGCACGGCGTCGGCGTCTCCGTGGTCAACGCCCTGTCAGCGAAGGTCTCCGTCGAGGTCAGGACCGACAGCCACCGCTGGACGCAGGACTACAAGATGGGCGTTCCGACGGCGCCGCTGGCCAAGCACGAGGCGACGCAGGAGACGGGCACCTCGGTCACGTTCTGGGCCGACCCGGACATCTTCGAGACCACCGAGTACTCCTTCGAGACGCTCTCCCGGCGCTTCCAGGAGATGGCGTTCCTCAACAAGGGCCTGACGATCCGGCTCACCGACGAGCGCGAGTCGGCGAAGGCGACCTCCGGGGCGGACGAGGCGGGCGCGGACCAGAAGGACGAGGTCAAGTCCGTCACGTACCACTACGAGGGCGGCATCGTCGACTTCGTGAAGTACCTCAACTCCCGCAAGGGGGACGTGGTGCACCCGACGGTGATCGACCTGGAGGCCGAGGACAAGGACAAGAGCCTGTCCCTCGAGGTCGCCATGCAGTGGAACGGTGGCTACAGCGAGGGCGTGTACTCCTTCGCCAACATCATCCACACCCACGAGGGCGGTACGCACGAAGAGGGCTTCCGCGCCGCGCTGACCTCGCTGATCAACAAGTACGCGCGCGACAAGAAGCTGCTGCGCGACAAGGACGACAACCTCACCGGTGACGACATCCGCGAGGGTCTTACGGCGATCATCTCGGTCAAGCTGAGCGAGCCTCAGTTCGAGGGCCAGACCAAGACCAAGCTGGGCAACACCGAGGCGAAGACCTTCGTCCAGAAGGCGGTCTACGAGCACCTCAACGACTGGCTGGACCGCAATCCGAACGAGGCGGCGGACATCATCCGCAAGGGCATCCAGGCGGCCACCGCGCGTGTGGCGGCCCGCAAGGCCCGCGACCTGACCCGCCGCAAGGGCCTGCTGGAGTCGGCGTCCCTGCCGGGCAAGCTGTCGGACTGCCAGTCGAACGACCCCACCAAGTGCGAGATCTTCATCGTCGAGGGCGACTCCGCCGGCGGCTCGGCCAAGTCCGGCCGCAACCCGGAGTACCAGGCGATCCTCCCTATCCGCGGCAAGATCCTCAACGTCGAGAAGGCGCGCATCGACAAGATCCTGCAGAACCAGGAGATCCAGGCGCTGATCTCCGCGTTCGGCACGGGTGTGCACGAGGACTTCGACATCGAGAAGCTCCGCTATCACAAGATCATCCTGATGGCGGACGCCGACGTCGACGGCCAGCACATCAGCACCCTGCTGCTGACCTTCCTGTTCCGCTTCATGCGGCCGCTGGTCGAGGCCGGGCACGTGTACCTCTCCCGTCCCCCGCTGTACAAGATCAAGTGGGGTCGCGACGACATCGAGTACGCCTACTCGGACCGCGAGCGCGACGCGCTGATCGAGATGGGCCGGCAGCGCGGCAAGCGGGTCCGGGAGGACTCGATCCAGCGCTTCAAGGGTCTCGGCGAGATGAACGCCGAGGAGCTGCGGGTGACCACCATGGACCAGGAGCACCGCGTCCTCGGCCAGGTCACCCTCGACGACGCCGCCCAGGCCGACGACCTGTTCTCGGTCCTCATGGGCGAGGACGTCGAGGCCCGCCGGCAGTTCATCCAGCGCAACGCCAAGGACGTCCGTTTCCTCGACATCTGAGTCGGTCTCAGCTGACCGCACCAGGAAGGATCCTCACCAGCAATGGCCGACGAGAACACTCCCGTGACGCCCGAAGAGGGCGGCGAAGTCGCGATGCGCGTCGAACCCGTCGGGCTCGAGACGGAGATGCAGCGCTCGTACCTCGACTACGCGATGTCCGTCATCGTCTCGCGTGCGCTGCCCGACGTCCGTGACGGTCTCAAGCCCGTCCACCGCCGCGTGCTGTACGCCATGTACGACGGCGGCTACCGCCCCGAGCGCGGCTTCTACAAGTGCGCCCGTGTCGTCGGCGACGTCATGGGCAACTACCACCCGCACGGCGACTCCTCCATCTACGACGCCCTGGTGCGCCTCGCCCAGCCCTGGTCGATGCGGATGCCGCTGGTGGACTCCAACGGCAACTTCGGCTCCCCGGGCAACGACCCGGCGGCGGCGATGCGCTACACCGAGTGCAAGATGGCGCCGCTGTCCATGGAGATGGTCCGTGACATCGACGAGGAGACCGTCGACTTCACGGACAACTACGACGGCCGCTCCCAGGAGCCGACCGTCCTGCCGGCCCGCTTCCCGAACCTGCTGATCAACGGCTCGGCCGGTATCGCGGTCGGCATGGCGACCAACATTCCGCCGCACAACCTGCGCGAGGTCGCGTCCGGCGCCCAGTGGTACCTGGAGAACCCGGAGGCCTCGCACGAGGAACTCCTGGACGCCCTCATGGAGCGCATCAAGGGCCCGGACTTCCCGACCGGCGCCCTGGTGGTGGGTCGCAAGGGCATCGAGGAGGCGTACCGCACCGGCCGCGGCTCCATCACCATGCGCGCGGTGGTCGAGGTCGAGGAGATCCAGAACCGCCAGTGCCTGGTGGTCACCGAACTGCCCTACCAGGTCAACCCGGACAACCTCGCGCAGAAGATCGCCGACCTGGTGAAGGACGGCAAGATCGGCGGTATCGCCGACGTCCGCGACGAGACGTCCTCCCGCACGGGCCAGCGCCTGGTCATCGTCCTCAAGCGGGACGCGGTCGCCAAGGTCGTCCTGAACAACCTCTACAAGCACACCGACCTGCAGACCAACTTCGGCGCCAACATGCTGGCGCTGGTCGACGGCGTGCCCCGCACCCTGTCCCTGGACGCGTTCATCCGGCACTGGGTGACGCACCAGATCGAGGTCGTGGTGCGCCGGACCCGCTTCCGGCTGCGCAAGGCCGAGGAGCGCGCCCACATTCTGCGCGGTCTGCTGAAGGCACTGGACGCCATCGACGAGGTCATCGCGCTGATCCGGCGCAGTGAGACCGTCGAGGTCGCGCGCGGCGGCCTGATGGGGCTGCTGGAGATCGACGAGATCCAGGCCAACGCCATCCTCGAGATGCAGCTGCGCCGGCTGGCCGCCCTGGAGCGCCAGAAGATCGTCCAGGAGCACGACGAGCTCCAGGCGAAGATCAACGAGTACAACCAGATCCTCGCCTCGCCGGTCCGTCAGCGCGGGATCGTCAGCGAGGAGCTGGCCGCGATCGTCGAGAAGTACGGCGACGACCGCCAGACCAAGCTGATCCCGTACGAGGGCGACATGTCCATCGAGGACCTGATCGCCGAGGAGGACATCGTCGTCACGGTCACCCGCGGCGGCTACGTCAAGCGGACCAAGACCGACGACTACCGCGCCCAGAAGCGTGGCGGCAAGGGCGTACGCGGCACGAAGCTGAAGGAAGACGACATCGTCGACCACTTCTTCGTCTCCACCACGCACCACTGGCTGCTGTTCTTCACCAACAAGGGCCGGGTGTACCGGGCGAAGGCCTACGAGCTGCCCGAGGCCGGCCGGGACGCGCGCGGCCAGCACGTGGCGAACCTCCTGGCCTTCCAGCCGGACGAGGCGATCGCGGAGATCCTCGCGATCCGCGACTACGACGCGGCGCCCTACCTGGTGCTGGCCACGAAGTCCGGCCTGGTCAAGAAGACGCCTCTGAAGGATTACGATTCGCCCCGCTCAGGCGGCGTCATCGCGATCAACCTGCGCGAGCAGGAGGACGGTTCCGACGACGAGCTGATCGGCGCCGAACTCGTCTCGGCCGACGACGATCTGCTGCTGATCAGCAGGAAGGCGCAGTCGATCAGGTTCACCGCCTCGGACGACACCCTGCGTCCGATGGGCCGTGCCACCTCGGGCGTGAAGGGCATGAGTTTCCGCTCGGGCGACGAGCTCCTCTCGATGAATGTTGTTCGACCCGGTACGTTCGTGTTCACTGCCACCGACGGTGGGTACGCAAAGCGGACCCGAGTCGACGAGTACCGCGTCCAGGGTCGCGGCGGCCTCGGCATCAAGGCCGCCAAGATCGTGGAGGACCGCGGTTCGCTCGTGGGTGCGCTGATTGTCGAGGAGAACGACGAGATCCTCGCCATCACACTCTCGGGCGGTGTGATTCGCACGCGAGTCAACGAGGTCAGGGAGACGGGCCGTGACACCATGGGCGTCCAACTGATCAACCTGGGCAAGCGCGATGCCGTGGTCGGTATCGCACGTAACGCCGAGGCGGGACGTGAGGCGGAGGAAGTCGACGGCGACGTGGCCGTGGACGAGACCGCCGAGGGTGTCGCGCCCACCGGCACGGACGAGGGTGAGGCGCCCTCGGCCGAGTAGCACGAGGAGTGAGTCATCGTGAGCGGAGCCACGGGCGCCGGATCGGCCGGTACCTCCACTGGTACGGGAACGGACGGCGGCGGCCGTGGCTCCGCCGCGCATGCGACGGACCCGCACACGACCAACCTGAAAGCGATCAAGTCGCCCGCGACGGACTCGCACTCGCCCGACACGCACGGATCCCAGGGGGGAACGGTGACGGACACCCGAGGCCCGCAGACCCAGCAGGCCCAGGCCGCGGCCGGCCAGCCGGCGACTCCCCCGCAGCAGGGAACGGCCTCGCCGCTGCCGGGGGAGCGGCAGCCGCAGCAGCCCGCGGGTCCGTACCACCCGCCCCAGGCCTACCCGGCGGCCGCCGGCACCCCGGGCTCGGTGCGCAGACCGCGCACGGGCGCCCGTACGATGCCGCGCACCCGTAAGGCACGGCTGCGCGTGGCCAAGGCCGACCCGTGGTCGGTGATGAAGGTCAGCTTCCTGCTCTCCATCGCGCTGGGCATCTGCACGATCGTGGCCGCCGCGGTGCTGTGGATGGTCATGAACGCGATGGGCGTGTTCTCGACGGTGGGCGGGACGATCTCGGAGGCGACCGGTTCGAACGAGTCCAACGGCTTCGACCTCCAGTCCTTCCTGTCCCTCCCCCACGTCCTGATGTTCACGACGATCATCGCGGTCATCGACGTCGTCCTCGCGACGGCCCTCGCGACCCTCGGCGCGTTCATCTACAACCTCTCCGCGGGCTTCGTCGGCGGCATCGAGCTGACGCTGGCCGAGGACGAGTGACCGAGGCTCGGCAGGGGGCCGAAAAGCACCGCCGCACGTCCGCTGACAGTCCTGCGACAACCGATTTTGGGACTGCCCACCTCGTGCGCTAATCTTCAGGAGTCAGCGCGCGGGACACGCACCGCAGAGCGCGGCGGGGCTATAGCTCAGTTGGTTAGAGCGCATCCCTGATAAGGATGAGGCCACAGGTTCAAATCCTGTTAGCCCCACCAGCCAGAAGACCCCCGGTCCTTGGGACCGGGGGTCTTCTGCGTCCATGGCTGCCGACACTGACGGCCGGCATCGACGGCTGACATCGACGGCTGACATCGACCGGTGGTCGACGCCGGCTGGTGGTCTGTGCCGGGCCGTGATCCGTGCCGGGCCGTGATCCGTGTCGGCCCTGGGGTCCGTGTCGGCCCTGGGGTCCGTCCCGGCCGTGTGGTCCGTTCCGGCCGTGTGGTCCGTTCCGGCCGTGTGGTCCGTTCCGGCCGTGTGGTCCGTTCCGGCCCCGTGGTCCGATTCAGAGCTCGGTCCATGTCATCTGGTGGCCGAGGCCAGTCGTCGGCCGGTGCCGGCCGGTGGCTGCCCGGCGTGGATCAGGGGGGCGCCGGCAACGCGAAGTGCCCCGGTCGGTGTCGACCGGGGATCTTCGGACATTCGGATGGTGCGGTACGCAATTCGCCGTTACGTCATGGTGCGGGTCGCGGCACCGGCGGGGCCGGTGCGGCCCTGTCAGCGCTGCAGGGGGATGGTGGGCCGGACCGGTGGGGCGGCCGGGGCCCGATCGGGGTCGACGGCCAGTGAGGAGGAGGTGTCGGCCGAGGGGTGGTGGCGGCAGCCGGGGGACTTGCCGTGGGCCTCGGCGCGGATGCGCTGTTTCATCGTGGGGGGCAGGGACCGGGCGTGGTTCCGGGACCATGGTGATGTCGTCTGTGCCGGCACCGGCGCGGTGTTCTTGGGTGCCGTCTCGGGCTGTGGTGCGGCCGTGGCCGCGGTGGCGGTCGTGGTGACGAGTCCGAGCGCCGTGCAGAGCGCGAGGAAGGCGGTGACGATGGCGGTCCACAGCTTCATGACCTTGTGCTGCTCCATGTCCCCTCACTTTCGGGTTGGGCGATTTGCGTACTTTCCTCATGATGTGTATGAGCCTCGCGAAGTGGTGGACCGACGCCCATGGCGCGTCGATCTTCGGATGAACACCACTCGGATGGGGGCATGAGGGGCGAAAAGGTGTGCAGACGGGAGGAGGGCGGTCAAAGTAACCGTCCGTGCGGGTGTGATCACCCTCCGATCCCAGCGGCCGGGTCCGCTTCTACTGCGCTCCCGCACACGGCAGTTGAGGGTCGACGCAGGTCACCGATCGGTATCGGTCGGTGTGTATAGTCGGGCGCCAGAGGTCCCCAACGTCAAGGAAAGACGAGGTCGCGCGGTGAAGAAGCTTCTCCTGGTCGCACTGGCCGCCATCGGCGGGCTCCTCGTGTACCGCCAGATCCAGGCGGATCGCGCCGAGCAGGATCTGTGGACGGAGGCGACTGACTCCGTGCCCACGGGTTCGTGAGCACCGACATCCGATACTCAGCAGGCCCCGACCGCCGTAGCGGTCGGGGCCTTGTGTTGGGCGTCCCTGTTGCCGCCGCGTCTTGATTTGCGGGGTGGCGACGCCTGCGGTAGCCCTCGTCTCGTCAGCCGGGCGTTTCGGACGCTCGTACGGAATGCGTGGATGGCGTAGCGGCTCGCGGGGCAGGATGGGCGACGTCCGGAGCGACGAACGCGAGGGGTGGCGCGGGATGGTGGGGCACAGGGCGGGACGGCAGGCGCGGCCGGGGCGCGCTCGGCGCGGCCGGGGCGGGCGCCCGGCGTCGGTTTCCGCCGCCGTGCGCGGGGCTGCCACCGCGGCCGTACTGTCCCTGGCGGCGGCCACGGCGGGACCGAGCGCGGTTGCCGCGGGGACGCCTGGGCCGTACGCCTTCACCGGCGGCGACCGGGCCATGGCCGGAGCCGGGACCACCACCGACGCCCGCCGTCTGGAGCCCGGCCGTACCTACAGGAGCTCCCTGCCGCGAAACGGGCACCTCTACTACCGCCTCGATCTCGACGCCGCCTCCACCGCCTATGTCTCGGCCACGGCCGTGCCCGACGCGGGCACCACGGTCTCCGCCACCGACGGCCTGAGGGTCTCCGTGCAGGACGCCCGCGGCACCTCCTGCTCCTTCCAGGCCACCCGCTTCGGAGCGAGCCGCAGCCCGCATCCGATCGCCGCCTGGGGAGTCCGCGAGGCCTCCCCGGGCCATGCGCTGTGCCAGGGATCCGGGACGTACTACGTGCTCGTCGAGCGCATCGACGCCGCCGGCTCCTCGCCGAACACCTGGCCCCTGGAGCTGACGGCGGTCTCCGAGCCGCCGCTGCGGCGGACCGGCGCGACGAACGCGCCCGAGTCCTGGGACTCCGCCTCGCCCGAGCCGGTCACCGGCCAGGCCGTGGACCGGGCCGGCGGCGCCGGGTTCGCCGGGGCGAGCCCGGTCGGGCAGGGAGTCTGGCGGGACCGGCTCCGGCCCGGTCAGACGGCCTTCTACGAGGTGCCGGTCGACTGGGGGCAGCAGCTGACCGCCGCGGCCGAGCTCGGCGGTTCCAGCGGCGGCAGCGGCTACGCCGACAGCGCGCTGACACTGTCGCTCTACAACCCGGTGCGTGGTTACGTCGAGGAGGCGTACGCCGGTTACGCCGGACGGCAGGCCTCGGCCGCGCTCGCGGCCCTGCCGCTCGTCGCCTACGCCAACCGTTACGGCTTCGCCGACCAGGAAAAGGCCATGCGGTTCGCCGGCCGCTACTACCTGGTCGTGCACCTCGCCGCCCAGACGGCCGGCACGTTCGGCGAGGGGCCCTACGGCCTGACGCTGCGGGTGGGGGTCAACGGCGCGGCACGGTCCGGGCCGGGGTATGCCGGCCGGTCCGTCCCGGAGAAGCTCTTCGAGGTCACCGACCAGGACCGGCAGGCGGCCACGCCGGCCGGGGCGGCAGGAGGCGGTTCGACGGTCCTGCGGACGATCGCCGTGGCTGGAATCGGCGCGGGCACCGTCCTGCTCGCCGTCCTCGGGGTCTGGACGGTGCTCGCCCGGCGCAGGGCCGGAACCGGGACCTGGTAGCGGGGGCAGGGACGGCCAGGGAGGGCGGGTGATCGTCGTGAGCCCGCCCGGCCGGGCTCACATCCGGGTCAGTGCCCAGAAACCCACGGCGTAGCACGCCAGTGCGAGCAGCAGCAGCGGGACGGCCACCTTGGCGGGAGGGCCGGGGCGAGGGGCGCGCACGGCGCGGTGCCGGGACGTTCGCTGTGCCGGAGCGGAAGGAGGAGCCTGCGGCACCTGCGCGGTGTAGGAAGCCGTGACGGCCTCGGCGCCCTGTCGCGTTGCCGGAGCAAGCGGCCCGGGGGAGGCCGGCCCGGGCGAGGCCGGCACGCGCGTGGTGTCGTAGGGGGAGACGCCGGCCTGCGGCGGCGGCAGGTGGAAGCTGCCGGTGTCCGACATGGTGGACGGTTGCGCGGGGCCGGACGCCTGCTGAGGGCCGGTCGCCCGATCCGGGCGGCCGGGAGGCGGGGCGGCGCCCGTCGCCTGCGCCGCGCCGGGCTCCGGCCACCTCGGATCGCCGCGCAGACCTAGGTGCAGATCCAGTCGCGGGTCCGAAGAGACGGAGCCGGGGTCCGAGGTGACGGAGCCGGGGTCCGAAGAGACGGAGCCGGGGTCCGAAGCCCCGGAGCCCGGGGCGGACGCCGCTGACCCGGCGCCCGAGCCCGCTGACCCGGCGCCCGAGCCTGCGGCAACGGGCCCCGTGTCGGCGTGAGCCGGTACCGGGGGAGCCGGTACGAGGGGAGCGGGCGCGGGGGACACGCCGGAGTCCCGGGAGGAGGCCCGGCTGCCCGTGTACGACCGAGCCCGTGCCTCGCCGTCGCCGGGCGTACCGCCGTCGCCGGGTGTCCTGCCGCCGTTGGGTGTCCTGCCGCCGTCGGGCGTACCGGTGCCGTCCGTCCGAGAGGCCCCCGTCCTCTCCACCGACCCGGCCCTCGTCGTCCCCGCCGCCGCTCCTGCCGCCACCCCCGGACTCCGCTTCAGCGGGCCCTCCGGCCCGAACCCCGGGGGCAGCGGCCCCAGTTGGTCGAAGACCTCGATCAGTTCGTCGTCGGGCCCCGGTTCCGGCAGCAGCTCGGCGGCCGCGGCGAGGGCCTTGCGCGCACCCGTGGCCGTACGGAACCGGGCCTCGGGATCCGGCTGCAGCAGCATGGCCGCGACCTGCCAGAGCGGTTCGGGGACGCCCTCGGGCGCACCCGGCGTCCCGCGCTCCGCGAAGTACTCCACGAGCGCCTTGGCGTCCGGCTTGGCACCCTGCAGCAGATAGAGGGCGACCAGGCCGACGGCGAACAGGTCGGCGGGGAAGTCCGGTTCGGCGCCCATCATCTGCTCGGGCGCGAGGTACCCCGGTGTACCCACCACGAGGTTGGTCTCCGTCAGCCTCGGCTCGCCCAGCCGCATCGCGATGCCGAAGTCGGACAGCCGGAGCCTGGGCCGCCCGGTGCCGGTCGCCTCCAGCAGCACGTTGGCGGGCTTGATGTCACGGTGCACGACCCCCTCCGCGTGCACCGCGGCGAGCCCCGACAGCAGCTGGTCGAGCAGGGTGCAGACGAACGCCGGCGGCAGCGGGCCGTAGTCCCCGATCAGATGGACCAGCGAGCCGCCGGTCACCAGGTCCATGGTGAACAGGACCTTGTCGTCGTCGGCGGCCCAGCTGGCCGGTGCGAGCACATGGGGATGGTCGATCCGCAGCGCCTGCTCCCGCACGAAGCGCAGCAGCGAGTGCGCGTCGCGCTGCTGCAGCACCTTGGCGGCCACGTACCGGCGGCGGCGGTGGTCCCAGGCGCGCCAGACCGCGCCGACGCCGCCGCGTCCGATCGGGTCGGCCAGCTCGTACCGGCCGGCGAAGACCTCACCCATGGCTGTGCGTCGCTCCTCCCCCTGCGGCTGCCCCCTGCCCCACTGCTTCCCCCCGCCGAGCGGCACGATCCCCGCGGTGCCGACTCCGATGGGAAGCGGTACGGTCCGTCGGGTAGCAGTACGGTCCGTCCGGAACGGTCAGTTCTGGTGGGACTGGTAGTGCGCCACCGCGTCCGAGGTGCGGCCGGCGCCGTACACCCGGAGGAACTCGGCCAGTTCCGGATGGGTCGGGGCGAGGGTGTCCGCGGCGTCGATGATGTCGCCGGCGGCGGCGACCGAACGCAGCAGCGACTGGATCTCACGGACCACCCGCTTGACCGTCGGCGCCCCCGAACTGCTCGTCGTCTGCGTGGTGTTGCTGAGCACCGAGCCCCCCTGCGACCTCTTGATCTCGTCCATGCGCTCGGTCGCCTCGGCCGCGCTGACGCTGCCGTCCGCCACCTGTCCCGCCAGCTCCTGCAGCAACTGCACGCGCTGGACCACGGCCGGGTTGCCGATCTTGGCGCGCTGACCGCTCATCAACTGCGACAGCATCGGCGCGGACAGTCCCAGGACCCCCGCCAGACGGGCCTGGTTGAGCCCGAGATCGTCTATGAGCTTACGGAAGAGCGCCCCCAACGGCTCCCCGTACCAGTTCCGCTGCAGCTCCCGCGCTCTTGCCGTGGCTTCCTGCTGTGCGGCGTCCATTGCGTCTCCCCATCGCTTCCCCAGATACCGCGGTTCGCTGTAGCGAACCACGCGGAGCATCTTACGGAGAGTGGTCGTCCACGGGGACCCCCAATCTTTTTGCGAGATCCGGGGGGTGACCCGGTACTCTGGTCTGCGGCACCCGACCGGTACGCGGTTCCTCCGGCCGGATGCGCCTCTTCCGGGGCCTTAGCTCAGTTGGTAGAGCGCTGTCTTTGCATGGCAGATGTCAGGGGTTCGACTCCCCTAGGCTCCACGGACGAACGAAGAAGCTCCCCTTTGACCCGCGAAAACGTGGGTCAAAGGGGAGCTTCTTCGTGCCACCTACAAGCGGTCAGCCCCGCTCGTCGCGGTCCGCCTCCTCCTCGGCCTCCTTCGCCTGGACCTCGGGGTCCAGCAGGGACTGGCCGCTGCCGTCCACCGAGGTCAGCCGGCCAGACTCGGGGACCTCGGTCGCGGCCGGCGGTTCCACCAGCCAGTCGGGGTTGGCCTGCTTGTCCCACCACTTCCAGGCGGCGAAGGCACCGCCGGCCAGGGCGCCCACCACCGCGAGCACCTTGGCGACACGCCCGGCCCGCAGCCGCCGCTCGTGCTTGCGGGCCAGCTTCTGGATCTTCTGCGCCGGGACCTGACCGCGCAGCGCGACCAGCGCGGCGGCGCCGCGCGCGGCGGCCTCGTCCGCGACGGGCGCGGCCGCGGCCACGGCCTGCTCGATCTTGGGCCGGGAATAGGCCACGGCCTGCTCGATCCGCGGCCTCGAGTAGTCGGCGGCCTGCCGGGCGGCCTTGCGCGTCCGCTCGGCGGCCTCGTGGGCGGCCTGGTCGACCTTCGGCGGCACATGGGCCATGGCCTGCGTACGGGCCTGCTCCAGCCGGGGCGCGACATAAACGTCGTACTGGACGCGGGCCTGGTCGGCGGCCAGCGAGACCTTCGGCGCGAGCCGTACGCGTGCCTCGTGTGCGTAGTGCGCGGCCCTTTCCTTGGCCGTGTCGGCGTAGGGCGCCACCACTTCCGCGGCGTGCAGCACGCTGTCCTTCGCCGAGCCGGTCGCGGCGCGCACGCTGTCGATGCGGGTCACGGGTTCCTCCTCCTCGGTGGCGTACGGTAATTCGACTTTCCACCCTTTTACGGATCATGCCTGTCAACGAGCCCTGGGGCATGTGAGGACGGGCATCCGGGTCACGGGTCGGAGAGACGATCAAGTGCAATAGAGGATGAATACGGGGCAACAGGAGCTTGTCGTCGACAATGCCACGGATCGCCGCGCCGCGCTCCCGCCCCGGGAGTACTGACCCGGATTTCCGCAACCGAATCGGGTGGATGTCCGCCCGGAAGCGGTCGACAGGCGACGCACGGCATGCCCCGTGCGAGGATCGGGGGGTCACAGGAAGACAACGGAAGGCAGATCGTGGCTGAGCAGCTCTACGCCACCCTGAAGACCAACCACGGCGACATCGAGGTCCGGCTGCTGCCGAACCACGCCCCCAAGACGGTCCGGAACTTCGTGGAGCTCGCCAACGGCGAGCGCGAGTGGACGCACCCCGCCACCGGCGAGAAGTCCACGGCGAAGCTCTACGACGGCACGGTCTTCCACCGGGTGATCAGTGGCTTCATGATCCAGGGCGGCGACCCGCTGGGCAACGGCACCGGCGGTCCCGGCTACAAGTTCGAGGACGAATTCCACCCGGACCTCGCCTTCGACAAGCCCTATCTGCTGGCGATGGCCAACGCCGGCCCGGGCACCAACGGCTCGCAGTTCTTCGTCACCGTCGCCCCGACGGCCTGGCTGAACCGCAAGCACACCATCTTCGGCGAGGTCACCGACCCGGCCAGTCAGAAGGTCGTCGACTCCATCGCGACCGCGCAGACCAACCCGCGCACCGACCGCCCGCTCAACGACGTCGTCATCGAGTCGGTCGTCGTGGAGACCCGCGAGGGCTGAGGCGAGGGCTGAGGCGAGGGCTGAGGCCAAGCCGGGCCCGACGGTTCCCGGAGGGAACCAAACGCCCCGCTCGTCCGTAAGGATGAGCGGGGCCGTGCGTTGCCCGCGCAGGAGCCACGCACCGCCCACGACGAATCGAGGGGACCCCCATGGACCAGGCACCAGGCAGCCCGCAGGGCCCGTCGGACCAGGGGCCGGCCGGTCACGGCCCGGCCGACCGGAGCCCGCGGGACGCCAAGGGCCTGCCCACCTGCTACCGCCACCCGGACCGTGAGACCGGCATCCGCTGCACCCGCTGCGAGCGGCCGATCTGCCCCGAGTGCATGGTCGACGCCTCGGTCGGATTCCAGTGCCCGGAATGCGTGCGCAGCGGCTCCGGCACGGGCCACGCACCGGCCGCGAGCCGGCCCCGCACACTGGCCGGCGGCTCGGTCGCCGCCGACCCGCGGCTGGTCACCAAGGTGCTGATCGGCCTGAACCTGGCCTTCTTCCTGGTCCAGCTCTCCGTCGGAGACCGCTTCACCGAGCGGTTCGAGCTGCTGGGCGCGGCCTACGTGCCGCTCCTCGGCTCCGTCGAGGGGATCGCCCACGGACAGTGGTACCGGCTGCTGACCGCGATGTTCCTGCACGGCAGCTACGTCCACATCCTGTTCAACATGCTCAGCCTGTGGTGGATCGGCGGCCCGCTGGAGGCGGCCCTCGGCCGCGCCCGCTATCTCGCGCTCTACTTCGTCTCCGGCCTGGCCGGCAGCGCGCTCAGCTATCTGCTCGCCGCGCCCAACCAGCCCTCCCTCGGCGCCTCCGGCGCGATCTTCGGGCTCTTCGGTGCGACCGCCGTGCTGATGCGCCGGCTCAACTACGACATGCGGCCGATCATCGCCCTGCTGGTGATCAACCTGATCTTCACCTTCGGCTGGAGCAACATCGCCTGGCAGGCCCACATCGGGGGCCTGGTCGCCGGGGTCGTCGTCGGCTATGCGATGGTCCACGCCCCGCGCAAGCGGCGGGCCCTGGTGCAGTACGGCACCTGCGCCGTCGTGCTGGCGGCCGTCATCGTGATGACGCTGCTCAGAACGGCTCAGCTGAGCTGAGACCGCATCGTTGTCCACAGTCGGTGGCGGATCTTGTGCACAGCGTGTGGGAACATGTGTGCGCCCTGTCGCCGACCTGGGTTTTCGCAGGTCAGGCAGGGCGCGAACATGGTTGCGGAGAGTGGTGTGACAGTCGTACCGGCGTCAACGCCAGACTGGTTATCCACAGATCGTCGGGTTTTCCCCAGGGAATTCCACAAGCCTGTGGATAACTCAGCGGATAGCCGTGGGCAGAGCTGTGTTCACCGGGAGGACCGGTTCACTTCCACTGGGTGGAAACGCCGAAGCCGGCGGCGATGAAACCGAAGCCCACCACGATGTTCCAGTTGCCCAGCGCCTCGATCGGCAGCGAGCCGTCCGTCACGTAGAAAAGGACGATCCAGGCCAGACCCAGCAGGAACATGGCCAGCATGACCGGGGCGACCCAGCCGCGGCTGTCCAGCTTGATGCTCGCCGTCTGCTTCGCGGGCGGCGGCGTGTAGTCGGCCTTCTTGCGGATACGTGACTTCGGCACGAGGGTCTCTCCTGTCGATGCGCTGCGTGGCCGCGCAGGGAACTGGGCTGCTCCGGGGCAGCGTACAAGGGGACACTGAGCGCTCCCCCGGGCGTCCGTTAGCGTAGTGCTTCCGCGGCGCCGAAGGAGATAAGGGTACGTTGAGCAATTCTGCCGACTCCCCGGGGACGGGCGCAGACCCGGCCCGCACCGGCCGTTTCCGGCCCGTGCGGATCCTCACCGTGGCCGTGTTCGCCCTCGCCGGGCTCATTTTCTTCACCAGTTTCAACACGGCCAAGGGCACCAACATCCGCACCGACACGTCCCTGCTGAAGTTGTCCGACCTCATCCAGGAGCGCAGCCGCAAGAACAAGGAGCTGGACGAGTCCAACGCGACCCTGCGCGACGACGTCGAGTCCCTCGCCGAGCGCGACGACGGCAGCAGCAAGGCCCGGGACGAGAAGCTCTCCGGGCTGGAGAGCAACGCGGGCACGCAGCAGCTGAGGGGCAGGGCCGTCACGGTCACGCTCAACGACGCCCCGCCGAACGCCACCGCCAAGCTGCCCGGCTATCCCGAGCCGCAGCCCGACTACCTGGTCATCCACCAGCAGGACCTGCAGGCCGTGGTCAACGCGCTGTGGAACGGTGGTGCCCAGGGCATCAAGGTCATGGACCAGCGGCTGATCTCCACCAGCGCGGTGCGCTGCGTGGGCAACACGCTGATCCTCCAGGGCCGGGTCTACTCCCCGCCGTACAAGATCACGGCGGTCGGCGACCCGGAGAAGCTGCAGAAGGCGCTCGCGGACTCCCCGGCGATCCAGAACTACATGGTGTACGTCAACGTCTACGGCCTCGGCTGGAAAGTCACCGAGGACGGGACGGTGACTCTGCCGGGCTACTCGGGCACAGTGGACCTGCACTACGCGAAGCCCGTGAAGTAGCCGCTCTCCCGCGCAGGAGCCGCCGGTGCGCGTGATCGTGAGGACCGTCAGCGAGCTCTGCATCACCGCCGGCAGCCTGATCGTGCTGTTCGTGGTCTACGTGCTCTTCTGGACCGGTGTGACGGCCGACAGCGTGATGCGCGACCAGATCGACCAGTTGCAGCGGCAGTGGTCCAAGGGGGCGGTTCGGCAGCCGGCGGGCGGCCCGGCGGCCGCGGCGAGTCCTTCGAAACCCGTTCCGTACGTCGGCGGCAGGCCGTTCGCGATCATGTACATCCCACGGCTCGGTTTCACGTGGAACAAGCCCGTGCTGGAGGACACCGAGGTCGGCACGCTGAAGAAGGGACTCGGGCACTACGCGGGCACCGCGCACCTCGGGCAGGTCGGCAACTTCGCCGTGGCCGGCCATCGGCGCACCTACGGCGACCCGTTCAAGGACTTCCCCGAGCTGCGCCAGGGGGACGCGGTCGTACTGACGGACGGGACCACCTGGTTCACGTATCGGATCGACAAAGGGCCCTACAAAACCGTGCCCACGGACGTTGAGGTGATCGACCCTGTGCCACGTAAGTCCGGGTACACGCGTCCCGGCCGCTATCTGACGCTGACCACGTGCGATCCGGAATGGGGGCACAGTCACCGGCTGATCGTCTGGGCGCACCTGGACTCCACACAGCCTGTGGAGGCCGGGAAACCGAGGGCCCTGCGCCGTTAGTCTGGTGGCGTACGGCGTGAATCCGGTGCCGTGGGGAAACGGAAGGGACGGCATGTACGGCTGGATCTGGCGGCATCTGCCGGGGAACGCGTGGGTGAGGGCGCTGATCTCACTGCTGCTGGTGCTGGCCGTGGTCTACGTGCTGTTCCAGTACGTCTTCCCGTGGGCCGAGCCGCTGCTTCCCTTCAACGATGTGACGGTGGACAACCAGTGAGTGCGCGGATTCTCGTCGTCGACAACTACGACAGCTTCGTCTTCAACCTGGTCCAGTACCTGTACCAGCTGGGCGCCGAGTGCGAGGTCCTGCGCAACGACGAGGTGTCGACGGCGCATGCCCAGGACGGCTTCGACGGTGTGCTTCTCTCGCCGGGGCCGGGCACGCCCGAGCAGGCCGGCGTGTGCGTGGACATGGTCCGGCACTGCGCGGCGACCGGTGTCCCCGTCTTCGGTGTGTGCCTGGGCATGCAGTCGATGCAGGTGGCGTACGGCGGTGTGGTGGACCGGGCCCCCGAGCTGCTGCACGGCAAGACCTCGCTGGTCGAGCACGAGGGCCGGGGCGTCTTCGCCGGGCTGCCCTCCCCCTTCACGGCGACCCGCTACCACTCGCTGGCGGCCGAGCCGGCGACCGTCCCGGACGAGCTGGAGGTCACGGCCCGCACGCACGACGGCATCATCATGGGCCTGCGCCACCGGGAACTTCCCGTCGAGGGCGTGCAGTTCCATCCCGAGTCGGTGCTGACCGAGCACGGGCACCGGATGCTGGCCAACTGGCTGGTGGAATGCGGCGACCAGGGTGCCGTGGCGAGGTCGGCGGGGCTCGCCCCGGTGGTGGGCAGGGCCACGGCGTGACCGCGCTGCGCCCCGAGCGCGAGTCCGGCGCCGACTGGTACGGCACGGGGGCGTACGACGCCTCCGAGGAGCCGTACGCCTCGGTGCCGTACGACACTCGTGGCTCGGCGGCGCAGTACCTGTCTCCGGCCGACGACGAGACGATGGCGCTGCGGATCCCCGATCCGCCGCCTGCCGCCTCCTACGCCACAGGGGCCACTGGACCCAATGGACCCACGCCGGGCGGCCGCGCGGCCCGCAGAAGGGCCGCCAGGCGCCGTCACGGCCGTCATGGGGGCGGGGCCGGAACCCCGGACGCACGGCCGGAGGGCGATCGGCCGTCGGCGCCCCTGTCCCGTGTGGAGGCCCGGCGCCGGGCCCGGGCGCGCAAGCCCAGCGCGGGCGTGGTCATCAGCCGGATCATCGGCGAGGTGTTCATCACCACCGGCGTGGTGATGCTGCTCTTCGTCACCTACCAGCTGTGGTGGACGAACATCCGGGCGCACGCGGAGGCGGGCAACGAGGCGCACCAGTTGCAGAACGACTGGGCGAGCGGGAAGCGGAGCCCGGGGACCTTCGAGCCGGGGCAGGGCTTCGCCATCCTGCACATCCCCGCGCTGGACGTGGTGGTGCCGATCGCCGAGGGCACCAGCAAGTCGAAGGTGCTGGACAAGGGCATGGTCGGGCACTACGGCCGGGGGGACCTCAACACGGCGATGCCGGACGCGAAGACGGGCAACTTCGGGCTCGCGGGGCATCGCAACACGCACGGTGAACCGTTCCGGTACATCAACAGGCTCAAGCCGGGTGACCCGATCGTGGTGGAGACGCAGGACACGTACTTCGTCTACAAGATGACGTCGACGCTGCCGGTGACATCGCCGGCCAACACCAGCGTCCTCGACCCCATTCCCAGGGGATCGGGTTTCACCCGGCCCGGCCGCTACATCACACTCACCACCTGCACGCCGGAGTTCACCAGTAAGTACCGGTTGATCGTCTGGGGCAAGATGGTCGAGGAACGGCCGCGCAGCAAGGGCAAGCCGGATGCGCTCGTCAGTTGAAGGCAGATGAAAAAGTGGCAGCGACCACGGACGACACGGCAGAGCACACCGACTCGGGCTCCGCGGCGCGCCGCCGCGGCCCCGGCGGGCCGGCCCTGGCGGTCAGCGTTTTCGGTGAACTCCTCATCACGGCGGGTCTGGTCCTCGGCCTGTTCGTCGTCTACTCGCTGTGGTGGACCAACGTCATAGCGGACCGCAAGGCCGACCAGCAGGGCCACAGGGTCCGCGACGAGTGGGCCCACTCCGTACCCGGCGGCCCCGGCGCCCTCGACACCAAGGACGGCATCGGCTTCCTGCACGTGCCCTCGATGAGGAACGGCGAGGTCCTGGTCAAGAAGGGCACCTCCACGGACGTCCTGAACGACGGCGTGGCCGGCTACTACACGGACCCCGTCAAGGCCACCCTCCCGATGACCGGCAAGAAGGGCAACTTCGCCCTCGCCGCGCACCGTGACGGCCACGGCGCGAAGTTCCACAACATCGACAAGGTGCGCAAGGGCGACCCGATCGTCTTCGAGACGCGGGACAAGTGGTACGTCTACAAGGTCTACGACATCCTCGACGAGACCTCGAAGTTCAACGTCAAGGTCCTCTCCGCGGTCCCGAAGGAGTCGGGCGTGACCAGGCCCGGCCACTACATCACGCTGACCACCTGCACCCCCGTGTACACCTCCCGCTACCGGTACGTGGTATGGGGCGAGCTGGTCCGCGTGGAGAAGGTGGACGGCAGGCGGACACTGCCGATGGAACTGCGTACTGGCTGACTGACCTCCTTCGGGAAGGCCAGCCGCCCATGGCAGCGGCCCGAAGCCGCAACTTGTACCTGCGGCTTCGGGCCTCGTGCTTCCGCAGCTGTCGCAGTGCCCTGAGACGGGCTCCCGCGCTCCACGTCTCCAGCTCTTCGAAGACACGATCGGCATGCGCACAGGTGTGTGCGGTGAACGGGTGAGCCCCGGCACCTTCCAAGGTGCCGGGGCTCACCCGTTCGTCAGGGGCGGGACCGGGTGGTCAGCCGAAGATGCCGCCGTTGCCGCCGCCTCCGTTGTTGCCTCCGCCGGGGTTGCCGCCACCACCGATGGTCTGGAGGGTGACCTGTGTGCCGCCGGGGTTGTCGACCTGCTGGTTGGGCTTCGGGTCCTGAGCGAGGACGAACGCGTTGTCGTCCTGGCTGCTGCCGTTCGCGAACTGGATGTTGGTGAAGCCGGCCGCCTGAAGGGTCTGCCTGGCCTGCGCCACCGTCAGCCCGACCACCCGGGGCACCGGCGTCTTCTGCTGCTGGGCCTGCTTACCGATCTGGATGGTCACCGTCGAGCCCTTCTCGACCTGGGTGCCGATGGCCGGGGCGGTCTGGATGACCTTGCCGACCTGGTTGGGGTCGTTGGTGTCCACCTCGGTGCAGTTGCCGGTGAGACCGTTGGCCTGCATCTGCTGCTTGGCGGCGTCGCAGGACTGGTTCGAGACGTCGGGAACCGTGACCTTCTCGACCGCCTTGGAGACGGTGAGGGTGACCGTGGAACCCTTCTCGACCTCCTTGCCGTTGACCGGGTTCTGTTCCAGGACGGTGTTCGGGTCCTCGCTGGACTCCCGGAACTTGGTCACGACGTTGAACTTGTAGTCGTCGCCCGTGAGCTTCGACTTGGCGTCGTCGAGGCTCAGCCCCACCACGCTGGGCACCTGGACCTTCGGCGCCCCGGTCGACACCACCAGGTTGATCGTGGTGCCCTTCTTGACCTCGTTGCCCTTGGGCGGGTCCTGTGTGCAGACGTTGCCCTTGGGCTGGTTGTCGCAGGTCTTCGGGGTGAAGGCCACCTTCAGGCTGACGTTGCCCGCGGACTGCCTGGCCTCCAGCCTCGTCTGGCCGACGAAGTTGGGCACGGCCACCGTGTCGTTGCCCGCGCCCTTCCCGCTGAAGGCCCACTTGCCGATCAGGATGGCGCCGACGAGGACCAGGATGCCGGCGACGACCAGGAGGATCGTCGAGGTGTTGGACTTCTTCGCCTGGCGGCGGCGGTCGGGACGGTCGTCGTAGCCGTAGCCGCCGTCGTCCGGGTTCATGGGCGGCAGCATCGTCGTGGCGCCCGCCGGGCCCTGGTCGGAGCGCAGGGCCGTCGTCGGCTGGTCGTCGGGGTAGCCGCCGTAGCCCACCGAGCCCATGGCGGCCGTGGCCGCGACCGGCTGGCCGTCGAGGCAGGCCTCGATGTCGGCGCGCATCTCGTCGGCCGACTGGTAGCGGTAGTCGGGGTCCTTGACCAGCGCCCGCAGCACGATCGCGTCCATCTCGGGCGTGATCTCGGGGTCGAAGACGCTCGGCGGCTGCGGCTCCTCGCGGACGTGCTGGTACGCCACCGCGACCGGGGAGTCGCCCACGAAGGGCGGGCGTACCGTCAGCAGCTCGTAGAGCAGGCAACCCGTCGAGTAGAGGTCCGAGCGGGCGTCCACCTGCTCGCCCTTCGCCTGCTCCGGCGAGAGGTACTGGGCCGTGCCGATGACCGCCGCGGTCTGGGTCATGGTCATGCCGGAGTCGCCCATGGCGCGGGCGATGCCGAAGTCCATCACCTTGACCTGGCCGTTGCGCGTCAGCATGACGTTGGCCGGCTTGATGTCGCGGTGGACGATGCCGTTGCGGTGGGCGTACTCCAGGCCCTGGAGGATGCCGATGGTCATCTCCATGGCCCGCTCCGGCAGCAGCTTGCGGCCACTGTGCAGAAGCTCACGGAGTGTGGAGCCGTCGACGTACTCCATCACGATGTACGGGATCGAGACCCCGTCGATGTAGTCCTCGCCCGTGTCGTAGACCGCGACGATCGCGGGATGGTTGAGCGAGGCGGCCGACTGGGCCTCCCGGCGGAACCGGGCCTGGAAGGAAGGGTCGCGCGCCAGGTCGGCGCGCAGCGTCTTCACCGCCACGGTGCGGCCCAGGCGGGTGTCATGCGCGAGGTACACCTCCGCCATGCCACCACGGCCGAGCACCTGGCCCAGCTCGTACCGGCCGCCGAGGCGACGCGGCTCTTCCATAGCTACCTACCAGCCCTCTCCGTCGGTCCCGACCGGCACCAGGTGGTGGCGGTCGGAGCTGCCGTCCGGGCCTACCGTACCCGGCTCGCCTTGTGTGACCTGGCCAAGCCCGTCACCCGATACAGGACCGGTATCGCAACGTGCACCGATGTGAAGGGGACGTGACAGGGGTCACTTCTTGGAGTTGATGACCGCCTCCATCACGCTCTTCGCGATCGGCGCCGCGAGGCCGCCGCCGGAGATGTCGTCGCGGTTGGCGTTCTCGTCCTCGACCACCACGGCCACCGCGACCGGCGAGCTGCCGTCGGGGAGCTTGGCGTAGGAGATGAACCACGCGTAGGGGTTCGCGCTGTTGGCGACGCCGTGCTGGGCCGTACCGGTCTTGCCGCCCACGGTGACGTTCGGGATCTGCGCCTTCTGGCCCGTGCCGTCCTTGACGACGGTCTCCATCATCGACTGCAGGATCTGCGCGTTCTGCGAGGACAGCGGCTGGCTCAGCTCCTGCGGCTCGGTCTGCTCCAGGGTGTCGAGGTTCGGCGACTGGAGCTTGTCGACCATGTACGGCTTCATCAGCTTGCCGTCGTTGGCGACGGCGGAGGCGACCATGGCCATCTGCAGCGGGGTCGCGGCGGTCTCGAACTGGCCGATGGAGCTGAGCGCGGTCGAGGGCCGGTTCATCTCCTCGGGGAAGTTGGAGGCGGCCGTGCGCACCGGGGTGTACTGCTCGGAGTCGAAGCCGAACTTCTTCGCCTCGGCGAGCATCTTGTCCTTGCCGAGGTCCGCGCCGATCTTGCCGAAGACGGTGTTGCAGGACACGCGCAGCGCCTCGCGCATGGGCGCGTTCTTGCAGGGGATGTTGCCCTCGTTCTTCAGCTCGGTCGTGGTGTCCGGCAGGGTGTACGGCAGGGGCGAGTCGGTCGGCTGGTCCGCGGACTTGTACAGCCCGTTCTCCAGCGCGGCCGCCGCGGTGACCACCTTGAAGGTGGAGCCGGGCGGGTAGGTCTCGCGCAGGGCCCGGTTCAGCATCGGGTCGGCCGGGTTGTCCTTCTTCTGCAGCTTCTTCCAGGCATCGGCGTCGGTGCTGGAGGTGCCGGCGAAGGCCGAGGGGTCGTAGGACGGGTAGGACGCCAGGGCGAGGATCTTGCCGGTCGAGGGGTCCAGCGCCACCGCGGCGCCCTTGCCGCCGACGTTCTTCAGACCGCTGTACGCCGCCTTCTGCGCCGCCGCGTTGAGGGTGGTGACCACGTTGCCGCCCTGCTTGGGCTTGCCGGTGATCATGTCCAGGGTGTTGCGGAAGAAGAGCCGGTCGTCGTTGCCGGTGAGGATGCCGTCCTCGATGTTCTCCAGCTGGTTGGCGCCGAAGGCCTGGGAGGCGTAGCCGGTGACGGGCGCCCACATGGCGCCGTTCTTGTAGGTCCGCTTGTACTTCAGGTCGTTGAGGCCGTTGCTCCTGGTCTCGGCGGACCCGGTGATGGGGCTGCCGCCGACGATGATGTCGCCGCGCGGGGTGGAGTAGCGGGCGATGGTGACGCGGCGGTTCTTGTCGTCGTTCTTGAGGCTGTCGGCCTTGACGTACTGGAGCCAGTTGTCGCGCATGAGCAGGGTGAGGACCAGGAGGCCGCAGAAGAGCGCGATCCGGCGCAGGGGCTTGTTCACGGGCGGACCACCTGGGTCATCTCGGCGTCGGGGTTGGAGGCGGGGGCGGGCGCCGGGCGGCGGGCGGTGTCGCTGATCCGGATGAGGATGCCGACCAGGGCCCAGTTGGCGATGACCGAGGAACCGCCGTACGCCACGAAGGGCATCGTCATACCGGTCAGCGGGATGAGGCCCATCACACCGCCGGAGACGACGAAGACCTGCAGCGCGAAGGCGCCGGAGAGGCCGATGGCGAGCAGCTTGCCGAACGGGTCGCGGGCGGCCAGCGCGGTCCGCACGCCGCGCTCCACGATCAGGCCGTAGATCAGCAGCAGCGCCATGATGCCGGCCAGGCCCAGCTCCTCGCCGAAGGTGGCGAGGATGAAGTCGGAGTTGGCGGCGAACCGGATGAGGTCGGAGTGGCCCTGGCCGAGGCCGGAGCCGAGGGTGCCGCCGGAGCCGAACGCCCACAGCGCCTGCATCGACTGCTCGGAGTGGCCCGCGACGCCCGCCTGGCTGAGCGTGTACTCCTTCATCGGGTCCAGCCAGGCCTGGACACGCATCTTCACGTGCGGTTCGAAGCTCGCCACGCCGACGGCGCCGGCCGCGGACATCAGCAGACCGAAGACGATCCAGCTGGTCCGCTCGGTGGCGACGTACAGCATGATGACGAACATTCCGAAGAACAGCAGCGAGGTGCCGAGGTCCGTCTCGAAGACCAGGATGAGGATCGAGATGAACCAGACGACCAGGATCGGGCCCAGGTCACGCCCGCGCGGCAGGTACAGGCCCATGAAACGGCGGCTGGCGAGTGCCAGCGCGTCCCGCTTCACCATCAGGTAGCCGGCGAAGAAGATGGCGAGCACGATCTTCGCGAACTCACCGGGCTGGATGGAGAACCCGGCGACCGAGATCCAGATCTTGGCGCCGTAGATGTTGGCGCCCAGGCCCGGCACGAGCGGCAGCAGCAGCAGGAACAGCGCGCCGACCATGGAGATGTAGGTGTAGCGCTGCAGGACTCTGTGGTCCTTGAGGAAGATCAGCACCACGATGAACAGGGCGATGCCCATCGCCGTGTACAGCAGCTGCCGGGGCGCGGCCGTGCCGGCCTGCTTGATGGACTGCAGCAGCTTGGACTGGTCCAGGCGCCAGATGATGACCAGGCCGAGCCCGTTGAGCAGGGTGGCCAGTGGCAGCAGCAGCGGGTCCGCGTACGCGGCGAACTTACGTACGACGAGGTGGGCGACGCCGGCCAGCAGGCCGAGGCCCAGGCCGTAGCTCAGCAGGCCGGAGGGCACCTGGTTGTTGATGGCCAGGCCCACGTTGGCGTAGGCGAACACCGGGATGACGACGGCAAAGACCAGCAGCGCGAGCTCGGTGTTGCGGCGGCTGGGCGCACCGATGGCGCCGATCGTGGACGTGTGGTGCGTCGACGGGTTGGTAGTACTGCTCATCGTGTGACAGGGCCTCTCACGGCTTGCCTACTGCTTACCGCACAGCGAGACGACCTTCTGCTCTTCCTCCGAGAGAGTGGGGCCGGGGCTGGGAGTGGGCGCGGTCGCGGACTTGGAGGGGGACGTTGACGGGGACGACGGGGACTTCGACGTCGACGGATTCGGCGTCGGTGTCGCCTTGGACGTAAAGGCGGTGCGGGTGGTTCCCGTGGTGGTGCCGGTGCCCTTGGTGCCACTGGTTCGGCCCTGGGCCGTACCGGCGTTGTTCTGGGTCTCGGCGGCCCGGTGCTCCGCTTCCTTCCGGCACGCGGAGGCCTGCACGGACAGCTCGTCGACCTTCTTCTGGGCGTCCTGCAGCCCGCCCTCGGCGATCGTCGCCTTGACCTGCTTCTGCTGGTAGGGCGGCAGGTACTTGAGTTCGATCTCGGGGTGGTCCTTCTGCACCTTGGACAGCTTCACCCAGGCCAGGTCCTGGCTGATGCCCTGGTAGAGCGCCACGTGCTGGTCGTTGGCGCCGACGTAGTACTGCGTCTGCGTCCAGCGGTAGCCGCCGTAGAGCCCGCCGCCGATGACGGCGAGCGCGAGGACGCCGTAGCAGGATCTCTTCAGCCACCTTCGGCCCTTGCGCGGCTTGACGAAGTCCTCGTCGCTGTAGCCGAAGCCGGCCGCCGGGACGTAGCCGGTGGTGTCGCCGGAGCCGGGCGGGCCGAACTCGCCGCCCCCGCCGCCCTGGCCGGGCACCTGGCGGCCGAGGCCGGAGGCGCGGCCGGCCGGGGTCTGCATGATGCCGTTGTCGTGCAGGTGGTGCTGGTTCTCGGCGACGGCGCCGACCACGACCGGAGTGTCGGACAACTGCCCGGCGAGGGTGTCGCCGGTGTCCAGGTCGAGTACGTCGGCGACGATGACGGTGATGTTGTCCGGGCCGCCGCCGCGCAGCGCGAGCTGGATCAGCTCCTGCACGGTCTCCTGCGGGCCCTGGTAGCTGGCGAGGGTCTCCTCCATCGTCTGGTGGGAGACGACGCCGGAGAGGCCGTCGGAGCAGATCAGGTAGCGGTCGCCGGCGCGGACCTCGCGGATGGACAGGTCGGGCTCGACGTGCTCGCCGCTGCCGAGGGCGCGCATGAGCAGGGCGCGCTGCGGGTGGGTGGTGGCCTCCTCCTCGGTGATGCGTCCCTCGTCGACGAGGCGCTGCACCCAGGTGTGGTCCTGTGTGATCTGCGTCAGTACGCCGTCGCGCAGCAGGTAGGCGCGGGAGTCGCCGACGTGGACGAGGCCGAGCCGCTGCCCGGTCCACAGCAGGGCGGTCAGGGTCGTCCCCATGCCCTCCAGCTGCGGGTCCTCCTCGACCATGGCGCGCAGCTGGTCGTTGGCGCGCTGTACGGCCTGGCCGAGCGAGGTGAGGATGTCGGAGCCCGGGATGTCGTCGTCGAGAGCGACGATGGTGGAGATCACCTCGGAGGAGGCGACCTCGCCGGCGGCCTGGCCGCCCATTCCGTCGGCGATCGCGAGCAGGCGGGGACCGGCGTAACCGGAGTCCTCGTTGCCCTCGCGGATCATGCCTTTGTGCGATCCGGCGGCGAAGCGCAGTGACAGACTCATGCGCACCTCGCCTGTCGGCTCCGGGTACATCCGCACGGTGCCCACCCTCCGGTCGGGAGCGCGCCGGGGCCCGGGGTGCCGGCCACCGCTGCGTGCTCGCTCCGCTCGCTCATTGTCGTACTACTTCCGCAGCTCGATGACGGTCTTGCCGATGCGGATCGGCGCGCCCAGCGGGATCGGCGTGGGAGTCGTCAGCCGGGACCGGTCCAGATACGTGCCGTTGGTGGATCCGAGGTCCTCGACGATCCACTGGCCGTCGCGGTCCGGGTAGATCCTGGCATGACGGCTGGAGGCGTAGTCGTCGTCCAGCACGATCGTGGAGTCGTGCGCCCGGCCGAGAGTGATCGTCTGGCCCTGGAGCGCGACGGTGGTGCCGGTGAGTGTGCCCTCGGTCACCACGAGCTTGGTGGGGGCGTTGCGGCGCTGCCGGCCGCCGCCGGCCTGCTGACCGCGCTGCTGCGGAGGCGCGGCCGCCTGGCGCGCGGCCTGCTGCGGGCGCGCGGCCTCGCGGCGGGCTCCGCGCTGGGTGACGCGCGTACCGAACAGGTCGCTGCGGATGACCTGCACGGCCACGATCACGAACAGCCACAGTACGGCCAGGAAACCCAGCCGCATGACCGTGAGGGTCAGCTCTGACATTGCCCCCGCTTCACCCTTCGGCTTGCCTATAGATAACGGTGGTGCTGCCCACGACGATCCGCGAGCCGTCGCGGAGCGTAGCGCGGGTGGTGTGCTGCCCGTCCACCACGATGCCGTTGGTGGACCCGAGATCCTGGATCGTCGAGGGCGTTCCGGTCCGGATCTCACAGTGCCGGCGGGAGACGCCGGGGTCGTCGATCCGCACGTCGGCTTCGGTGCTGCGGCCCAGCACCAGCGTCGGGCGGGAGATCTGGTGGCGGCTGCCGTTGATCTCGATCCAGTAGCGGGTGCGGCCTCCGGCGGCGGGCGCCTGTGTGGGCCGCTGGGCGGCGGGCTGCGGGTAGCCGTAGCCACCGGGGCGGCCGCCGGGCGGCGGTGCGGACGGCATCGGGGGTGCGCCGGCGGGGCTCGCGGCGGGCGGATAGCCGTAGCCGCCCTGGGCGCCGGCGGCGGGACGTCCGGGCGGGGCGGACGGGCCCGCGGCGGGGGCCTGCTGGCTGCTGGAGGAGGCGAGCGTACGGCTGCGCACCCGGTACAGGCCGGTGTCCAGGTCGTCCGCCTTCTCCAGGTGAACCTTGATCGGTCCCATGAAGGTGTAGCGCTGCTGCTTGGCGTAGTCGCGGACCATGCCGGCGAGCTCGTCACCGAGCTGGCCGGAGTAGGGGCTCAGCCGCTCGTAGTCCGGCGTGCTGAGCTCCACGATGAAGTCGTTGGGAACCACGGTCCGGTCGCGGTTCCAGATGGTCGCGTTGTTGTCGCACTCGCGCTGCAGCGCACCCGCGATCTCCACGGGCTGGACCTCGGACTTGAACACCTTGGCGAAGGTGCCGTTGACCAGACCTTCGAGACGCTGCTCGAACTTCTTCAGGACTCCCATGGGGCACCTCCTCCGTCGTTGCCGTCGCTGCGGGTCTTGCCGGTGTTGCGGGTCTTGCCTGTACTGCGGATTCTGCCTGTGGTGCGGGTCCTGCCGTCGTGCCGCCTTGCACCGCTTGCGCCGTGCTGCCGTGTACTGCCTACCTGGTACTGCTTACTGATCGTATCCACGCGCCGGTAAATCGGCTGGTTCCCCCTGTCGGCCCCGTCGACGGGTGTCGACGTCTGCTCCTCGGCTGGTACTCCTCCGTACTTCTGCCCAGGATCGTAGAGGCGGCTGCAGACCAGTGTCCCGCACCTGACCGCGGACCTTGCCCTGCTCCTGGGGAGACGGGCGGTACCGGTACGAGGTTGATACGTGAACAGGCACATGTTGCTACGGAGCGGGAGCCTCCTGGGTGGGTCGTTCCGGCCTGGTGGGGACGGGCCCGGCCGGTGGGTTCCGGTGGACTTTGGTGGGCCCCGGGGCGGACGCCTGCCCACGGGAAAGCGATGTGAATCCACCCTGCGCGGCATGCTAATGTTCTGGATGTCGGAAGGCACCGGCCCCCAGGGGCGAGAGCCGGAGGACACACCCAATGCGCGGGTGGCGGAATAGGCAGACGCGCTGGATTCAGGTTCCAGTGCCCGCAAGGGCGTGGGGGTTCAACTCCCCCCTCGCGCACAGCGGAGCACCGACGAAAGTGCTCTGGTTGCACCGACGGAACGGGCGGCATCGTGATCACGATGCCGCCCGTTCCGCTTTGTGTGGGCAGAAACACGTGGACCGCCGACGGCTTGAGGCCGTCGGCGGTCCGGTTTTCGGGTGGATCTTCGGTTGCGTCGAGGGTGGGCTACTGGTGGCTTGTGAGGAAGGTCTCAGGGGTTAGGGCTCCTTGACGTAGCCCTTGGGAGTCCAGATGCCCAGTGGCTTTGTCTTGCGACGACGGGTGGGCCGGCGGCGCGGTCGGTCGTCGTGGAGGGCGATCGAGTCGGCCCAGGCCCTGAGCTTGCGGCGGTTGGCGTGTGCGAGCTGGAAGGCCAGCAGGAGGGTCTGGGCGGCGATACCGCGGATCCGGCGGGTGCCGGCGTCTTCGAGGCGTTCACGAAGGGTGTCCTTGGCGTAGCCGTTGATGCCTTCGACGCTGTTGCGTAGCCGGAAGTACACGCGCTGCCAGGCTTCGGAACCGTACTGGAGGGGCTGCCAGAGGCCGGCGCCGGCCTCCGGCGGGACGGTGACTGTCTTCTGGCTGCAGCAGGGAGGCGAGCCCGCGGGGCTGGGATCGGGGTCGACGAGGGGCAGGTGGATGCCGCGGCCAAGGGTGTAGGCCTTGAGGGGGCACTGGGTTCGGTTGGCCTCAGCAGGGCACATCACACGGCGGTGGCCTTCGGCGTCGGGCCGCTGCTTGGGCATGAAGAGGTAGGCGGCTCGGGCGCGGATGCGGTTGATCCAGGTCTGCTTGTCGATTTTCTCGTTGACCAGGTCCTTGGTGGCTTCCTTGAGCTCCTCGGGCATGGACGGGCAGTACCAGTTGCCCTCGATGAGTTCGGCGCCGGCGAAGCCGGCCTGGACGCCGAGTTGGTCTTTTGCGTAGTCGTAGACGGGTTCGTAGCCCATGGCGCGGATGGGGAGCTGGAAGTTTCTCCGGCTTCTGGTTGTTGTACGCGCGGTCGCCCGCCAGGTAGCCGCGCGGGAGGCTGTCGTCGATCTGCTGCAGAGCCTCGACGGCGACGTGACCGGGGCGGTGGGTGGGCTTGTCGACGGAGAATGCGATGACCAGGGTCGGGACGACGTCGGGGTCGGCGGAGCCGTCAGGCAGGGGGACGCCGTTGCGGCTGGGGTCGCGGGCGATGACGAGGGAGGCGTCGTAGCCGAACAGGCTCTTCTTGATGCGTTCCGCCTTCTTCTGGCGCCTGGCGCCCTTCTTGTCCTGCCGGTCGGGAGCGAGGTCGTCGAGGGCGAGGGGATCTTTGTGCTTGGTGGTGCGCACATACCAGGCAGCGTCGGGGTCGGTGGCGGTGACGGGGCTGTTCGGGGCGAGCCCCTTGGCGTAGGTGCCGACGACGGTGGCATCGATGCAGACCGAGCCGTTCCAGCGGTCTTCCAGGAGAGGCATCGCCTCCCGCAGGGACATGGCCAGGATCAGGTTGGCCAGTTTGATCACGAGTGCGCGCTTGCGGGCGAGCTCGTCCGGGTCGGCCTTGGCCATGAGTTTCTCGGCATGGCGGCGGGCCAGGCGGTGGTTCTTGGGCAGCGGGGACGGGTCGATCGCTCCGAGGATGCTGTGCAGGCGGCGGCGGACGGTGGCGTAGGCGGCTTCGAAGCCGCGGTCGTGGTCGGGGTAGCGGCGCAGGCCGAGTTGCTCGCGCATCGGCTCGGAGAGGGAGAAGAACAGCAGGTCGGTGACGGCGGTGAACGTCACGACGCCGCCGCTGCGGGCGGAGGCCAGGCTCATGCCGACCAGCAGGGCCTCAACAGGGAGCTTGCAGGGGCAGCCGGTGCGGCGTGCGACGAGCGGCTCGATCTCCTCGATCAGGCCGGAGCCGGCCACTTCGTCGAGGATCTCGGCGACTTCGAGGTCGGGAACGAGGGCGCGCTGGGAGCGTAGGCGGGCGATACGGGTGTGGCGTGCGAGGCGGCTGGTCGTGGTCAGAACTCCTTGAGCGTGGCGGCGGCCTGGTCGGGCGAGAGGTTGCGGACGTGGGGCAGGACCCGGTCGATGGAGCGCAGGGTGGTCAGGCCTGCGGCGGCCATCAGGGTGGGCAGGTGCATGCGGGCTTCGATGGCGTCGACGAGCCAGGTGGCCCGGGCCCGGCCTATGACCAGCAGAGGCGTTCCTGGCGGCTTCTTGGTGCGGGCGAGGAAATTGGTGACAGTGTTGGTGCCACGGGCGTGGCTGCTCGGGCGGAAGAGATAGCGGGCCTGGCCGGGGCGGGAGGCCCAGGCAGTGGCCTCGGTGAGGACCGGGGCCCAGGCGGTGCGGCACAGCACCACACGGGCCCGCTGTCCGCGGACCGCGACAGCGACGGCGCCGTTGGGCGCCTCGCGGACGTCGTGGGTGCGTAGCGGGATGATCTCGGGCGAGTCCAGGGCGCAGCCGAAGCCGAGGGCGAGCAGCGTCAGCAGGCCGTTACGGAGTTCGTCGGTGGGCTGGGCGCGGGCGGAGGCGTACAGCTGGGCCTGTTCCGGCTGTGTGTAGGGGCGGGAGGCGTCCGAGCCGGAGTAGGCGGCGGGGTTACCGGTGATCAGGTCGGGGCCGAGCAGGGCGCGGCGCAGTTTGTTGAGGCGGCAGCGGCGATTGGATCGGGAGGGCTCCTCCAGGTGTAGGCAGCCGGTGGCCAGGTACCACTCGATCGCCTCCGGGGTGAGCAGGTGCTCGGCCTTGGTGGGGCGCCCGCAGGCGTCGGCGTGAGCGGCGGCGTGAGCCAGGGCGCCGAGCCAAGCGTTCCCAGGTACTCGATACGGCCGGGCGAGTCCTTTCGTCGGGCCGCGGCGCACCACCTTCGCCGTGAACTGCGGCTGCCCGCACTTCGGATCGCCCCGGTCACAGGACGGCTTCCCGCTTCCAGGGATCGCCGGTGCGAGGAGTACTTCGTGCTGGCGGCCCCTGCGGCAGGGGGCTGGCCCTGTGACGTCCGCGCTCTGCTGTCGCCAAGCGCGCGATGGTGGACGACGGCCGAACTGCGGGACGCGGACGTGCAGGTGGAGCCGCAAGTGCTGCTCGACCTCATCGACGGTTACTGGGAGGGATGGCTGCCCGACGGGGTGGTCTCCCTCGAGTGAGCCCTGGGACAGGAGAAGCACAGTGTCCATGTACGCCATCGAGATCGTCCTGACCCGTGCCGTGTGCGCGGTTGAGCTGAGGGCCGCACAGCAGCGAAGTCGTCTTGCCGTGGCGTCCTCCGATGACGGCAGTCGCCTGGTGGTCCTCGTATCCGCGAAGAGCGAGCCAAGAGCCATACGGAGGATCTGGAAACGGCTGGGAGACACACTGCCCGTCGACGTGCTCTGCGGACTGTTCCCGGGCGTCGACGGCACCTACCTCATGAGCATCCCGATGGAGCCGGAAACCGCCGAACGCCTTCAGCGCCTCGCGGCGGAAGCCGGACAGACGCCGGAGATGTACCTCAAGACGGCCATCGCCCGGGCGCGGGCCCGTGACCGCTCCGCACGACGGGCGCGGTTGGCCTGCGCTCTGAGCCGGCTGTTCGACGATTTCACGCCCGAGGAAGTCACGGCAGGGGCGGCACGACGGATCAGTAGAACCTGACCCACTCACTTGGATCGGTGGTCATCCGTGGTGCCACTGCCAGATCCCGGGAGAGCGAAACCTCCCTTCCGGTGACACGGACCTGCTAGTCGAGCAGGGCGCATCCGCAGCTTCGCCTGGAGCGTCCGCACCCTTCAGGAATCGAGGAGCCGAGGCGTCCGCCAGGCACCAAAGACGGGCGACTGTCGTCCTGGCCGCCACGGTAAACCCATGGCTCAGAAGGCCAGTTGAGCCAGGATGACAAAGTCGAACTGACGTGCGATGATGTGTTGGTTTCAGAAACGCCACCTCGACTGAGGTATGATTTCTGAAACCGACGATGTCTGGAGGATCCGACCTTGGCCCAGCCCGACCCCCAGCAGCACGCTCAGCGACTTGCCGACCTTGATGTGTCCGCCGACCTGTTCACCGTGGTGCTGAGCATGGCGCTGGAGGACGTGCGCGGATGCACGGACTTCGACGCTCCGGCCGCGCGGGGTTTCTTGTTCTGGAGCCGGGCCAACCGCTATCTGGCGGAGCTGCTGGTGCCCGAGGAGAGATGGGGGCACACGTCAAGGGACAGCATCCTGCGGGTCATCCACCCCGACCGGACGCACGCCATCACCGCCATCAGCGCGGAAGGCGGGGTCGCCGACCTGGACAAGCGGGTGCGCTCGAAGAACCCCAAGGGACCTGCCATGGCGCGGATGGTGGAGCAGAACGGCCAGCTGGCGTTCCTCTCCCGCGATGAGGTGGAGTACGGGGTGGAGCTGGACGAGCTCCCCACGTGGTGCCTCTTGTACAAGCGGGAGGAGGGGCTCATCAAGGCGGAGCTGTCGCTGCCGGTGAAGATGAACGGCAAGTTCGTCGACGAGTGGCTGCACCGCATACCCATCAGCCTCCCGCCGATGGAGGACCCCGGCTTCGACATCTCGCTGGACGAGCCCGGGGATGACCAGGGGCCGGAGGTCATGGTGGAGTTCCTGGGGGAGAATTAGCTGGTCAGAGCAAGACATGGGAGTTGAGGAAACGTGTTCACGCCAGAGCGGCTGGTCCTCGCGCGCAAGCGCCGGCGCATGAGCCAGGCCGCTCTGGCGGCGGCCTCCGGCCTGTCGCCGCAGAGCATCAACGCCTTCGAGAAGCACCGCAAGGTGCCGTCGGCGGAGACCCTCGCCTCGCTTGCCTGGATCCTGCGCTTCCCTGTGGCCTTCTTTCAGGCCCCGCCCGCTCCGGAGATGCAACTGGACGCGGTCAGTTTCCGGGCGCCGACCAAGATGAGCGCTCTGGAGCGCGACGCCACCCTGAGCTCGGGTGCCGTGGCCTCCACCCTCAATGCCTGGCTGGAGGAGCGCTTCCGCCTGCCGGCCCCCAACGTGCCCACCTATCCGCACCTGACGCCTGAACAGGCCGCCGAGCAGGTGAGGGCGGCCTGGGGGCTCGGTGAGGCGCCGGTACCCAATCTGGTCCACCTGCTAGAGGCCAACGGCGTGCGGGTGTTCTCCCTGGCGCCGGACTGCCTGGACGCGGACGCCTTCTCCACCATTTACGCTGGCACCCCGTATGTCTTCCTCAACACCCGCAAGACCGGTGAACGCGGCCGGTTCGACGCGGCCCATGAGCTCGGCCACCTGGTGCTGCACTCCGAGCACCGCATCCCCGGCGGTCGGGAAGGAGAGCCAGAGGCCAACGCCTTCGCCTCCGCCTTCCTCATGCCTCGCGCCGGCATCATCGCCCAACGCCTGAACGACGCCTCCGTGGAGCGGATCCTCAGCGCCAAACGCCGCTGGGGCGTCTCCGCCATGGCCCTGGCCTACCGGCTCCGTGCGCTCGGCCTGCTGTCCGAATGGCGCCACACCCAGACCGTCAAGAAACTCGCCCAGATGGGATACCGTAGTGGCGAACCCGGCTCCCTGCTGTCCCGAGAGAGCAGTCAGCTCCTGGCCAAGGTCTTCGACGCCATGCGCGCCAAGGGAATGACCGCCGCCGATGTCGCGGCCCAAATGGGAATTCACCCCGACGACCTGAACGACTACGTCTTCGGACTCGTCCCCATCAGCGTCCCGGGCGAAGGAATGACCTCGACAGCACCGCGCCCCGAACTCCGCCTGGTCCACGACGCGACCCCGGCCGGACACGCACAGTCCGTCACCGCGCTCACACCGTCCATTTCTTCCGCAATCGTCACAACGCCGACGAAGACACCTTTCGAAGAACCAGACGATGGCGCCCCAGCTCCTCCCACACCCTTGCGACGGCCCACGCGATCTGGTCCGACGGTGCCCCGAGGTAGGTGACCTCTGTCTACGGGCCAGCCTTGCCGTACGCGGCGAGCAGCACGGCCGGGCCCGGTCCTTTCAGGGACGGTCGGCTCGGCCGGGCCATTGAGGACGATGAAGCGCAGCAGGTCGCCGCGGGACCTCTTGTCGACCCTTATCGCCTCCAGCAGCATGGGCCACGGGTCGTAGCGGCAGTGGAGTGCCCTCCAGGTTCTTGCCCTTGGTGGTGTTGATACCGGTCTTGCCGCCGACGGCCACGTCCACCATCGCGAGGACGGTGGTCGGGCTATCCCAGTGGCGGAAGTCGACGCGGAGCAAAACTGTGGTGCTCACCCCGCGACTCGACGCTGTTTTGTTCGGTTTGGGTGTCATCGGCCGGTGGCGGCCGTCGGTTTCGTCAGAGCCAGCCGCGTTGTGCGGCCTTGATGCCTGCTTCGAAGCGGCTGGAGGCGCTGAGGCGTTCCATGATCGAGGCGACCTGCCGCCGGATGGTGCGATCGGTGAGGCCGAGGCGCTGTCCGGCGGCTTCGTCGGTGAGGCCGGTGCCGAGCAGGCGCAGGAGTTCGCGTTCGTGGTCGGTGAGGCCGGCCCGAGGGTCGTCGGGGCGGGTGGTTCCGAGGGGTACGGCTGTGCTCCAGGCCTGCTCGAAGAGTTCGAGCAGGGCGGTGACGATGCCGGGTTCGGTGACGTGCAGTGCGCCCTTGCGGTTGTCGGCGGGGTCGGTCGGCACCAAGGCGTGGGTGCGGTCGACGATCACCATGCGTTGGGGGATGGTGGGGGCGGTGCGGACCTCTCCGCCTTGGCTGAGCAGCGTGTTGGCGTAGGCGGCGATGTGGGTGTGGCGGCGGGCGTGTTCCTGGTAGAGGGCGCGCAAGGCGACACCACGGCCGAGGGCGGCGAGGTCGTGGTCGCGGCCGGCGTTCAGGTCGTCGGGGCGCTGGATGCCGGGCTGGACGCCGATGATCTCGGTGTGGGCGGCGCGGCACAGGCGCTCGAGCCGGTTGTGGATGGCGTCCATGCCGAGCAGGCGCTCGCCGTGGGCCGAACGGTGTTGGGCGCGATCGGCGACCATGCGGGTGACGGCTGCGCGGGATGCGGCCAGTTGGGCTTGCCGGGCGGCGAGTTCGGCCTCCTGGCGGGCGACGATGTCGGCCAGGCCGATGTCGGGGTCGACGGCCCGCATCTGTCCGGGGTGCTCGCTGGACGCGCGGACCAGCATCAGCCGGCCGAGTTCGTCGAGGCAGTCGTGCACCTGCGTGGGAGTCAGGCCGCACACGTCAGCGATTTGATCCACGCCGTAGTCCGGGTGGACGAGCATCGCCTGGTAGACCTCTGCGGCGGCGTCGCTCACTCCGAGTGCTTGCAGCATGCCCCCGTAACTCCTTCCTGACGCCGTCCCCCGGCGCGCGTCGAGTCTCATGATCCCAATCCCCGGTGCCCGCATTCAAGATTTTTTGAGCCACACATGCCGACTTCTGGCGCACGGACATCCCGCCGGTGGCCCACGGGTGTGTCCCCGGGCGCGACGGCGGACGAAACCGGAATGTCCGCACCCGTTCAGGGCTCGCAGGGCCTGCGGCGGCTGCAGACGAGCGCGGCCGCATGTCCTGATCCGGATAGGCCCTGTTCAGGACTCCCGGAAAACCTTCCACCGGTTCTGGTCTGCGGTGAAGCTATTCATCGCCGGCACGCAACAGCCCGAACGGCAGCCGGTCGAAGCGTCAACCGCGGGACGCGAGACCGGACCAGGGCACCTCGCCATCTGATTCGGAAGGAACGTTCGCACCATGCTCCGCACCTGTATCGCCAAGGCCGCCGCGGTCGCCGCCCTCGTACTCGGCGTCACCGTGCTCGTCACCCCCGCCGCGGTCGCGGCCGTACCCTCCACCACGGCGGGAGCCGCCCCGGCCGCTGCCACCCAGGTGGCGTCCCCGAGCACAGGTACCTGGGGCGGCTGACCGCCGTATGGAGATCGTCTACACGAGCCTGAACCGTCGCGGCAGAGGTCTTACCGACCCGATCAGCGAGGTGTCCGAGGTGCTGGGCACCCTGTGGGCCCACACCACATCCGAGGACGGTTTGGAGCACGCTTCCGGCCGTGCCGAGAGAGACCGTGTCGACCTGCTGATGTACCTGCTCACTCTCGATCCCACCGCGCCCGGTTTCCGCAGTGCGACCTGCCGCATCAACGACCTGTTGCACCGCTGCCACGCGGCTTCACCGCTGATGCAGCACCGCTACCTGCCGCCCGACATGCCGGTGTAGCCGCGTCACCGATCGCCTTCCGACACGCCGCCGAGGCCGGCCCCCGCCCTTTCGACCGCTGTTCCTGCAGGACAGCAGTCCGCACCAGGCCAGCAGAGCGCGTCGTGCGCGAAGCCGTCCCCCGTCGCCACGTCCTCGCGACGGCTGTTCCCGCAGCACAGCCGCGATGACGTGAGCTCCGTGCCGTCCCCTGTGCCTGCCCTTGGAAAGAGGCGATCAGTCATGCCTGCCATCCGCCGCCGCACCCCTGCGGTCGCCGCTGTCTCCGTCGGAGGAGCGGTTGCCCGGTGCGTCGGCGACCGACCACGCCGGCACGGGGACGGTGCCGACAGACACGGACAACCGGGACCTGGGGTCGCGTCGCGCGTCTCGTCGCACCGGGGCCGATGCGCAGCACGGCGTGCGGACGGCCTCACCACGACCGACCCGGCCGCCGGCGCAATCCCATGGAACATCAGGCGAAGCGAGGTGTGATGTCGAACCAGCTCGACAACCCCCAGGGCAGTTTCCACGTCGTAGTGAACGGTGAGGGCCAGTACTCGATCTGGCCCGCCTTCGCGGACGTCCCGGCCGGATGGACCGTGTGCCACGGCGCTGCCGACCGGTCCTCCTGCCTCGAATACATCAACACGCACTGGACCGACATGCGTCCGCTGAGTCTGGTCGCACACATGGCGCAGGCCTCCGCCGACGGCCGGGGGGAGCGGTGATGACCCCCGGCGGCTCCGATGCCACTCCCGAGGCACTGATCTCCGTACCGCAGCGAGCCGATGCGCCGGGTGAGGGAAGAACGGCGCGGTCACGCCTGGACGCGATATCGCCGGCGAAGCGCGCACTCCTGGCGAAGCGCCTGGCCGGCGGCGGCAGGCGGCCCGGTGCTGCCTCCCCGCCCGCGGCCGGGGCGGAATCCCCTGCGCTCTCCGCCGATCAGCGGCGCGGACCGCTGAGCTTTCCCGAAGAGCGTTTCTGGATCGCGTACACCTTCGAGGACCATTCGTCCGCCTATCACGTGCCGGTCACCCTCCACCTCAGAGGGGCCCTGTCCGTGCCCGCCCTCACGGAGGCGCTGCGGACGCTGACCGCCCGGCACAGCATTCTGCGCACGCGCTATCCGATCGGGCCCGAAGGCGAACCGATCGCGGTCGTCCACGATCCCGAGCCTGTGGACCTGCCGTGCCGGGACGTGGAGGGGAACGTGGGGGAGCTGCTCGACCGTGCCGCCGCCGCGCCGTTCGACCTGGAGGCGGACGCGCCGATCCGCTCCGTGCTGCTGAAGGTCTCCGACGACGAGCACTATCTGCACGTCACGCTGCACCACATCGTCACGGACGCCTGGTCGACCAACATCCTGCTCCAGGAGCTGACGACCGCGTACACCATGCACATCCGCGGCGAGCGGCCCGGACTTCCCGAGCTCACCGTCCAGTATCGCGACCACGCTCGCTGGCAACGCGCCCAGGCCGAGCCCTTCGCCAGGCAGCTGGCCTACTGGCAGAAGACGCTCGACGGCGCTCCACGTGACCTGGGGCTGCCCACCGACCGGCCCAGGCCGGCGGAGCACCGGCCGCTGGTACCGGGGCGCTGTCTCACCACCGCGATCCCGGCGGATCCGGCCCTCCGACTGACCCAGCGCACCGGGGCGACCCTGTTCATGGTGCTGCTCGCGGCCTACTCGGCGGTCCTCGGCCGCCGCGCGGGGCGCCAGGACGTGGTGGTCGGAACGCCGGTGGCCGGCCGGCCCGACCCCGAGGTCGATCCGTTGATCGGCTGCTTCATCAACACGCTCGCGATGCGGACGGACCTGTCCGGCGACCCCACCGCCGCCGAGTTGCTCTCCCGGGTACGAGAGCGCACGCTCCACGCCTACGAGAACCAGGACGTGCCGTTCCAGCAGGTCATCGAACGCGTGGGTGAGCGGACCGACGGTCGCAAGGCGTTGTTCCAGGCCTGGCTGGCCCTGCAGAACGTTCCCGACGCACCCCTGGAGATGGCCGGCCTCGAGGTCGAGGAAGCGGCCGACACCATCGAGGCGACGAAGTTCGACCTCACCTTCCATGTCCTCCCGACGGGGGACCGGCTGGAACTTCGTGTCGAGTACGACACCTCGCTGTTCGACGAGGAGAGCGTGCGCGGCCTGATCGAGGAGTTCAGCGCCTTCCTCTCGGCCGCCGCGGCCGCCCCGGACCGACGGCTTTCCGAGATCGCAACCCATACGACCGAACTGGAGGTCTCCAGTGGCGATAACCGCCAAGCCGGGCTCCCTCTTCCGGCACCGCAGTTTCTTCCTGCTGTGGTCTAGTCAGTCCATCTCGTTCCTCGGAACGCAGGTCACCTATGTCGCGCTGCCCCTCACCGCGGTGCTGGTCCTGGACGCGACAGCCATGGAGTCCGGGCTGGTGGGGGCGCTCGAGAAGCTGCCGTTCCTGTTGTTCGGACTCTTCGTCGGCGTGTTCGTGGACCGCCGGGCCCGACGGCCGATCCTCATCTGGACCAACGCCGTCCGGTTCGCCGCGCTGGCCTGGATCCCCTTCGCCTACGCGCTGGACATGCTGACCATGGCACAGCTGTTCCTGGTCGTCTTCGTCGTCGGCACGATGACCGTCTTCTTCGAAATCGCCTATCCGTCCTACGTCCCCGGCCTGGTCGGCCGCGAACGGCTGATGGAGGCTAACGGGAAGCTCCAGGTGTCGGAGTCCGTGGCCGAGGTCGTCGGCCCCGGCGCCGCGGGTGTGCTGATCAGCGCCCTGAGCGCGCCCGTGGTGATCCTCCTGGACGCCGTGAGCTACGCCGTTTCCTCCCTGGCGCTGCTGAAGCTGCCGGCGGACGCGGCTCCGCACGCCCCGAAGGCCGACGGGAAAGCGCCCTCGGTCTGGGCGTCGGTACGCGAGGGCTTCAGCGTCATCAAGCAGCATGCCCTGCTGTGCTGGTGCACGGTGGCCGCGGTCTTCACCAGCCTCTTCTTCAGCGCCGTGATGGCCGTGTACTTCCTCTTCCTGATCAGGGAAGCCAAGGTCGGAGCAGCCGAGATCGGCGTGATCACGGCAATCGGCAGCGCCGGCGCCCTGTGCGGTGCGCTGGCCGCCGACCGGTTGACCCTCCGGCTGGGCGTCGGACCCACGCTGGTCCTTTCCCTGACTTTCCCGGCACTGGGCTACCTCGTCCTCGCGAGCGTGCACGGGAACTCCTTCGGGGCGGTCGCGACCGCGGCGGTCGCCAGCTTCGTCGCCCTCTTCGGCATCCCCGTCTTCGACGTGACCGTCATCAGCTTCCGGCAGGCGGTGACCCCGGACCACCTGCTCGGGCGGGTGAACGCCACGGTGCGCACCTTCGCCTGGGGCGCCCTCTCGGTGGGCTCGCTGCTCGGTGGCGCGCTCGGCACCGCCCTGGGCCTCAGGCAGGCCGTCCTGGTGTCGGCGATCGGCCTGTTCGTGCCGTCCGTGATCCTGCTCCTCTCCCCGGCTCGCGGTGTGCGCCGGCTGGACGAGGCGGCACAGGCGGCACAGGCCGCGGACGAGCCGCAGTCCCCCCAGCCGTCTCTCCAACTCGACCAGTGAGGACCATCATGACCACAACGTCTCCCACGAGCGTCCGGGGCATCCGTCGCCGTGTCGCCGTGTCCGGCACGCAGGAACTGGTGTCCGTCAGCCACAGCCGGCATTCCGTCATCTCCGTGGTCGAGCCCACGGCGCCCTCGGTGGACCTCGCCCACTGGGTGCGCACGAACCGCTCCCGCGTGGAGACTCTGCTGGGCGAACGCGGCGCGGTGCTGTTCCGGGGTTTCCCCATATCCGACGCCGAGGACTTCCACGCCGTCGTCAAGTCGTGGTCCCCGGAGCTGCTCAACTACACCTACGGATCGACGCCGCGCAGCCGCGCGGACGTGGCCGGGGTGTACACGTCGACCGAGTACCCCGCCGACCAGACCATCCCGCAGCACAACGAGATGGCCTATGCGCGGATCTGGCCGACGTACCTGTGGTTCTACTGCCACCAGGCGGCCGTCGCGGGCGGCGCGACACCGCTCGCGGACAGCCGCCGGGTCGCGGCACGCCTGGACCGCTCGCTGCTGGACGAGTTCGCGCGGCGCGGGGTGCGGTACGTGCGCAACTACGGGACCGGGTTCGACCTGAGCTGGCAGCAGGCGTTCGAGACCGAGGACCGCACCGAGGTCGAGGCGCTCTGCCGGGCCCAGGGCATCGAGTTCACCTGGTACGGGGATGACCAGCTGCGCACCTCGCAGATCTGCCAGGCCGTGATCGAGCACCCGGTGACCGGGGCGGAACTCTGGTTCAACCAGGCCCACCTCTTCCACACCTCCGCGCTGCCCGCCGAGGTGAGCGCCGAACTGCTGGACGGCGACCCCGCGGACATCCCGCGGCAGGTCTATTTCGGGGACGGCGAGTCCATCGAGGACGCCGTGCTCGACGAGGTGCGCGCGGCCTTCGACGCCGAGACGGTGCGCGAGCCCTGGCAGGAGGGCGATGTCCTGCTGATCGACAACATGCTCGTCTCGCACGGGCGGGACCCGTACGAGGGCCCGCGCCGGGTCCTGGTGGCGATGACCGACGAGCACGACGGATCTCAGAACGAATGTACGGGGGAATGACGATGACCGCGGTCGAGCCCGAGCAGATCGAGGGTTACCAGCTTTCGCCCCAGCAGCAGGCGGTCTACCTGCGGGAGGGCGCACAGAACAGGGCCGAGCGCAGCGTGCGCTGCCCGTCGAGGATCGGCGCCGGCCTGCTGGCCGGGCGGCTGACCGCACTGGTCGAGGAGCACGAGATCCTGCGGACCAGGTACGTGGCCCTTCCCGGGCTGCGGCTCCCCGTCCAGGTGGTGGACGCGGCCGGACCGGCCGACGTCGGGCCCGGACCGCTCGGCAGCACGCTGCTGCGGGCCGGCGAGCTCACGGTCGAGCACACCGACAGCCCGGACGGCACCCTGCTGCGCCTCGGTCTGCCGCGGCTGAGCGTGGACCGGACGACCTGGAGCCTGATCACCGGTTTCCTGCTCGGCGAGGAGCCCCGGGACGGCGACGCGCAGACCGCGCAGGAGCGGCTGCAGTACGCCGACGTCGCCGGCTGGCTCACCGACGAACTCGCCGCGGCGGACCCTGCCGAGGATACGGAGGAGACAGCCGGCACACGGACCGCGCTCCCGTTCCTCGCGCCCGACCGGGTGTGCGACCCCGACGCCGCACCCGAGACGCTCACCCTGACGGTCCAGGGCCCCGTGCTGCAGCGGCTGCGCGCCGTCGCCCGTGACCTCGACGTGGACGAGGCGGCGCTGCTGCTCGCCGCGTGGCGCTCCCTGTACGCGCGCTACACCCACAACAGTGACGACCGGGTCCTGGTGGTCACGGACGGGCGCTCCGCGGACGGACTCAGCGCAATGCCCGGTCCGTTCGACCGCCCGGTGGCCACGCGTCTGCCCCTCGACCCGGAGGACGCGTACGCGAGCGCCGCGCGTGCCGCGGCCGGTGCCCTGCGGAACGCCGCGGCCAAGGAGTGCCAGTGCGACCCGCAGACCGCCGTCAGCGGCGAATTGGGCCCCGTACTCTCCTTCCGCCACCAGCGGGACCCCTGGGCCGCGGTCATCGAACCGGGGCTCCTCGACAGGTCCGAGACGCCCGGCACGCTCCACCTGGAGTGCACCGAGGGCCCCGAGAGCCTGTTCCTGACCTTCGCGGGCACCGGCGCCCGGATCGCCCCCGACGACCTGGTGCCGCTCGCCGAAGCGTACGAGCAGCTGCTCGCCGACGCCCTCGCCGATCCCGGGCGGGCCGCGGGCACGCTGCGTCTGGTCGCGGCCGCCGTGCCCGAGCCGGCGGCCGAACTCGCCGGCGAGCACGAGACGGTGCTGCGACGCTTCCTGGAGCAGACCGGGCGAACCCCTGATCTGGCAGCCGTACGCAGCGGGGACGAGACTCTGACCTACCGCGAACTGGCCCGGCGGGCCGAGGCGGTCGGTGCCCTGCTGCGCATGCGGGGAGTACGGGCCGGCGACCGGATACCCCTGCTGGCCCCGGCATCGGCGGACACGCTGGCCGCGATGCTCGGCATCTGGCTGGCCGGGGCCGCGTTCGCGCCCGTCGACCCGGCGTGGCCCACGGAGCGCATCGAGACCGTGGTCGGCCAGCTCGGTTCCGCACCCGTGCTGGTGCCCCGGGCCGCAGCGCAGGTGGCGCTCTCCGTCCCGTCGCTGCCCGTGCCGGACCTCGACGGGCCGGCCGCCGACCGCACGCCGGACTCGGTCACCGCCGAGGGCCCCGCGTACGTGATCTTCACCTCGGGTACCTCGGGGCTGCCGAAGGGCGTCGTGGTGGGCCACCGACAGCTGGCCCACTACGCCGACGCGGCGCTGGACCGGTTCGGGCTGCCGGACGGCGCCGGGTTCGCGGCCGTGTCCACGCTGGCCGCTGACCTCTCCTACACGGCCGTGTTCCCCACGCTCGCGAGCGGCGGCTGCGTCCATCTCTTCGACACGGACGTCGCCGCCAGCCCGCGGGCGCTCGCCGAGCGGCTGCGCGCCCACCCCGTGGCCGCGATGAAGCTCGTGCCCTCGCACCTCTCCGCGCTGCTGGCCGAGGCCGACGACCCGCGGGAGCTGCTCCCGCGCGAGGTGCTGGTGCTCGGCGGCGAGCCGCTGCCGCGCGCGCTGCACGACCGGCTGCGCGAACTCGCCCCCGCGCTGAGGGTCTTCAACCACTACGGGCCCACGGAGACCACCATCGGAGCCTCGTGCCTGCCGCTGGAGGCGGCGGTCGACGCGCGGTGCTCCTCGGTACCGGTGGGCACCGGCCTCGGGCGGAACACGCTGACCGTCATCGACGGCGAGGGCCGGCCGTTGCCGCCGTGGTGCCCCGGCGAGGTGCTGATCAGCGGCCCCGGCGTCGCCCTCGGCTACCTGTCCGAACTCGACAAGGGCCGCACCGGCTTCGGCCGCCCCGGAGACGAGGGAGGCTACCGGTCCGGCGATGTCGGCCGAGTGGTGCCCGGTGTCGGCGTCGAGATCATCGGCCGCCTCGACGACCAGGTCAAACTGCGCGGCTACCGGCTCCAACTCGGTGAGGTCGAGGCGTTGCTGCACCGCCGGCCCGGCGTGCGCGCCGCGGCCGTGGTCGCGCGCACCGACGAGAACGGCCTGGTGTCCCACCTCGACGCCTACGTCGTGGGAGCCACCGAGGAGAGCGCCCCGTCGGTCGCGGACCTGCGGAAGGCTCTCGGTGACGAGCTGCCCGCGGCCCTGGTCCCGACCGGATGGCAGGTCCTGCCACGGCTTCCGCTGACCCGCAACGGCAAACTCGACCGGAAGGCACTGACGCCGGTGGAGGCGCAGCGCACCCGGGCCGGCCGCCCGCGCGACGCCGTCGAACAGCGGCTGCTCGTGCTGTGGGCCGAGGTCCTGGGCGTGGACGGCATCTCACCCGAGGACGACTTCTTCGAGCTCGGCGGACACTCGCTGCGCGCCATCAAGCTGATCTCCCGCACCAACGCCGCCTTCGGCTGCCGGCTCCCGATGTCCGCGATCTTCAAGGCGCGGACCGTCGCCGCGATGGCCGAACTGGTGCGCGGCAGCGATGCCCAGGACTCCAACCTGGTGCCGCTGCGGCACGCCAAGGGCGCCGCCCCGGTGTTCTGCATCCACCCCGGCGGCGGCAGCACGCTCAGCTACTGGGAACTCGCCCGGCTGCTCCCGGCCGACCGGCCCGTGCTCGGCGTCGAGTCCTGGGGGCTGCACGGAAGGCCGCCGCACCGGGACTTCCGCGAGATGGCCGAGAGCTACGCGGAGACGATCGCCGCGGCTTGCGACGAGCCGCCGGTGCTCATCGGCTGGTGCTACGGCGGACTGATGGCCCTGGAGACGGCCCGGGCCCTGCGCCGCAAGGGCGTGGAGGTGGCCAGGCTGGTGATCGTCGACTGCCCGGCCCCCGGGTACGACGAGGAGGACGAGGCCGGTGACGCGCCGCAGCCGCTGACCGAGTCGGTCCTCGTCGGCCGCTTCGCCTGGCACTACGAGCTTCAGCTGCCCGACGAACTGCCCTCCGGACCCGCGGCGTACGACCTCCTCCTCGAGGCCATGCAGAGCAACGGGCACCTGCCGCCGACCGCCGGCGAGGCGGAACTGCGCACGCTGTTCGACGTCTACGCGTCGAACATGACCGCGCTGGAGGGGCTCTGTGAGGACACGGACGACAGCACCCGGACCCCCGACTACCCCGTCCTGCTGGTCCGCGCCGAGCCCACGGGCGAGCCGCAGGACGAGGACCGGAGCTGGGGCTGGCGCGCGCTGGTCGGGCCGGGCCTCTCATTCGCCTCCGTCGACGCGGACCACCACGGCATCATGCGCGCGCCCGAGGTCGGCGAGCTCGCCGGCCTGGTGACGCGGGCGATCGAGGAGCCCACGCAGGGTCGGGGGAACCGTGACTGAACGCCAGCAGCCGGGCTCCGAGCCGCCCGCGCTCCGTCTGTCCGCGGACCGGGTGCCCTCCGCCGAGCGCCGCCGCGGCACGCGGTCCCTCACGTTCACCCTGAATCCGGCCACGGCCTGCCGACTCGACGAGGTGAGCGGGGCGCACGGAGTCACCCGCGCCACGACGCTCCTCGCCGTGTTCCAGCTCGTCATGGGCCGGTACGCGGGGGTGCGGGACGTCGGCATCGACGTGCACCTGCCGTCGGACGGTTCCTCGGGCCCGCGCACCCGGCCCGTCACGGCGCGCTGGGAGGACGGGCAGAGCTTCGCGGAGTTCCTGCGCCAGGTGGACGAATGCCCGCCAGCGGCCCCCGGGTCGTCCGGCGGGCCGGGCACCGTGCCGCCGTTCCGGACCGAGGACCTGTACGTCGCGTGGGAGGCGGAGCCGGCCGGCGGCTCGGGGCCGGGCGTGCTGCGCGGTACGGCGGAGTACGACGGCGACGTGCTCGACCGCGCGACCGTCGAACGGCTCGCCACGCACTACCTGACCCTGCTCGAATCGGCGCTGGCCACGCCCGGGGCACACCTCGCGGACCTGGCGCACACCACGCCCGCGGAACGTGCGTTGCTGGCCGCATGGGGCACCGAAGGAGGCGCGGCCCACGCCGAGAACGTCGTGGCCGCCTTCCAGGCCCGGGCCGAGGCCACCCCGGACGCCGTCGCACTGATCTACGGCGACGAGACCCTCAGCTACGCCCGGCTCCGGGAACGCGCCGCGCACACGGCGCACCTACTCACCGAGCGCGGCGTCGGGCCGGAGAGCGTGGTCGGCCTCGCCATGGAGCGGTCGGCGTCGCTCGTCGTCGCCATGCTCGGCGTCCTCACCGCGGGTGCGGCGTACCTGCCGCTGGACCCGGGACACCCGGAAGCGCGGCTGGCGTTCATGGTGGAAGACAGCGGCGCGCGCCTCGTGCTCGCCGACCGGGACGTCGACTTCGCCGAGGTGCCCGTCCTGCGGGTGGACGCACTGCCCGCGCCGCGTGCCGGCCTCCCCGTGACCAGGGCGCAGGCGCCCGCGGTGCATCCGGAGCAGCAGGCATGTGTGCTCTACACCTCCGGGTCCACCGGCCGTCCCAAGGGCGTCGCGATCACCCACCGCGGGATCGTGCGCCTCGTGTGCGACGCGGACTACCTCGGCTTCGGACCCTCCGACGTCGTCGCGCAGGTGGCCAACACCTCCTTCGACGCGGCCACCTGGGAGGTCTGGGGCGCGCTGCTGAACGGCGCCCGGCTGGTCGGCATCAGCAAGGACGAGGTGCTCACGCCCGCCCTGCTCCGGGGCCGCGTCGAGGAGCACGGCGTCACCGCGATGCTGCTCACCACCGCCCTCTTCCACCGGTGCGTGGACACCGAGCCGGCCATGTTCGCCTCCCTTCGCACCCTCTTCTTCGGCGGCGAGGCGGCGGACGCGCGACGGGTGGCTGCCCTGCGCTCGGCCGCGCCCCGGCTGCGGCTGGTGAACGCCTACGGCCCCACCGAGGGCACCACCATCGCCAGCACGTACGACGTCGTGGACCCGGCGCCGGACGCGGCGCGTACGCCCATCGGCAGGCCCGTCGCCGACACCCGCCTGCACGTGCTGGACCCGTACGGCCGGGAGTCCGGCATCGGGGTGCCCGGCGAGCTGCACATCGGCGGTGCGGGCCTCGCGCGCGGCTACGCCGGACGGCCCGACCTGACCGCGGAGCGGTTCGTGCCGAGCCCGTTCGGCGTGGGCGAGCGCCTGTACCGCACCGGCGACGTGGTCCGCTGGCGCGAGGACGGTGCGCTCGAGTACCTGGGCCGCGCCGACACACAGGTGAAGATCCGGGGCGTGCGCATCGAGCCCGACGAGATCGCCGGAGTGCTCTCCACGCACCGGGACGTGCAGGCGGCCTTCGTCGACGTCCAGGGCACGGACGGCTCCGTGCGCCTCGTCGCGTACGTCGTCCCGCGGGGCGCGCGGCGGGCCACGCCTCGCGAGCTGCGCGCGTACGTCGCGTCCCGGCTGCCCCAGGCGATGGTGCCGGCCCGGTACGTCACGCTGCCCGAACTGCCGGTCACCCCCAACGGCAAGCTGGACCGCCGCGCCCTGCCCGCCCCCTCGGACGAGGACGGGGTCCAGGCCGAGACGTACGTCGCGCCGCGCGGTGCGACCGAAGAACTCGTCGCGCAGGTCTGGGGCGACCTCCTGGGCGTCCCGAGGATCTCCGCCCACGACGACTTCTTCGCGCTCGGCGGTCACTCCCTCCTCGCGACGCAGGCCGTGACACGCGTCGCGGCACGGCTCGGCGTGGAACTCGGCGTCCGCGCGGTCTTCGAGGCGCCGACGGTCGAGGGGTTCGCCGCGCGTGCCGCGGCGGCCCGCCGCGGGGACACCCACCTGCCCGTCGCCGCCACCGGCGACGGCCCGCACGCGCTGTCCTTCGCCCAGCGGCGCCTGTGGTTCCTGGACCGGCTGGCCCCGGGCAGCCCCCTGTACAACGTGCCGCTGGTACTCGCCGTCGACGGTCCGCTCGACGTGGCCGCGCTCGGCGAGGGAGTCCGGGCGCTGGTGCGGCGGCACGCCTCGCTGCGCACCCGGCTCGTGGCGGACGGCGACGAGCCGCTCCAGGTGGTCGACGCGGACGCGGAACTCCCCGTCCAGATCGAGGACCTGCGGCAGCTGCCGGAGACGGTCCGCGAGCGTGAGGCCGACGAGCGCGCGCGGCGCGAGGCCGAAGAACCCTTCGATCTGGCCCGGGGGCCGCTGGCCCGGGTCCGCCTGCTGCGCCTCGCCGAGGAGCGGCACCTGCTGCTGCTCACGATGCACCACGCCGTCTCCGACGGCTGGTCGGTGGGCGTCCTGATCCGCGACCTGGGTGCGCTGTACGCGGCGGCCCTGGACGGCGCGGCGGCGTCCCTGCCGCCCCTCCCGGTCCAGTACGCGGACTACGCCGAGTGGCAGCGGCGCTTCCTCGACGCCGGTGCGCGCGAGGAGCAACTCGCCTACTGGAAGGACCGCCTCGCGGGGGCGCCGGCGAGTCTCGACCTGCCGACCGACCGCCCGCGTCCCCCCGTCCCCCGGAACTCCGGGGAGGTGTTCCCGCTCCGGCTGACCCCCGAGCTCACCGAGCGCCTCGGCGAGGTGAGCCGGGCGCACGGCGTGACCCGCTTCATGACGCTCCTGGCCGTGTTCCAGCTCGTCCTGGGACGGTACGCGCAGACGCGGGACGTCAGCGTCGGCACGCCGGTGTCCGGGCGCACCCGGCCGGAGTTCGAGGAACTCGTCGGCTTCTTCGTGAACACGCTGGTGCTGCGCACCTGCTGGGAGGACCGGCTCACCTTCGCGGACTTCCTCGCCCGGGTGCGGGAGACCACGCTGGGCGCCTACGAGCACCAGGACGTGCCGTTCGAGCAGATCGTGGAGGCGGTACGGCCGCCGCGTGACCCGAGCCGGACGCCGCTGTTCCAGGTGATGCTGGCGATGCAGAACGCGCCGGCGGGCACCACCGCGCTGCCCGGCCTGACGGTGTCACTGCGCGAAGGCACGGTCAGGGCCGCCAAGTTCGACCTGACCGTGGCGTGGGAGGAGGCGTCGCTGGACGCCGGCGAACTGTGCGGCTCGGTGGAGTACGACGTCGACCTCTTCGACCGCGCAACGGTCGAGCGGATGATGCGGCACTACGTCACGCTCCTCGACTCCGCGCTCGCCACACCGGACGCCCGCCTGACCGAACTGGAGATGATCGGCGCCGAGGAACTCACCGCCCTGGTCGGGCCGGTGGCCGGGGCGCCCGAGCGGCCGTCCGCCACACTGCACGGGCTCGTCGACGCCGCGGCCGCCCGCACGCCGGAGCGCACGGCACTGGTGCAGGGCGACCGGTCGATCGGCTACGCGGAGCTGCGCGAGCGCTCGGACGCCGTGTGCGCGTACCTCCGCGCTCACGGGGTGGGCGCCGGCGACACCGTCGTCGTACGGATGAACCGCTGCCTGGCGTGGCCCGCCGCGCTGCTCGGCGTGCTCAAGGCGGGCGCCGCTTACGTCCCCGTCGACCTGGGCACCCCGCCGGAACGTCTCGGTCATGTGCTGCGCGACGCGGCGGCCGCCCTCGTCCTCGGGTCGCGCGCGGACGGCGCGCCGCCGGACGTGACGGTGCCCTTCGCCGCCGTGGAGGACACCTTCGCGGCCGGGGCCGACCTGCCCGCCGGGGAGCCGGCCGTGCACCCCGCGGCGACCGCGTACGTCCTGTACACCTCCGGCACGACGGGCCGCCCGAAGGGGGTGTGCGTCAGCCACGCGAACCTCGTGCACACGCTGGAGGCGGTCGCGGAGCGGTACGGACTCGGCGCCGAGGACCGGGTCCTGCAGTTCGCGTCGCTCACCTTCGACGTGGCGGCGGAGGAGCTCTTCGCGAGCCTCGTCCGCGGCGCGACCGTCGTCCTGCTGCCGACCGGGCCCGTGCCCGGCATCGCCGAGCTGACGTCCCTCGCCCGGCGCGAACGCCTGTCGGTGCTCAACCTGCCCGGATCGTACTGGCACGAGTGGGTGTCCGCCCTGGACCGGCACCCGCCGGCGGCGTGCCACCAGCTGCGCCTCGTGATCGTCGGCAGCGAGCGCGTCGACGGCGGCAAGCTCGCCGAGTGGCAGGCCACCGCGCCCGCACACATCCGCCTGCTCAATGCCTACGGCCCGACCGAGACGACCATCACGGCAACCGTCCACGAGCCGTCCGCCACCGCGGTGTCCGGGCGGGCGCCGGGCGGCACCGTACCGATTGGCAGAGCGCTGCCCGGGGTGCGCGCCTATGTGCTGGACGCCGCGCTGCGGCCGGTTCCGCAGGGCGTCCCCGGCGACCTGTACCTCGCGGGCCCCGGCGTCTCGCACGGCTACCTCGGCGATCCCGGGCGCACCGCCGGATCCTTCCTGCCCGACCCCTGGGGGCGGCCCGGTGAGCGCATGTACGCCACCCGGGACCGCGCCCGCCGCGGCGCCGACGGCGAACTGGAGTTCCTCGGGCGCACCGACGACCAGATCAAGCTGCGCGGCTTCCGCATCGAACTCGGCGAGATCGAGGCCGCTCTCGCCGCGCACCCGGGGGTGCGGGATGCGGCGGCGGTGCTGCGCGAGGACATCCCCGGCCGGCCTGAGCTCGTGGGATACGTGGCGCTCGCCGGCGCCACGCCGGAGGCGGAGCTGCGCGCGCACCTGGAGCAGCGGCTGCCGGGCTACATGGTGCCCACCGCGATCGTCACGCTGGACCGGCTGCCCCGCAACGAGCGCGGCAAGACCGACCGGCGCGCCCTGCCGGCCCCCGTCCGCCCGGAGTCGACGGCCACGGTGCCGGACGCGCCCATGGGCGACGTGGAGCGCGTGGTCGCCTCGATCTGGCGCGAGGTCCTCGCCGCCGAGCACGTCGGCGTGGACGACAACTTCTTCGAACTGGGCGGCCACTCGCTCCTCGTCGTGCGCGTGCAGTCCCGGCTGTCCGAGACGCTCGGCACGGCGGTGCCGGTGGTCGACCTGTTCCGGTACCCGACGGTACGCACCCTCGCCCGGCACCTCGCCGCCGGCGACGGGCCCACAGCGGCCGCCGGAGGGGAGGGGCGCCGCCGCGGCGCCGCCCGCCGGCAGCGGCAGGGCGCTCGGGCGGCGAGGACCAGGAGGCAGACGACATGAGACCGCAGACGCCGCGGACGCAGGTGAAGCCACCGATGACGGACCACTTGGAGAGAGAAGCGATGAGCGACGAAAACCACCTGCCCGCCGGCGCCGTTGCCGTCGTGGGCATGGCCCTCAGGGTTCCCGGCGCCCGCACGCCGGACGCCTTCTGGCGCAACCTGCGCGACGGCGTGGACAGCGTCACGACCCTGACGGACGAGGAACTCCTCGCCGACGGCGCGGCCCCCGAGGACATCGCGCACCCGGACCACCGTCCGGCGCTCGGCGTCCTCGACGGCATGGAGCGGTTCGACGCGCGGTTCTTCGGGTTCTCCCCGCGCGAGGCCCAGATGCTCGACCCGCAGGCCCGGATCTTCCTGGAGTGTGCCTGGGAGGCCCTGGAGCACGCGGGCCGGCCCTCGGACGCGACCGACGCCGTCACCGGTGTCTACGCCGGAGTGGGGGAGAGCGCGTACCTGCGCCACAACCTGCTGGCCCACGACGGCCTGGTCGAGCGCATCGGCGCCTTCCAGACCTCCATCGGCAACGACAAGGACTTCGTGCCGACCCGGGTCTCGTACAAGCTGAACCTGCGCGGCCCGAGCGTCAGCGTGCAGACCGGCTGCTCCACCTCGCTGGTGGCCGTGCACACCGCGTGTCAGGCCCTGATAGGCGGCGAGTGCGATGTCGCGCTCGCCGGCGGGGCGACCGTCGTCCCGCACCGGCGCGGCTACCGCTACGAGAAGGGCGGCGTCCTGTCCGCCGACGGCCGCTGCCGGGCCTTCGACTCCGGTGCGTCCGGCACCGTGCCGGGCAGCGGCGCCGGTGTCGTGGTCCTCAAGCGCCTCGCCGATGCCCTCGTGGACGGCGATGTGATCCACGCGGTGATCCGTGGTTCCGCCATCAACAACGACGGCGCCCGCAAGGTCGGCTTCACCGCCCCGAGCGTCGAGGGACAGGCCGACGTGATCGCGGAGGCCCTCGACGTCGCCGAGGTCGACCCGGCCACCGTGTCGTACGTGGAGGCCCACGGCACCGGCACCCAGCTCGGCGACCCAATCGAGGTGGCCGCCCTGAAGAACGCCTTCGCCGACGCGGGCGCCGCGCACCGCTGCGCCCTCGGCTCGGTGAAGACCAACATCGGCCACCTCGACACCGCCGCGGGCGTGGTCGGCCTGATCAAGACGGTGCTGGCGCTCAAGGCCCGGGAACTCCCGCCGTCCCTCCACTACACCGCGCCGAACCCGCAACTCGGCTTGGACGAGGGGCCGTTCTACGTCAACGCCACCCTCACCCCGTGGCAGGGCGACCTGCTGCGCGCGGGCGTCAGCTCCTTCGGCATCGGCGGTACCAACGCCCACGTGATCCTGGAGGAGGCGCCCGAGCGCGCCGCCGCCGGCCCGGGGCGCGCCCGGCACGTGCTGCCCCTCTCGGCCGCCACGCCCACCGCGCTCGACACCGCGGCCGCGGAACTCGCCGCCCATCTGCGCGCGCACCCGCAGGAGCGCCTCGACGACGTGGCGTACACCTTGCAGCGCGGCCGCTGGACCCTGCCGTACCGGCGCTTCGTCGTGGCCGGGGGCACCGAGGAGGCGGCCGAGGCGCTGAGCGGGCCCGCCCCGGCGCGCCCCGCCGAGCCCGAGACGGAACGGGACCGCGAGGTCGTCTTCGCCTTCCCGGGGCAGGGCGCACAGCGAGTCGGCATGGGACTCGCCCTGTACGAGCGCGAGCCGGTCTTCCGCGCGGAGGTCGATCGCGCCGCCGGGATCCTCCTGCCGGTCCTCGGCGAGGACATCCGCCGTCTGCTGTACCCCGCCGAGGCGGAGCGGGAGACCGCTCAGGAGAAGATCCGGCGGACCGAGTACGCGCAGCCCGCCCTCTTCGCCGTGGAGTACGCCCTCGCCCAGCTGTGGATCTCCTGGGGCATTCGCCCGGCGGCCATGCTGGGACACAGCCTCGGCGAGTTCGTGGCCGCGTGCCTGGCCGGGGTCATGTCGTACGAGGACGCGCTGCGCCTGGTCGCCGTGCGCGGTCGGCTGATGCAGGGCGCGCCCGCCGGTGCGATGGCGGCCGTTCCGCTGGCGGAGGGCGACGTCACGCCGCTCCTCGGCGCGGAGGTGGCCCTGGCCGCGGTGAACGGGCCGCGCGAGTGCGTGGTGTCCGGTCCCTTCGAGGCGGTCGCCGCCGTCGAGGAGCGCCTCGCCGAACGCGGGGTCACCACGAAGCGGCTGCGCACCTCGCACGCCTTCCACTCGCGAATGATGGACGACGCCGCCGACGCGTTCGAGGCGGAGGTCGCCCGCGTCGCGCTGGCGGCCCCCCGGATCCCCTTCGTATCGGACGTGACCGGCACGTGGATCACCGAGGAAGAGGCCACCAGCCCGGCGTACTGGGCCCGTCACCTGCGCTCCACGGTGCGGTTCGGGGACGGCCTGCGCACGGTGTGCCGCCCCGACGCGACGCTGCTCGAGGTCGGTCCGGGCCGGGTCCTGACGGGCCTGGTCCGCGGCGGGAACGACCTGCACGGGGCGGTCGCCTCACTGCCGTCGGCCGGTCCCGACGCCGAGACGGAGGTGCTGACCGCCGCCGGCGAACTGTGGCGCCTGGGAGCGCCCTTGGCGTGGGAGGCGCTGCACGGCGAGGAGACGCCGCTGCGGACCGTGCTTCCGACGTACCCCTTCGAACGCGAGCGGTACTGGGTCGACCCGCCGCGCGGCACCCGCACGGTGCGTGCGAACCCGGACGGCTTGGCGGTGCGCGGCTTCCGCCGGGTAGGCCCGGCGACCCCCGCGGGCGCACACGACGGTGCGGCACCGGCCTCCTGGTTGCTGGTCACGAACCCGGTGGGGGCCCCCGACGGCCTCACCGAGCGCCTGCGCGGCGCACACCGCCGGGTGATCGAGATCCCGGCCGACGCCGTCGGCACCCGGGACGACTGCGACCGCATCCTGGCCTCGTCGCTCCCCGCGGACGAGCGGATCGAGGGCGTGCTCCACACGGCGCTGCTCGGCACCGGCGCCGAGGAGGCCCGCGCCGACGGTGCACCGGAGGAACTGGAGACACTCGAACGGGCTCTCGCGGCCCGCGGGGACGACGGCGCGCGGCTCGTCGCCGTGGTGTCCGGCGCGCTCGACGTCACCGGTGAGGAACCGCTCGTGCCCGAGCGGGGCGCGCTGACCGCCTGGGCCCGCGCCGGACGGCCGGGCTCCCGGACGCTTCTCGACCTGCCCGTACCCGGGACCGCCGCGGCCGCCCGCAGGCTGGCCGCCGCGCTGCTCACGGAGATCGACGCCAAGCCCGAGGAGCCCGTGGTCGCCTTCCGCGGCGGGCACCGCTTCGTACCGGAGCTGGAGCCCCTGAACACCCCGGCGGGCGCCGACGCCCGCCGGCACACGGGTGCGCACTACGCGTCGACGGGTGACGAGCGGGTCGCGGCCGTGTTCGGCCGGGCCCTGTCACCCGCGGGTGCCACGGTCACCCCGCTGTCCGCGGCGGCGGCCGTACCGTCCACCGTCCTGGTCCTGCTCGACGCGACGGCCCCGCAGCAACGTGTGCGGGACGCACTGGAGCGCGCCATCGCGGCGGTCGCCCAGGCGCCCGCGGGCACCGTGCTCGCCTGCGAGGTCCATCTCGTGGGCGGTGACGACTTCGACCCGTCCCGCTCGGCCGTCGCCGCCGTCGTGGAAACGCAGGTCGCGCTGGTGCGTCGCGAGTCCGAGATCCCGTGGACCGGCTTCGTGTGGTCCCGGGCGGACCACGCCACAGTCGAGCGGTGGGCGGCGCGCGTGGTGGGCTCGGTCGCCGGCAGCTGCCAGACGGTCGTGGAGCCGAGCGCCGACCTCGCGCCGGACTCGGAGCCTGCCGCGCAGGCCGCGACCCCCGAGGGCCGCGCGGACTACGCCGACGACACCGAACGCCAGGTCGCCGCGATCTTCTCGGACCTCCTCGGCATGGCGGACATCGCACCGGACACCAACTTCTTCGAACTCGGCGGCCACTCCCTGCTCGCGGCGCAGTTCGTCGCGCAGGTCCGCACGGTGTGCGGCGTCGAGGTCCCGCTGCGCACGTTCGTCGGCGAGCCGACGATCCGAGGCCTGGCCGCCGCCGTGCGCGCCGCCCGCGCCGAGGCCGGCGACACCCTGCTGGAGGCGCTGCCGGCCGTCGTGCCCGACCCCGCGAACGAGGGTGTGCCCTTCCCGCTGACGGACGTGCAGCAGGCGTACTGGATCGGCCGTACCGGCGTCTTCGAGATCGGTAACGTCGGCATGCACGGCTATGAGGAGTTCGACGTCCAGGACCTGGACCTGCCTCGTATGCAGCAGGCGTTCCGCCGGCTCATCCAGCGGCACGGCATGCTCCGCGCCATCGTGCTCCCGCACGGCGAGCAGCAGATCCTGACCGACGTCCCCGACTACGTCATCGAGACGGAGGACCTGCGCGGGCTGCCCGGGAACGAGGTGAGCGCGGCGCTCGACAGCACCCGCGCGGCCATGTCCCACCAGAACTTCCAGGCAGACCGCTGGCCGCTGTTCGAACTGCGCGCCTCGGTCCTCGACGGCGACCGCACCCGACTGCACTACAGCATCGACGGCCTGGTCACCGATGCCCGGGCCTCCAACGTCCTGCTGCGTGAACTCGCCCACCTCTACGAGCACCCGGACGTCGAACTGCCCGCGCTGCAGCTGTCCTTCCGTGACTACGTGCTGGCGGAGAAGGACCTGGAGTCGTCCGAGCTGTACCGCCGCGCGGAGACCTACTGGAGGGAGCGGATCCCCGGCCTGGCGACGGCCCCGGAGCTGCCGCTGGCCTGCGACCCACGCACCGTCGAGTCCCCGCGCTTCAAGCGGGTGGAGGGCAAGATGCCCCGGGAGACCTGGGAGCGCGTGAAGGGATGGGCGTCGCAGCGTGGCATCACCCCCACCGCACTGCTCCTGGCGGCCTACAGCGAGGCGCTGGCCACATGGTCGAAGAACCGCCGCTTCACGCTCAACCTCCCCATGGCGAACCGGCTTCCGCTCCACCCGGAGGTGGACGCCATCGTCGGTGACTTCACCTCGGTGACGCTGCTGGAGGTCGACGCGGCGAGCGAGGCCTCGTTCGAGGCGCGTGCCTGCGCCGTGCGGGACCGGCTCATCACCGACATCGACCACCGCGTGTTCAGCGGTGTCCGCGTCATCCGTGAGATGAAGAAGGTGCGCGGTGACGCTGCCGCGGCCATGCCGGTCGTGTTCACCAGCCTCTTCCTCGACCACGGCCAGGACACACCCATCGGTGAAGTGGCGTACAGCATCTCGCAGACCCCGCAGGTCTGGATCGACGCGCAGGTCTACGAGGTGGACGGCGCGCTCGCGTTCGACATCGACGCGGTCGAACAGCTCTTCCCCGAGGGCCTGGTCGGCTCGATCCACGCGGCCACCCTGGAACTGCTGCGGTGGCTCGCGGAGGACGAGGAGAACTGGAGCCGGCCCGCGCCCCTGCTCGTCCCGCGCGCCGAACTGGCCGAGCGGGAGGCGTACAACCGGACCGAGGGCCCGCTGCCGGCGGGGCTGCTGCACGCGCCGTTCTTCGCCACGGCGGCCCGGACGCCCGAGCGCACCGCCGTCGTCACCCCCGGCCGCACGCTCAGCTACGGCGAACTCGCCGCGCGGGCCGGTGGCATCGCCCGGCGTCTGACCGGCCTCGATGTGCGCCCGGGCGACCTGGTCGCCGTCGTGATGGAGAAGGGCTGGGAACAGTGCGCCGCCGTCCTCGGCATCCTCGCCGCGGGCGCTGCGTACCTGCCCATCGACCCCGAACTGCCCGACGAGCGCGTCCAGCTCCTGCTCGAACACGGACAGGCCCGCGCGGTCCTCACCCAGGGCCGGGTCGCACAGGGCAGGGAGGACCGCTTCGACGGCGTACAGGCCGTGTTCCGGGTCGATGAACTCCCTCTGGAGGAAGACGCGGCCGACGGTCTGCGGCTGGACGGTCCCGCCACGCCGGGTGATCTCGCGTACGTGATCTTCACCTCGGGTTCGACCGGTCTGCCGAAGGGCGTGATGATCGACCACCGCGGCGCCCTCAACACGGTCGTCGACATCAACGACCGCTTCGGTGTCGGGGCGGACGACCGGGTCCTGGCCCTGTCTTCGCTGAGCTTCGACCTGTCGGTGTACGACGTCTTCGGCCCGTTGGCGGTCGGCGGTTCCGTCGTCATGCCGGACGCGAGCGCGCACCGCGACCCGGCGGCCTGGCTCGATCTGCTGGAAACGGCCCGGGTCACCCTCTGGAACTCCGTGCCGGCGCTGATGGAGCTGCTCGTCGAGCACATGAGTATGAAGGAGGCGACCAGCACCGCGCTGCGGCTCGTGATGCTCAGCGGCGACTGGCTGCCGGTCACTCTGCCGGACCGCATCCGGCGGGCACTCGGCGCCCCCGAGGTCGTCAGCCTCGGCGGCGCGACGGAGGCGTCGATCTGGTCCATCCTCTACCCGATCGGGGACGTGCCCGCCGACTGGCCGAGCATCCCGTACGGCAGGCCGATGCGGAACCAGACGTTCCATGTCCTTGACGACGCCCTCCGGCCGCGGCCGATCGGGGTGCCGGGCCAGCTCTACATCGGCGGCGTGGGTCTGGCGCAGGGCTATCTGCGCGACGAGGCCAAGACGAAGGCCAGCTTTGTCGTCCACCCGGAGACCGGCCAGCGCCTCTACCGCACCGGAGACCTCGGACGCTTCCTGCCGAGCGGCGACATCGAGTTCCTCGGCCGCGAGGACTTCCAGGTCAAGGTGCAGGGCTACCGCATCGAACTCGGCGAGATCGAGACCGCGATCATGCAGCACCCGGACATCCGGGCAGCGGTGACCGTGGTCCAGGGGGAGCCGCGCGGCGCGAAGCGGCTGGTCGCCTTCGTCGTCCCGCAGACCATGCACGATGTTCCGCAGGATCTCCGCGACTTCCTCGGTAACAAGCTGCCCCGCTACATGGTGCCGGACGTCTACGTGGAGATCGACGCACTGCCGCTCACCGCGAACGGCAAGGTGGACCGGCGGGCCCTGGTGGTTCCCGAGCAGGCGGTCGAGGAAGCCGCGCCGCCCTACGAGGCCCCGCGGACGCCGATCGAGGAGGCCATCGCCGAGGTCTGGGCAGGCATGCTCCAGGTCGAGCGCGTCGGCATCCACGACAACTTCTTCGCCCTCGGCGGAGATTCGCTCATGGCCATGCGCGCGGTGGTCCGCCTGCGCAAGGCGCTCGGCACCGAACTGCCCATCCGCGTCCTGTTCGACAGCCAGACGCTGGAGGACACCGCGCTCGTAGTCGAGGACCACATCCTCGCCGAAATCGAGGAACTGACCGAGGAAGAAGCTCAGGCGCTGCTCGCCGACTGAGCCGATCTGTCACGGAGACCTCAACGTGAACCGAACCGCAACCATCCGCGCGACGCGTGCCCACGGCTGGATCGTGGGCGCGCGGCGCCCGGCCGCACCGGCCGTCCGTCTCTTCTGCCTCCCGTACGCCGGAGGCGGTGCCTCGGCCTATGCCGCCTGGCACGCCCTCCTCCCTGACGACATCGAAGTCTGCCCCGTCGAACTGCCGGGCCGGCTGACCCGCTGGAGCGAGAACGCCTTCGAACGGGCCGAACCGCTCGTCGAGGCGCTCGCCACCGCGCTGGAAGGCGAACTCGACGTCCCCTACGCACTCTTCGGGCACAGTATGGGCACCCTTCTGGCGTTCGAACTGGCACGGGCGCTGCGCAGGCGCGGCGCCGACGAGCCGCGCGTCCTCTTCGTCTCCGGCGGCCCCGCACCCCAACTCCCGCGTCGGCTGCCGCTGATTCACGACCAGCCGGATGACGTCGTGGTGTCCAGGCTGCGCGACCTGGGCGCCGTACCGGAGGACGCGTACGCCGAACCGGAGCTCCTCGAACTGCTTATGCCGACGATCCGCGCGGACTTCTCGGTCGTCGAGACGTACACGCATCGGCCCGAGCCGCCGCTCGGGTGCCCCGTCGTCGTCTTCGCCGGGACGGAGGACCGGGAGGTGCCGCCCGACCAGGTGGCCCCCTGGCACGAGCAGACGACGGGCGGCTTCACCCAACACGTCCTGCCCGGCGACCATTTCTTCCTGCACAGCGCGCGGACCGCGCTTCTGGACACGGTCCGCGCTGCGCTGACCGCCGCAGCCGGTCGACCGTCACAGATCGCGAGACGTGCGATCAACCCGATTGACCGACCCGAACGAAAGGAACAGTAATGAACACGATGGAAGCCTCCAGCCTGATGCTTGCCCGGTGCTGTGCCCACCTCATGTCCTTTGACGATGATCTGTTCACAGTCCTCGCCCACACTGCCGCCGTCACCGCGGGCCTCCCGGCCGAGGCCTGGGCCCCGGAGTCTGTGACAGCCGCCAAACCCACTGCGGTCCGGCTGTCGGCGATCCAGGCGGTTGGTGCGTGAGCGACAGCGACCTCCAGATCGCCGGCGACATCCTCGAGGTCCCGCACCTCATGCAGCCTCCACGGGAGCATCCGGTCACTGTCGCCGAGTTCGCCGGCCTGGCCTGCTCCATCGCGGCCGACCGCTCGCAGTGGGAGCACCTCGTGGCGTACGACGCGACCACGCGCTGGAACCACCTGCTGCGAACCGGCCCGGGCTACGAGGCATGGTTGCTGTCTTGGGTGCCGGGGCAGGGCAGCGGGCTGCACGACCACGGTCGTTCTTCCGGTGTGCTGACCGTTCTGGTCGGCACACTGACCGAGCGGACGGGACGCGGCATGCGCGCGTTGTCGGAGGGAGCACAGCGGGTGTTCGCGCCAGGGTATGTGCACGAGGTAGTGAACGACACGCTGGAGCCTGCGGCGAGTCTGCATGTCTACTACCCAGGCCTCACCGAGATGCCCATGCACACTTCCGGCAGATGTGCGGCGCACACCGATCCGCGCCCGGTGAATGCCTGACGCGCTGTCGAACCTGCGGCCGTGTCTGACTATTGCGCGGTCTGAACCGGGCCGTGCCGGAGGCAGACATTACGGCGTTCGGCACCGCCGGGGACCAATTAGCCTCTTCGGGCTACCGGTAGCAAGATACGACGCTGTCTCGCTCGGCGGCGGCAACTGCCTGCGCGGCCGGACTCGCAGGAGCAACGGCAGTGCGGGGTGCGCGGTGAGTGCCGGACACCCCGTAAAGGGTGCCTTGGGGCCTCCGCAGGGTCGTCGCCGCTGCGAGCCGCGCCCAGTCAGGTTGACGCGAGCACGGCCCACAGGAGCGTCATAGCGTGGTGGGCGCTCAGGTGTGAGAGCCCACCAGAAAATCCGGTGAGCCGATGACTGCACCGTTATGCTGCCTCGTCCTACAAGCCAGGGAGGTTCCGCACCATGAGCAGCAGCACGTTACCGTTTCCCGATCGGATCGAGCTCACAGGGGAAGGGCTCGTCCTGCGTGACTGGACGGAAGCAGACCTGGCCGCGATGCCGGATTTGTTCGATCATCCCGACATCGCGTACTGGACGCCGATGGTCTCACCTTTCGACGAAGCGGCCGCTCGCGCACGGCTGGACCGGGACCGACAGATGCGGGCGGAGGGTTCGACCATCCTGCTCGCCATCACCGTTGACGGCTGCGTGCCGCTCGGCGAGGTGATGCTGCGGCGCGCTCCAGAGGGCACAGAGATTGGCTACGCGGTCGGCCCGGCGTACCGCGGCCAGGGGCTGGCCGCGCGGGCGGTGCGGGTGATGGCCGCATATGCCTTCGAGCAACTGGGCGTGGAACAAGTGATCTTGGAGCTGGAGGCCGAAAACGCTGCCAGCGTCGCCGTGGCCACCAAGGCGGGCTTCAGCCTGCTTGACGTGCCGCTGATCGAGGGGGAGGAGAAGGGACGGCCCTATGCCCTGCAGACGTGGGGCCTGCGGCCAACATCGTCAAGCTGTTCAGGGTGACTATCCGCCGCTGACGAGGGGCGTCCGGTCTTGTTCGGGAGGGTGAGGTGGAGGCCCTGAGCACCGTGCTGGCAGCGGACTTCTCCACAATGGTGTGGCCCCGCACGATCCACAGCGAGAGTGGTGAGGGCCGTGGACTCCTGGCGTGAGCCTCCCCCAGTGCGCAGCTCACCAGGCATGCGGGAAAAACAGGGGTACAGCGTGGGAAACGATCTTCAGAAGCCCCGATGTAGCCCCTGACCAGCGAGTTCCGTCGGTGCCCCACTGGTCTCTGCAGGTGACGGAAGTCACTGCAGGGGCCCGTTTCTCGTCGTGTCCGGGTTTGTGAGGGATCGCACAGCCTGGTGGTCGACGTACTTGGCCCCGCCCGTGAGCCATGTCACGGGCGGGTCCAAGCGTTTTGATACGGGTGATGTCGAGTTGTTACCCGGGGCCTGTCGGGCTGGGCGGCGGGTGCGAGGTGCCCGGTCGGGGTCCAGGTTTCCGGTTCTTTCGTCCTGCGGCGGTGGTGGGTGCGCCGTCGTGGTCGCTCGCCACCGAGGGACAGGGTGTCCAGCCACTTTTTGATCTTCCGGACCTTCTGCCATTCGGGGCCGCCGTGCTCCAGGGCCTGCCAGTGCTTGGCGCCGGTCTCTGGGCTGATGGTGATGGTGCGCCGGCGGCAGACCTTGAGCGGGCCGACGCGGCTGGGCTCCGGGTCGACCAGGGGGAGGTGGATGCCGTGGCCCATGGTGTGGGGCTTGATGGGGCACTGGGCCTTGCCCGCCTCGGCGGGGCACATCATCCGCTGGTAGCCGTCGGCGTCCCTTCCCAGGGGCGGCGGCAGAGGATCTCCCGCTTCCGGGGTCCGCGAGTGGCCACGACGACGGGTCCTTCACCGCCGGAGGCTCTGCGGGCGTCATGGACGCGCAGCGGGATGACCTCCGGTGAATCGAGGCCGACGCCGAGCCCGAGCGCCATGAGGGTCTTACAGCCAATCGCGTTGCACCTCACCGGTTCCTCGGCTGCGGCAGGCCCCATTCCCCACAGGGTCGCCGCCCTGCTCGAACCGACCCGCCGCGGCGCCCGCGCCCAGCCCCTGATCCCGACGCTCACCGCGCTTCTTGTGGCCGCGGCCCTCCTGTGCTGCGCCGATGCGGCACATGATGTCCACCGCCTGCTGCAGCTCGCCCATCAGAGCACCGATCGCTGACCTTGTCCGCCTGCCGTGCGTCACGCCGCTGGTCGGCGTGAGGCGGGCTGCGGTGTCGTTTCGCGGTGGAAGTGGCCGTCGATGGATATGGGGGGCGGTGATGCGACCGCGGTGAGCGGGGCGCTCTCCCGGGTGGTGCGGGAGCGTGCGGTGATCACGGCCGACAGGCCGATGGCGGCCATGGCGGAGATCGCGCCGCCGAGGATGAGGCTGAAGCGGGCGCCGAGGGTGTCGGAGACCAGACCGACCAGAGGGGCGCCGACCGGGGTGCCGCCGAGCAGGACGAGGAGGTAGACGGAGACGATGCGGCCGCGCATGCCCGGGTCGGCGTTCAGCTGGGTCATGGCGTTGGCCGTGGTCATCACGGTCACTGAGGCGAGCCCGGTGGGCACGAGTACGAGCAGGAAGGCGGCGTAGCCGGGCATGAGGCCGGACAGGGCCTCCAGGGCTCCGAAGACGACCGTGGCGGTGACCAGGCGGCGGCCGGTGGGGGGTTTTCGCTTGCCGGCTCCCCTGAGCGCACCGACGAGGCTGCCGATGGCGTAGGCGGCGGACAGGTATCCGAAAGCGGCGGATCCCGAGTTGAAGACGGTTATGGCGATCAGGGAGATGGTGACCTGGAAGTTGAAGCCGAAGGTGCCGACGAAGGCGATGACCGCGATCGGCAGCAGCAGGTCGGGGCTGGCGCGGATGGCTCGGAAGGCGTCCGACAGACGGGTGTTCCCGCGGTTCTTCTCCTCGGGCGCGTGGAGTTCGTCGCCGCGGATGGCGATCAGCCCGTAGAGGACGGCGAGGTAGGAGGCCGCGTTGACCAGGAAGACGGGTCCGGTGCCCGCGGCGGCGACCGCCAGGCCCGCCACGGCCGGCCCGATCGCGCGGGCGACGTTGAACTGCGCGGAGTTCAGGCTGACGGCGTTGGCCAGGCGTTCCTTGCCGACGAGCTCGGAGACGAAGGCGTTGCGGGCCGGGCTGTCCAGCGCGGTGGCCGTGCCCAGCAGAAAGGCCAGCACGTACACGGCCCACAGGTTCACCGCGCCGGCGACCGTCAGGACGCCCAGAACCAGCGACTGCACCCCCATGGCGGACTGGGTGACGATCAGCAGGCGGCGTTTGGCGAAGCGGTCGGCGAAGACGCCCCCGGAGAGACCGAAGAGGGTCTGCGGCAGGAACTGCAGGGCGGTGAGTATGCCGACGGCGCTGCCGCTGTTGTTGGTGAGCTGGAGGACCAGCAGGTCCTGGGCGGCGCGCTGCATCCAAGTGCCGATGTTGGAGACGAGCTGCCCGATCAGGTAGCGGCGGAAGTTGCGGGCCCCGAGCGTGGCGAGTGCTTCGCTCGGGGCCCGTCGCTTTCCGCCACTGCGGACCCTGCGGTGCCGGCCGCCCACGTCGAGGGTGGCAAGTCGGGCGCGGAGGGCCTGCGTCCTGTCGCTGCTGCGGACACGGCGGTGCTTGCTCATGACCTTCTACGGGTGGGAGCCGGCGGGGACAGAGGCGTGGTCGAGGTGGTGGAACTGCGGCGCGGGGTGCATCAGGAACTCGTGGTGGGAGATGTTCCAGGCGTACGCCCCGGCCAGGGCGAAGGCGATCCTGTCGCCGACGCGCAGACGTCCTGCCTGCACTCCGCCGGCCAGGACGTCCTTGGGCGTGCACAGCTGGCCGACCAGCGTGACGGGTTCGTCCTCGGCCCGGGGGCGCTCCCAGGGCCGCTCCCAGGTGTCGTCGGGGATGACGGTGAAGGGCTGGTCGTGCTGTTTGGTGGCCGGTGTGCGCAGGTGATGGGTGCCGCCGCGCAGGACGGCGAAGGCATGGCCGTGGCTGCGTTTGATGTCGAGGACCTTGGTGACGTACCAGCCGCAGTACACGGTGACCGAGCGGCCCGGTTCGATGCGCAGGGTCAGGTCCGGGTGGCCCTCCAGCAGGCGGCGCAGGCCGGTGCCGAAGGCCGTCCAGTCGAAGCGCAGGTCGGGGCGGGTGTAGTCGACCTCCATGCCACCGCCGAGGTTGACCTCGGTCAGCTTCACGCCGTTGTGGTCCGCCCAGTCCCTCGCCCAGGTCAGGACCCGGCGGGCGAGGTCGAGATGGGTGGCGGCATCGAGGCCGCTGGCCAGGTGGACGTGGATGCCGCGCAGCCGGATGCGGGGGTCGTCGGCGATGAGGGCGAGGCAGCGGTCGAGGTGGCCGGGGTCCAGGCCGAAGGGGCTCGGCCGGCCGCCCATGGCGAGGGCCACCGGGCCGAGATCGATCGGGAGGTTGACCCGGAGCAGGACGTCCACGGTGCGCTTACCGAGCATGCCGGTGAGCAGGTGGAGCTCTTGTTCGCTCTCGATGTGCAGGCGGTCCACTCCCGATTGCAGGGCCTGTTCGAGTTCGGCGGGTGTCTTGCCGGGGCCGCCGAAGGCGATCGGCGTGCCGGGGCAGGTGGTCCGGATGTGATCGAGTTCGCCGCCGGAGGCGACCTCGAAGCCGTCGACGTGGTCGCGCAGAACGTCCAGGAGCCGGGGGTCGGAGTTGGCTTTGGCGGCGTAGAAGAGCTGGACGCGTTCGGGCAGGGCGGCACGGACGGCCGCCGCGTGCTCGCGCAGGTCCTGCAGGTCGTAGACGTAGGCGGGGAGGTCTTCCGCGGCCAGCTCGGTGACGTACTGGAGAAGTTGCTGCCTCACCGGGTCACCTCTCGGGGGAAGCCCTCGCCCAGTGGGCTGGGCAGCGGGACGTAGCCGGCGTGCCGGTCGGCCTGCCGGGACCAGCGCAGCAGCAGGTTGGCCTTGGCGGGCAGCGGTACGCCGGAGAGCAGGGCGCGCAGCCGCGGCGGCTCGCCCGCGCTGCGGGAGTAGGCGTCGAGGTGGTCGCGGACCAGGCCCCACAGAGCGGGTTCCAGGGCGGGGTCGGTGTCGGCGAGGGCGGCGAGGACTTCGGCGGTGTGGTTGACCAGGAGGCAGTAGGCCACCCGGTTCCAGCCGCGCTCGGCGTCGTACGTCATCGGGGTGCGCACGTCCTCGGGCAGGCCGGCGAGGAACGTGCGGTGGTGTTCCGGGACGAGCTTGGTTCCCTCCAGGTCGCGGAAGATCACCTGGGCGGGGGTGCCGTCGCCGCACACTCCGGCGACGACGTTCTGGAGGTGGGGTTCGAGGACGATGCCGTGCTCGAAGTAGGCGGTCAGGACGGGCGGCAGCAGCAGGCCGAGGTAGGCGTCCCACCAGGCGAGTGCGTCGCCGTCGCCGCGGGCCAGGAGGCGGGAGACGTGGGCCGGGCTGGTGGGGTGCTCGTCGGCGATCGCGGCGGCCAGCAGCGGGGTCACGCCCGGACGCAGGTGTTCACGCAGGCCGGTGCGGACGATGACGCCGAAGCCCTCCACGAGGGAGAGGCCGTCGCCGAGGGCGACGGTGCGGTAGCCCGGTTCGGCGAGCAATGAACTTCCGGCATGGGCGCGGCCGATGTCGGCGAAGACGGGGCCCAGGAGCCGGTTGAGAGCCACGGCACCCGACAGCTCGTAGGCGGCGTTCTTGCGGACACAGTTGGTCAGCCGGACGTTGAGGCTGAACTTCAGGAACGTGTCGGCGTCCGGCTGGTACAGGGTCCGCACCGAAGCGGTGGGGACGAAGTCCGGGCCCACGACGCCCGTGTCGACGATCGAGCCGGCGGCCAGGGCCTCGCGCAGAGCCGGGTGGTCGCCGAGCATCCGGTACTGCCACGGGTGCACCGGCAGGGTCACGTAGTCCCCGCGTCCGAACGGATGAAGTGCGTCGAGCCTGCTCAGGTCACCTTCCTCGCGCACCAGACGCCGGTGGACGGCGAGGTAGCGCAACGGGAAGCGGGTGCCTGTCTCCGGACCGTAGTCCAGCCAGTCCTCGGGGTCGCCGGTGCGCGACTTGGGCGAGGGGTGGAAGCGGTGCCCGAAGACCAGGGACTGCTCGGACTCCAGGTACGGGTCCTGCGGCAGAGCCGCCGTGGCGCGCTGCTCCAGGACGGTGTGGATGGTGTTACGGCTGTCGGCGACCTGGGCCAGGAACTCGTCGTTGGACACGCCGGTACGCAGTTCCAGCTCCTCCTGGATGTATCCGGCGAGCTCTCGCCACCCGATCGCGGACCAGTCCCCGCCGTCGTAGCGCTTGAGCGGGCCGTCGAAGCGGTGCGCGCCGATCAGGGAGGTGCGGCGCAGGGGGACGCGGAGCAGGATGTCGCGGCGGGGCAGCGACAGCAGCAGGTGGTCCTGGTCGACGGTGACCTGGCGCTCGGGCGCGGAGACCTCGCGGATCAGGCAGTTGAGCAGGGTGTGGGCGGTGACGACGTCGGCGACCCGGGAGGGACTGTCGGTGGTGGCGAGAGCGGCGCCGGTGATGCTGGGGACGGTCATGCGGAAGGACTCCAGTCGGTGCAAGGAGATGTGCGGGCAGGCCGGCCGGGCCCGGCAGTCGGAAGCGGGCTGTCAGCGGTTGCGGGCCAGGGGGTTGGGGACGGGAGTCCACTGGGCGATACCGGAGGCTTCGGCCAGGCGCATCGCGATGGTCGCCTTCAGCGGCAGCGTGTCGCCGAAGAACACCTCCCGGTCTGAGCCCGCATCGGGAAGGTCCGCGTAGACGCGGCGGCCGACGGCGGCCACCGCTGCCCACAGCTGCTCGGGGTCGGCTCCGTGCGTGCGTGACAACACGTGGACCAGCTCGCTGAAGACGCCGCTGAGCAGTCCGCCGAACAGCTTGGTGCGCAGCGCCGTCTCGTCGTTCCCGGCCCGCGTGCCGGACAGAGGCGGGAGCGAGAAGCCGTGGCGTGCCAGCCGTTCCGGGTGGATGCGCACGCCGTCCAGGTCCCGGTAGAGCACCCGCACCGGGCGTCCGTCGCGCAGCGCGACGAGCGTGTTCTGGCCGTGGGCTTCCAGCGCCACGCCCATGGACAGCAGCGTCAGCGCGGGCGGCAGGACGAGTCCGGCGAACTCCGCCAGCCAGGTGACCGGGTCGCCGCTCACCACGCGGGCCCCGGTGGCATGGACGGCGGTGAGCGGGACGGCGATCTCCTCCGGTCCCAGGTGCCGCTCGCTCGACTCGCGGATCATCGCCGCCAGGCTCGCCGACGGCCTGCCGTCCACGCGGATGGCGCCGCCGGCGAGTTCGCGCAGGATGCGCAGGCTCTCGCCATGGCCGGACTTGTCGACGACTGCGGTGACCAGCTCGGACAGCGGGGCTCCGTCGGCCACCTCGGCCGGGGAGATGGTTCGCCGGTAGTTGGTGACCTGCACGTCCAGTGCCGTCTTGATGTGGCAGCCGGGCAGGGCGTCGACGGGGGACATGGTCCGCATCGACAGCAGCGGGCGGGCGGCGATCGTACGGTCCACCACGGCCAGCTCGGGCTGATGTGCGAGTACGTGGTCGCGTTGCCAGGGGTGGATCGGCATCAGGACGGTGTCGCCGTCGCGCAGTTCTTGCGGCCAGTCGCCGGTGGCCTGCCAGCGGCCGGCCGGTACGGCGACGAGCGCCAGCTCGATGACGGGGTGGTGCTCGGGTGCGTAGGCGAGCACCTCGGCGACGGACAGTCCGGTGCGGGTACGGCAGCAGGGGTGCTGCGGGTGGCCGTCGACCACGGCCTGTTCGGCGTCGGCGGAGTCCCGTATCTCCCGCGGCTCGTGGTTCGCCGCGCGGGCCAGGGCCAGATTGGCGATGCTGTTGCCGAGCTCGGCGCCCAGACGTGACGCGGCCTCCGTGCGGGCTCCGAGGGCGGCGAGGAGCCGGACCGGCTCGGCGATCGGGCCGTCGGGTCCCTGCACGGTGAAGTCGGCGGGGACCGGGGCGAATCGTTCGGCCGCGGCGGCAGGGCCTGCGAGCTGCCCACCGCCCGTGAGGCGGACGACGAGGGTGCCGGCGTCGTGGTCGCAGCCGGCGATACCCGGGAGGGGTTCGCGGGCGATTGCGCCCCAGAGCCGGCCGAGCACCGTGGCACGCGCACCGGGAAGTGCGGCCATGAAGGGTTCGACCAGACCGGGGCGCACGCGGCGCAGTTCGTCGATCGTGCTGCTGTACGGCATGTTTCACCGTCCCGTGGCATAGGAAAGCAAGGGGGAGGCTGCGGAGGCGAAAAGAAGGCGCGAATGCGAGCGCCGTCCGCGATCAGCCGCCGACAACGTTACGGGATCGTTAGTTAACTGATCGCCAGGGCAAAGGAAGGCCGGCATCAGAATCGATCCAGCATTCCGTCCGCTCCATCGTGCCGAAAAATGGAAGTGTCGGCGGACAACTGGCCGTATGTCCTGCCTCGCCCGCCTCGGCGAACAGAGTGGCTGTGCCCGGCTGCTGCTTGCCCGGGAAGCGGTTATTGGATGACGAAGCCTGCGCTGTACTTTCTTAACACTCTGCTTGCACAGTGCTGTCATTTCACTGACGTTGTGCTACAGCGGGGCCCGTAGGGTCAAATGGCTGGCAGGAGACAGTAAGGAATACGGTTGTTCAGGTCCGCCGAAGGTAATTCACGCGACATTCAGCGGGTTTCTCGGCGCGACGGACCGCCTGCTTGTGAATCTGTCGGCATGCGTCTCTTACTGATCGAGGACGACGATCGGGTCGCCGGCCCGCTGATGGAGGGCCTGAGCCGTTTCGGGTTCACCGTCGAGCACGCCCGTACCGGCGCCGACGGACTTGCCGCAGCGGAAGCAGAGATGGTGCTGCTGGACCTGGGACTGCCCGACATGGACGGCATCGATGTCTGCCGGACGCTCCGCCTGCGCTCCCAGGTGCCCATCATCATGATCAGCGCGAGAAGCGACGAGGTCGACCGGGTTCTCGGTCTGGAGCTGGGGGCCGACGACTACCTGTCCAAACCGTTCGGAATCCGGGAACTCGTCGCACGGATCCGCGCCGTCCTCCGGCGTGCCGGACCCGCTGCAGCCGATCCGGTCTCGGCCATGCCCGCTTCTGCGGGCGACCGACCCGATCCAGTGGCCCGCACCCAGCAGATCGGCCCGCTGGCCATCGACCGTCGGGGCCGCCAGGTCCACCTGCACCAGACCCCCGTCGGCCTCGCGCCCAAGGAGTTCGACCTGCTCGCCTACCTCGCCGACGACCCCGGCGCCGTCCGCACGCGACAGCAGATCCTGGACGCCGTGTGGGAACCGGACTACTTCGGCCCCACCAAGACCCTGGACGTCCACGTCGCCGCGCTGCGCCGCAAGCTCGGTGATGCCGCCTGGATCGACAACATCCGCGGCGTAGGATTCCGGCTCACGCCACCCGCGGACGTCGCAGCCGCCAGGCAGGCTGAAGAGAACGTCCGAGGAGGTGACCGGTGACCCGCCGCCTCCTGCTCAGCTATCTCAGCCTTACCCTGCTGGTGCTGCTGTGCCTGGAAGTGCCGTTCGGCTACGTCTACGCGCGCGGGGAGATGTCCCGCTTCACCGGCAACGGCCAGCAGGCCGCGGGCATGCTCGCAGAGGTGCTGGAGGAGAAGGTCGAGCGGCGGGGCGCCTCCGACGTCCCCGAACTGGTGACGAACTTCGCCCGGCGCACCGGCAGCCATGTCATCGTCGTGGACAACAAGGGAAAACTGCTCGCCGACTCGCGCAACGTGGTGGCCGCCGGTACGGACCTGTCCGCGCAGCCGGACATCGCCACCGCTCTGGCCAACCGGTCCAGGTCCACAACCCGGCAGGATCCGGCTCTGGACGAAGACGTCTTCCTCGTCACCGTGCCGGGCGCCTCGGGCAGCACGGTCCGTTGCGTCGTACGGGCGTCCTTTCCCCTCACCGCGGTGACGTCCAAGGTCCATGACGCCTGGCTGGCGCTGGCGGCCGTGGGGATGGGGGTGCTGGCGGCCGTCGCGCTGATAGCTCTCGCGCTGGCCCGCTGGATCACCCGCCCGGTGCGGGCGCTGGAGCAGGCCACGACGCAGCTCGCCGACGGCACCCTGAAGGACCTGCCCGCCACCGACCTCGGGCCCCCCGAGCTGCGGCGCCTGGCCGCCAGCTTCGTCCGCACCGCAACCCGGCTGCAGCATCTGCTCAAGGCCCAGCACGCCTTCGCCTCGGAGGCGTCCCACCAGCTGAAGACCCCGCTGACCGCGCTGCGGCTGCGACTGGAGAACTTCGAGCCCCACCTCGACCCACAGGCACAACCCAGCCTCGACGAGGCGGTCGGCGAGGTGGAACGGCTCAGCCGCATGGTGCACGGACTGCTCGCCCTGGCCCGGCTGGAGAACGCGGCGACCACACCGGAGGCCACCGACCTGGACTCCGTCATCGCCGACCGCGCAGCCGTGTGGGCCGCCTTCGCCGGTGAGCACTACGTGGACATCGTCGTGGCCGGGCCGAGGATCGGCCAGGTGTGGACCCTCCCCGACGCACTGGAGCAGATCATCGACAACCTGCTCTCCAACGCGCTGCGGGTCTCGCCGCCCCAGACCACGATCACCTTGGCCACCGCCAGGGCGAACGGTGCGCCCGCAACCGTCGAACTGCACGTGATCGACCAGGGCCCGGGCATGAGCGACGAACAGCGGCGACGCGCCTTCGACCGCTTCTGGCGGGCGCACGACGCCGACCACGAAGGCACCGGGCTCGGCCTGCCCATCGTGAAGCAGCTCGCCCGCGCCTCGGGCGGCGAGGTGACCTTGCAGGCCGCACCCGGCGGCGGGCTCGATGCCGTCGTCCGCCTCAGGACCGCCGGCGCACACCGCACAGGCCATCCGCGACGTCCACGGTCGGTGATACGGGCAAGACAGGACGGAGTACCACCCGTCCCCATCGAGCGCCCGCTTGCCGTGTCCGACTGGCAACAGTGAGCGCTGGGCCGAAGATTGGCCATCTCCTAACACTGTGCTGGAGGGCCTCTGCCCCCGTGCTGCCCTTCTCAGCCGTAGGGTCGTGCCGTCCGCCGCACTCCAAGGGATACACCCATGACGACGAACACCGATCCCTCGTACACCGCAGGGGGCGAGCAGGTCGTCCCGGCCGAACCCGCACCGGAGACGATGCGACTCCTCCTCGTCGAGGACGACGACCGGATCGCCGGCCCCATCACGGAAGGGCTGAACCGCTACGGCTTCGCCGTCGACCACGTGAGATCCGGGGCCTCCGCTCTGTCGGCCTCCACCGCCGACCTTGTGCTTCTGGACCTCGGACTGCCCGACATGGACGGCATCGACGTCTGCCGGGCCCTGCGCGCCCGGTCCGCCGTCCCCATCATCATGATCACCGCGCGAAGCGAGGAGACAGACCGCGTCGTCGGCCTGGAAGTCGGAGCGGACGACTATCTCTCCAAGCCCTTCGGCGTACGCGAGTTGGTGGCCCGGATCCGGGCCGTCACCCGCCGCACCCACCCCGAGAGGCACGCCCCGCCGAACACCGGGACCGCCATGACCGGCGTGCCCGTTCAAGGCTCCCCGCATGCGCAACTCCCCGAGGAGCGTGGCGTCCAGCGCCTCGGCCCGCTGACCATCAACCGGCGCACCAGGGGCGTCACCATCGACAGCCGCCCGCTCACCCTCACTCCGAAGGAGTTCGACCTCCTGGCCCAGCTGGCAAGCGATCCCGGCGCTGTGCACTCCCGTCAGCAGATCCTCGACACGGTGTGGGACCCGAACTACTTCGGCCCCACCCGCACCCTCGACGTGCACGTATCGGCGCTGCGCCGCAAGCTCGGCGACCCGGCCTGGATCGCCACCGTCCGCGGCATCGGCTTCCGGCTGACCGTTCCCGGTGACAGCGCGTACGCGTGAACGGCGGCACGGAGGTCATGCGCGTCGGCTCAGGCACAGGAAAGGCCAGGGCCGCCATGTGTCGACGGGACGTGGCGGAGCCGGCGGATGACGCGCTCAGCTCCGGCGTGGGAATCGATCTTGGACAGCGCGGGATGGCGTCCGCTGAGCGTCCTGCTTAGCCCCTGACCGGCGCATTCCGTCGGTTCCCCACAGCACAGCGAAGAACGGGTCTCTGCAGGTGGCGGAAGTCATGGCGGGGGCCCGTTTCTCGATGCTCTGACGGTTGTGAGGCATCGCACAGCGCATCGCACAGTCCTGTCAGGACATGCACAGGGTCCCGGCGCGTGAGGTATGTCACGAACGGGGCCTTTCTGTGTTGTGCTGCGGTGCTGGGGTGCTGCGGTGCTGGGGTCGGGCCGGTCCGTGCCGCCGGTGCCAGGGGGCCGGCCGGCGTCCGGCAGGTGGTGCGGCCGGTGGGGTTCAAGGTTTGCCGAGTGGCCCGGCGCGCAGTGTGTTCAGACGGCGCCGGTAGTCGTCCTCGTCGATCTCCCCGCGGGCCAGCCGCTCCCGGAGGATGTCCTCGGCCGAGGGTGGGGCCGGGGTGTGGGTGTGCTCCTGCGGCCGGTTGAGGGCGCGGAAGAGCAACACGGCGACGGTGATGATCAGGGCCCAGAACAGGATCATGCCGATCGACATCGTCAACCAGCCCCATCCACCGACGTTGTGGCCGTACCAGAACATCATCGCCACTCACCTGCTTCGGTTCCGATTTTGTGGCCGGGTGCGGATGGGCACCCGGGGTCTGTCGTCTCCACCTGCATCGTCCCGCGGCCCGGCGCGGGGGTCCGGGGCCGGATGGTCCAAGCCGCAGGACCATTGCGCCCGTACCGTGCAGGCGGAGTGGCGCGCAGGCTGGAGGTGCACGGGCAAGGGAGGCGAGTTGGCCATGGGTGCCCTTGAGATCGTTGTCGTCCTGGCGGCCGCCGTGCTGATCGCCGCCCTGGGGCGGTACTTCTTCGGCCCGCGCCGCGTCGGTGCCGCCCGGCTGGAGGGCGGTGTGCAGCGGGTGGAGGTGACGGTACGGGGCGGCTACACCCCCGACCTGATCAAAGTCCGCCAGGGCACGCCGGTGGAGCTGGTCTTCGACCGGCAGGAGGCCGGGGAATGCACCTCCCGTGTCGTCTTCCCCGACCTCGGGGTCGGTGCGGGGCTGCCCGCCCACACCCGCACCACCGTGCGGCTGAACCCGGACCGACCGGGTTCCTTCGGCTTCGCCTGCGGCATGAACATGATCCACGGCACGCTGCTGGTCGAACCGGCCGTCGAACCGGCCGTCGAACCGGCCGTCGAACCGGCCGAGGGGCCTGCACCACCGGCCCCGGAGGGCCATGACCTCGTGCCGGCCGCACCTGCCTCCACTGCTCCCGGGGCCGGCGGGCCGCCGGCCGGAGCGGAACGGACGGCCGCCGAGTCCGAGGCCGCGGACGCCGCCGAACGACAGGCGGAGATCAAGGACCTCACCCGCAGGGTGGTGGTGGGCGCGGTGCTCACCGCCCCGGTGCTGTCCGCCGTGATGGCGCACGAACTCTTCGGCGCCGACTGGGTGCCTGCCTGGATGCTCAACCACTGGCTGCAGCTGGCGCTGATCACCCCGGTGATGTTCTACACCGGATGGCCGATCCACGTGACGGGCTGGCTGACCCTGCGCCACCGGGCCGCGGACATGAACAGCCTCATCACCCTCGGCACGAGCGCCGCCTACGGCTACAGCCTGCTGGTCATCCTGGCCCCCGCGCTGCTGCCGGAAGACGTACGCGAGGTCTACTTCGAGGCCGTCGGCGTCATCCTGACCCTGATCCTGCTCGGACGGCTGCTGGAGGCCCGCGCGAAGGCCGGCACCGGCGAGGCGATCCGCGCTCTGCTGGGCCTGCAGGCCCGCACCGCCCGCGTGGTACGCGACGGAACCGAGACTCAGATCCCGGTCGAGGACGTGCGCGTGGGCGACGAAATCGTCATCCGGCCCGGAGAGAAGATCCCGGTCGACGCCGAGGTGCTCTCCGGCTCCTCCGCGGTGGACGAGTCCATGGTCACCGGCGAGCCGATGCCCGCCACCAAGCACACCGGCGACACGGTCGTCGGCGCCACCGTCAACGGCACCGGGTCCCTGCGCGTGCGGGCGGCCAAGGTGGGCGCCGACACGATGCTCGCCCAGATCATCCGCCTGGTGCAGCAGGCCCAGGCGTCCAAGGCCCCCATCCAGCGGCTCGCGGACACCGTGTCGGCGTACTTCGTGCCCGCGGTCATCGCCATCGCGATCGGCACCTTCGCCGTCTGGTTCGCCCTCGGGCCGCCCCCGGCACTGACCCTGGCCCTGGTCTCCGCGGTTGCCGTGCTGATCATCGCCTGCCCGTGCGCCCTCGGGCTGGCGACCCCGCTGTCGGTGATGGTCGGCACGGGCAAGGGTGCCCAGGCGGGCATCCTCATCCGCTCCGCCGAAGCCCTGGAGACGGCCCACAAGCTGGACACCGTGGTCCTGGACAAGACCGGCACCGTGACCGCCGGCAAACCCGTCCTGACCGACGTCCGTCCCGTCGGCGGGTTCGACGGGACCGGGCTGTTGCGTCTGGTGGCTGCGGCCGAGGCCGACAGCGAACACCCCCTCGCCCAGGCCATCGTGACGGGTGCCCGCGGGCGCGGCCTGGAGTGGCCGGCCGCGACCCGCTTCGACTCGGTCACCGGCAAGGGCGTCCGGGCCACCGTGGACGGCCGCGCCGTGCTGGTCGGCACCGACCGTCTCCTCGCCGACGTCGGCATGGACACGGCAGCGCTCACCTCCGTCGCGGCGCACTTCTCGGCCGAGGGCAGGACCCCGGTCCTCGCCGCGGTCGACGGACGGCCCGCCGGGGTGCTCGCCGTCGCCGACACCGTCAAGGACGATTCGGCCGCCGCCATCGCCGCCCTGCAGCGTCTCGGCGTCGACGTCGTCATGCTCACCGGGGACAACGCCCGCACCGCCGCTGCCATCGCCGCTTCTGTCGGCGTCACACGGGTGCTCGCCGAAGTGCTGCCCGAGCACAAGGCGGACGAGATCCGCCGCCTGCAGGGCGAGGGCCGCACCGTCGGCATGGTCGGCGACGGCATCAACGACGCCCCCGCCCTGGCCGCCGCCGACGTCGGCCTGGCCATCGGCACCGGGACCGACGTCGCCATCGAGGCCGCCGACATCACCCTGATCTCCGGCTCCCTCAGTGGCGTCGTCACCGCGATCCGGCTGTCGCGGGCCACGATGCGCAACATCCGGCAGAACCTGTTCTTCGCGCTCGTCTACAACGCCGTCGGCATCCCCCTCGCCGCCGGCGCCCTGTACCCGCTGTGGGGCATCCGGCTCAGCCCGATCATCGCCGCCGGCGCCATGGCCCTCAGCTCCCTGTCGGTCGTGACCAACGCCTCCCGGCTCCGCCGCTGGCGGCCCCAGCCGCTTCCCGGCGCCCGGCCCGCCCGCGTACAGCCTCGTGTGGAGTCTGCGGCCGACCGGGCCATGACCAGTGACGACCGGGCCATGACCAGTGACGACCGGGCCATGGCCAGTGACATGACAGCCGGAAACAGGGTGGTGGACCCCGTCTGCGGCATGAGCATCGACAAGGCTTCCGCTCCCGGGACGCGGCACACCGCCGCAGGCGCCTACCACTTCTGCTCCGCCCGGTGCGCCGCCGCATTCGACGCCGACCCGCTCCGCTACACCGCGACCGCGTCCGGCGGCACCCGCGAGGGAGGCGAACCACGGTGACCGCCACCCCTGCTCCCCACCACACCCGCGGGCCGCACACCCGGAATCCCGGATACGCCGGGCGCAGGGCCGGCCACCCGGCGCGCCTGCACAAGGTCGAAGGCCAGGTCCGCGGGGTCTCCCGCATTGCCGGCGCCACGAGGAAGGCCCGGTGCTGTCGAAGCTCGTGAAGACTTCGACGTCACGGCGGGTGGCCGGTCCTCGTTGTGCTGCGGGCGACAACGGTCCGCGGCCACCGCCGTCCAGGAGCGAGTACGTTGAACATGATCGATGCCGCTTGCGTACAGTCGCAGGACAGCGATTCCTGGGCGGAGGTCCCACGGTGACCATGAGCCGGCACCAACGGACAGGAGGCGCCTTCGGGCACCTGCTGCTCGTCGTCGTGCTCGCACTCGGTGTCCTCCTCATGCACACGCTGGGCCATCCGGACTGCTCTTCGGCATCGGCCGTCGGCTCGCCGTCGCACGCGGCGCCCATGGCGATGGAGACCGCCCCTCGCGCGGACGCGGACGCCCACGCCGGGGCATCGGCGTTCATGGAGCCGGCCCACGGGGACGCCTCCGGACAGTGGGGAACGCCACACACGCCCCTTGTGCCGATGGACATTCTGTCGCTGTGCGTGGCGGTGCTGCTCAGCGCCTGGGTGCTCACCGCGCTGGTGCGCTCCGCGCTGGCCCGCTGCGCCGACCGGACGGCGACCTCGCTTCTCGGCGGACCTGTGGTGGTGCGCCCCAACCCGCCGCCCCGCCCACCTGATCTCGCTCAGCTGTCGGTTCTCCGTCTTTAGGCCGCCGCGCCTGGCGGATTCGCCCTGCGCGAGTCCGCGCGCCCGACGTGCCCCGAACAGACCGAGAACCGAACCATCACGAGGTGAGATCGAACATGACTGCCTTCACGCGCGCCCTGCGCGGGACGTCCGCCCGCCGTATCGCTGCCGCGAGCGTCGTCGCGGCGGGAGCCCTGCTGCTCGCCGCCTGCGGCGACAACAAGGACGACGGTATGAGCGGCGCGGACCACGGCAGCGGCGCCGGCTCGGCGACAGCGACCGCCCAGGCCGGCAACACCGCTTCCGCCGCGGACCACAACGACGCGGACGTCACCTTCTCGCAGATGATGATCCCGCATCACAAGCAGGCGGTGGAGATGGCCGAGCTGGCGGACGGCCGCGCTTCCGACCCCGACCTCAAGAACATCGCAGCGAAGATCAAGAAGGCCCAGGGCCCCGAGATCAACACGATGACCGGCTGGCTGCGCTCCTGGGGCAAGCCCACCGCCTTGGGTGACATGCCCGGAATGCACATGGGCAACGACGGCATGATGTCCGACAAGGACATGAAGGCACTCAAGTCCATGAAGGGCGCCGGGTTCGACAAGATGTTCGCGCAGATGATGATCCAGCACCACAAGGGTGCGATCACCATGGCCAAGGACGAGCAGAAGAAGGGCAGGAACGCCGGCGCCACGAAGATGGCCGGCGCCATCGCCACGAGCCAGTCGGCCGAGGTCAAGCAGCTCCAGAGCATCCTCGACCGGCTCTGAGCCGCGTCACCCGCTGACCGCCCGGGCGGAGAGGCTCTCGCCGCCGCGCCCGGGCGGTCCTGCGCGGGGCCCGGCCGTACTGTGTCGGGACTGGGCGGTCGTGTGCCGGGACTGGGTGGTCGTGTGCCGGGACCGGGTGGTCGTGTGCCGGGACCGGGTGGTCGTGTGCTGGGCCACGCCGGCCGCATCCGGCGTCCGCCGCGGCCGGCGTCCAGCCGGCCACCCAATCCGTGACCGGGCGGGTTCCGAACACCGGTAACAGAGGGCCGCGGCTTCTTGCGTATGATTTGCAGCTGGAGTGCAGACGCATTAAGGCATGGTCACGTCGTGGCGAGGGAAGGCTGCCCATGAGCACAAAGGCCGCTGTCACCCGGTCGAACCGCCGGTTCGACCGAGGCGAGATCCGCCGTCTTGTCGCGATGTACGGCTTCATCGCGGTACTGCACGTCGCGGGCTTCGGCCTGTTCGCGTACTACAACGCCCGCTACCAGGACCTCGCCGACAGCCAGGGCACCCTCCTGTACGCCGGGGCGGCCGGACTGGCGTACACGCTCGGCATGCGGCACGCCTTCGACGCCGACCACATCTCGGCCATCGACGACACCACCCGCTACCTGCTGCAGAAGGGCAGGCGTCCGCTCGGCCTCGGCCTGGCCTTCTCGCTCGGCCACTCCTCCGTCGTCTTCGGCCTGTCCGTCGCCATCGCCTTCGCCGCCCAGGCCGCCAACCGCTTCCAGGCGGGATTCGCCGACATCGGCGGCGTCATCGGCACCCTGGTCTCAGGGGTCTTCCTCTACGCGATCGCCGCGCTCAACCTCAAGGTCCTGGGCGGGATCTTCCGAACCTGGCGTGAGGCGAAGGAAGGCCGCCACCAGCCCGAGGAACTCGAGCAGCTCCTCTCCGACCGCGGTCTGATGAACCGCGTCTTCAGGGGCCGCTACAACAAGTTCATCGAGCACAGCTGGCAGCTGTACTTCGTGGGTCTGCTCTTCGGGCTCGGCTTCGACACGGCGACCCAGGTCGGTGCACTGGGGCTGGCGGCCGGCTCGGCGGCGGACGGTACGCTGCCGCCGCTCGCCATCATCGCGCTGCCGTTGATCTTCGCGGCCGGCATGAGCCTGATGGACACCACCGACGGGGTGTTCATGGCGAAGGCGTACGAGTGGTCCTTCTCCAACCCGGTCCGCAAGATCTACTACAACCTCACCATGACCGGCCTGTCGATCTTCGTGGCGTTCGTGGTCGGTACGGTCGAGCTGGCCACACTGCTCGCCGAACAGCTGGGCGCCGCCGACCGGGCGCCCTGGTCGTGGCTGGCCGGGATCGACCTCAACACCATCGGCGTCGTCATCGTCGTCACCTTCCTGATGACCTGGATCGGTTCCGTCGTGGTCTGGAAACTGCGCCGCTACGACGAGCGGTACCCCTCCCGCGCCGAATCGGCGCCCCTGTCCAGTACGACTTCGTAGCGCGTGATCAGCGCATTCCGCCGGTTCCCCACGGCGGGAAGCCCCGTGGGTCCCGGACCTGCGGGGCTTCGTCGTGTGTGGCGAACGTCCCGGGTGAGGACCTTCGTATGGGTTGTCCACAGGGCCTGACGCGTCTTCGCCGCCGGCTGTACGGTCGGCTCGAGTTGATGTTCGTTCATGCGCGGGGGAGGCGGTCGGGATGACCGGGGTCACGGTGGATGCGGGTGCGGCGGTGGGGGCCGGGCAGAGCGCGGGGAGCGGTGGGCGGGTACCGGTGGTGCCCGGGTTCGCGCGGTGGCCCGTGGACGGTTCGCCGAAGGCGGAGGGCAAGGCGCTGCGGCAGCGCGTCGCACGGTCCGCGCACGCGGGGTTCGAGGCGGACGCCGGCCGTCCCGGCGCGGTGGCGGCCGTCGAGGAGTCCAACCTCGGCCGGATCCCGGAGCTCACCCCGATCCGGGTGGGCCGGATGGCGGCGACGCCGTTCGCGTTCATGCGCGGTTCGGCCGGGCTCATGGCCCACGACCTGGCCCGCACGCCCATGACCGGCGTCCGGGCCCAGATATGCGGAGACGCCCACGCGGCCAACTTCGGCCTGTACGGCGATGCGCGCGGCGGCCTGGTCATCGACCTCAACGACTTCGACGAGACGGCCCCGGGCCCCTGGGAGTGGGACCTCAAGCGGCTCGCCGCCTCGCTCGTCCTCGCGGGCCGGGAGGCGGGCTGTGACGAGGACAGCTGTCGCGATGCCGCCCGGGACGCGGTGGGCGCCTACCGGCGCACCATGCGGCTGCTGGCCGGGCTCCCGGTCCTGGACGCGTGGAACGCCATCGCGGACGAGGAGCTCGTCTCCCACACCGACGCCCACGACCTGCTCGGCACGCTGGAGCGGGTCTCGGAGAAGGCCCGGGCCAACACCAGCGGGCGCTTCGCGGCCAAGTCGACCGAGCCGGGCGAGGAAGGCGGGCGCCGTTTCGTGGACGCGCCGCCGGTGCTGCGGCGGGTGCCGGACGCGGAGGCCGCGGCGGTGGCTGCGTCGCTGGAGCAGTACCTGGCCACGCTCTCGGAGGACCGCCTCCCGCTGCTGGCCCGCCACGCGGTGCACGACGTGGCGTTCCGGGTGGTCGGCACGGGCAGCGTGGGCACCCGGTCGTACGTGGTGCTGCTGCTGGACCACCGCGGCGAACCGCTGGTGCTGCAGGTGAAGGAGGCAAGACCGTCGGCGCTGGTGCCGCACCTGGTGGAGGCCGGTTTCCAGGCGCCCGAGGCGGAGCACGAGGGGCGGCGGGTGGTGCTCGGCCAAAAGCGCATGCAGGTGGTGAGCGACATCCTGCTGGGCTGGACGACGGTCGCCGGACTGCCCTTCCAGGTACGGCAGTTCCGCAACCGCAAGGGCAGCGTCGACCCGGCGGCACTCGCCGCCGACCAGATGGACGACTACGGCCGGATGACCGGCGCCCTGCTCGCCCGTGCCCACGCCCACAGCGCCGACCCCCGGCTGATCGCCGGCTACTGCGGCAAGAACGAGGAACTGGACGAGGCCGTCGCCGCGTTCGCCGTCGCCTATGCCGACCGCACGGAAGCGGACCACGCGGAGCTGGTGGCCGCGGTGCGAGCGGGGCGGATCGCGGCGGAGATGGGGGTGTAGGGAGGTGTGCCGAGCGCCTGGGCGGCTTGCCGGGTGGTGAGTGGGTCCGGCGGGAGTCCTGTGCCGGAGGTCCCGCCGCGGGGGGCGCGGGCCCTGGCGGGTGCGGCGCTAGTCTGGTCGGGTGACGACCCCGGAAGCTGAGCAGGGTGACGTCGCCGGAGCGGCTCCGGCGGCGTCCGAAGGTGCTGCGGCGCGGCCCGAGGAGCGGTTGGAGCGGGCCGTGCGGGCCGCCGAGCAGGCGCTCATCGAGTACGAGATCGCGGTGGAGACCTTCCGGGTGGAGGTCGAGAACTTCTCCCGGCTGCACCACCAGAGGCTCGGCCCGCTCTACGCCCGGCTCGAGGAGCTGGAGGCGCGGATCGCCGAGGTGAGGGCCGCGCGCACCGGCGACCCCGAGGACCTGCGCAAGGCGCAGGAGGCGAGGGCCGGGCTGCTGCCGATTCCCGGTGTCGAGGAGCTGCTGCACGGCTGGATGGACGGGGACGGGCTGTTTCCGGAGGCCGCCGCGATGCTCACGGACCAGCCGGTACGGCCCCCGCAGCGGGTGCGGCCCAGCGAGGAGGCCCGCCGCCTCTACCGCGAGCTGGTCCGCAAGGCCCACCCCGATCTGGCGCAGGAGGACGACGAGCGCAAGCGGCGTGAGGGGTTCATCACCCGGGTCAACGCCGCCTACGCCCGTGGCGACGAGGCCGAGCTGCGTGAGCTCGCCGAGGAGTGGGCCGCCGGCCCGAAGCCCGAGGAGCAGCCCCCGAGCCGCGCCGAGGAGCTCTACGCCCGCCTGGAGTGGCTCACCCGGCGCAAGGAGATGCTCACGCTCGTCGCCAGGGAGCTGGAGGACAGCGCGATCGCCGCGATGCTCCGGCTGGCCCCCGAGGACCCCGACCGCCTTCTCGGCGAGATCGCCGAGCAGCTGCGCAACGAGGTCGCGGAGCGGGAGTCGGAACTGACGGTGCTGCTGGACGAGGAGTGACCTCCTTCACCCGCGCCCACCCGTGCGGCGACTTCTCCGCGAGTTCCTTCGGGTAGCGTCGGACCATGCATTTCGGAGCTGGTGTGCCCACGGTCGAGGTGACGGACCTCAAGGACGGCGACTTCCTGCTGGACGTCCGAGAGGACGACGAGTGGCAGGCCGGTCACGCCCAGGGGGCGCTGCACATTCCCATCAGTGAGTTCGTGGCCCGGTACGGTGAGCTGACCGAGGCGGTTCCCCAGGACGGCCGGATCCATGTGATCTGCCGATCCGGCGGGCGCTCGGCGCAGGTCGCGATGTACCTGGTGCAGCAGGGCATCGACGCGGTGAACGTCGACGGCGGCATGCAGGTGTGGGCGGCCGCGGGCCGGCCCGTCGTGACCGAGGAGGGGCAGCCCGGCCACGTCCTGTGAGGCCGGGGGGCGGCCGCGCTCCCGACCGGACCCCGGGGGTGTGCCCGGGTCAGCCCAGCGGATGCGCCGCCAGCAGGTCTCCCAGTGCCTCCTCGTGCGCTGCCGCCGGGCCGAGCGACAGCTCGAGGTGCTTGGCCCAGGCGTGGTAGCGGTGCAGGGGGTAGTCGGTGTCGGCGCCGAACCCCCCGTGCAGGTGCTGCGCGGTCTGCACGACCCGGCGCACGCCCTCCGCGGCCCAGATCTTGGCCACGGCGACGTCTCCCGTGGCGGGCAGCGCGCCCTGCGCGCCCGAGGCGATCCGCCATGCTGCCTGCCAGAGCGTGGCCTCCATGGCGCGCAGGTCGATGTAACGGTCCGCGGCCTGCACGGCGACGGCCTGGAAGGTCGCGATCGGATACCCGAACTGTTCCCGCTTGCCGGTGTAGTCGCTGGTCATGCGCAGCACCCGCTCGCCGAGCCCGAGTGCCAGCGCACAGGTCCCGGTGGCCAGCAGCGCGCGCAGCCACTCCCAGGCGCCGTCGGCCTCGATCACGTGGTGGGCCGGGATCCGCGCGGATTCCAGCCGCAGCTCGCCGAGTCGTTCGCCGGTGGTGGAGAACTGCTCGGCGAGTACGGCGCCCCCGTGGTCTCGGGGGACAAGCGCGAGCACGCTGCGCTCCGCACGGTCGTCACCGGTGTGCGCGGGGACGAGGACCGCGTCGGCGCCGTGGGCCCACGGCACCGCGGTCTGCACACCGTCCAGCTCCCACATCTCACCGTCCCGCCGTGCGGTGACGGCGAGTTCGGCCGGGTCGTGGCCGGTGCGGCCGTGCGCGGCGACGGTGAGCACCGTCTCGCCCCGGCCGGCCCGGGGGAGCAGGGCGGACGCCAACTCCTCACCGCCGTAGGCCTGTACGGCCGCCGCGGCCGCGGTGTGCTCCAGGAGCGGCACCCGGGCCAGTACCTTCGCCGACTCGCGCAGCACCAGGCACAGCGCGATGGCGTCCAGGCCCGCGCCGCCGAACTCCTCGGCGAGCAGCAGACTCAGCAGGTCCGCCTCGGCGAGGCGGACCCACAGCGCACGGTCGAAGTCGTCGGCGACGGCGCCGGTGGTCAGCGCCGGACTGGGCACGCTGTCCGGTGCGACCCCGGCGAACACCCCCTTCGCCGCCTCGGCCGCTGCCTGCTGCTCCTCGGTGAAGGTGAAGTCCACGGTCCTGCCCTCCCGCGCCTCCGCTGAACTGACGGGGCGTCAAGATAGAACAGGTTCTAGAAGAAGGGAACGGCCCGGACGTCGCTCAGCGGTCGAAGTCCAGCTCCACCTTCTCCGTGGCCGGGTGCGACTGGCACGCCAGCACGTACCCCGCCTCGGTCTCCTCGGGCTCCAGCGCGAAGTTGCGCTCCATCCGCACCTCGCCCGCCACCAGGAAGGCCCGGCACGTTCCGCACACGCCGCCCTTGCAGGCGTAGGGCGCGTCGGGGCGGTTGCGCAGCACCGTCTCCAGCAGCGTCTCCCCCTCCGCGACCGGCCAGGTCCCGCCGCGGCCGTCCAGGCGGACCGTCACCGTGCTGTGCGCGGGGGCCGCGACCACCGTTCCGGAGGCCGTACCGGCGTCGACGTGGAAGATCTCCTCGTGGATCCGGGACCGGGCCACACCCAGTCCCCGCAGGGCCCGCTCGGCCTCCTGCACCAGTCCGTACGGCCCGCACAGGAACCACCCCGCCACCTCCGGCACCGGCAGCAGCGCCGGAAGCAGCCCGGTGAGCCGCTCCTGGTCGAGCCGCCCGGAGGGCAGCCCCGCCTGCTGCTCCTCCCGGGACAGCACCGTCACCAGCTGCAGCCGCTCGGGATAGCGGTCCTTCAGGTCCGCGACCTCCTCCAGGAACATCGTCGAGGCGGCCGTCCGGTCGCTGCGTATCAGACAGAAGCGGGCCGCCGGCTCGCGGGCCAGCAAGGTGGAGGCGATGGACAGCACCGGGGTGATGCCGCTGCCGCCGACGACCGCGGCGTACAGTCCGGGCGCGGGCGGCAGTGTGAAGCGGCCCGCGGGGGTCATCACCTCCAGCTCGTCGCCGACGTTGATCTCCTTCAGCGCGAACGTGGAGAAGGCGCCGCCGTCCACCAGCCGCACCCCGACCCGCAGGGTCCGCGGTCCCTCGCCGTCCGGCTCCGGCGCAGGCGAGCAGATCGAGTACGTCCGCCGGATCTCGGCCCCGTCGGTCACCCGGCGCAGCGCGAGGTGCTGGCCCGGCGCGTGCCGGTACTCCTCGCGCAGCTCGGGCGGCACCGCGAAGGTGAGCGCCACGGAGTCGTCGGTGAGCCGGTCGACCGCAGTCACGGCGAGCGGGTGGAAGCGGGCCATCACACCTCCTTGAAGTGGTCGAACGGTTCGCGGCAGGCCAGGCAGCGCCGCAGCGACTTGCACGCGGTGGAGGAGAACCGGCTGAGCAGCTCGGTGTCGGCCGATCCGCAGTGCGGGCAGTGGACGGGGTCCGGGCCGGCCGTGCCGGACCGCTGCGGCTCCTGGGCGAGTGTGCGGGTGCGGCCCAGCTCCAGCGGGACTGCTCCCGCGGCAGCCCGCGTGCGGGGCGGCGCAATGCCGAACTCCCGCAGCTTGCGCCGCCCTTCGGCCGTAATGTCGTCCGTAGACCATGCGGGGGAGAGCACCGTGCGGACGGTGACCTCCCCTACGCCGTGCTCGCGCAGCACCCGCTCGATGTCCAGGGACATCGCCTCGATCGCCGGGCAGCCGGTGTAGGTCGGGGTCATCTCCACCTCGACCGCGTCCTCGCCGAGCATCCGCACCGCGCGGACCACGCCCAGTTCGTGCAGCGTGAGCACGGGCAGCTCCGGGTCGGGCACCGAGCCCGCGAGCCGCAGCAGCTCCGTCTCCAGAGGGGTCGTGGAGGTCACCATGACGCCCCCGGGTGGCTGCGGTGCAGATGCTGCATCTCGGCGAGCAGCCGGCCGAAGGGTTCGGTGTGCAGGCCCTGCCGGCCCGCGCCCGCCGACCACGCCCCGGACCGGGGACCCTCGGGCAGGGTCAGGGTGGCCCGGCGCAGCACGTCCCCCACGGACTCCAGCCAGGCCGCCTCCATTCCCGGCCGGTCGACGTCCAGGCCGGGCACCGGCTGGAACATCTCCCCGGTGAACCGCCACAGCGCGCCGCAGGCCCGCTGCATCCGCTCGTGGCTGACGTCCGTGCCGTCGCCGAGCCGCAGCGTCCACTGCTCGGCGTGGTCGCGGTGGTAGGCGACCTCCTTGACGGCCTTCCCGGCGAGCGGGGCGAACTCGCTGTCCTGGGCGGCAAGTTCGGCGTACAGCAGGTGCTGGTAGGTGGAGAAGTACAGCTGGCGGGCGATCGTGTGCGCGAAGTCGCCGTTGGGCTGCTCCACGAGCTGGAGGTTGGTGAAGGCGCGCTCCTCGCGCAGATACGCCAGTTCGTCCTCGTCCCCGGCCATCGACAGCAGCACGCGGGCCTGGCCCAGCAGGTCTAGGGCGATGTTGGCGAGGGCGACCTCCTCCTCCAGGACGGGCGCGTGACCCGCCCACTCCCCCAGCCGGTGGGAGAGCACCAGGGCGTCGTCGCCCAGGGCGAGGGCGGCCGTCGTGGCGACAGTGGCGGTCACAGGTGCTTCACCCCCTCCGGGATCTCGTAGAAGGTCGGGTGCCGGTAGGGCTTGTCGGCGGACGGTTCGAAGAACGGGTCCTTCTCGTCCGGTGAGGAGGCCGTGATCGCCGCGGACGGGACGACCCAGATCGAGACGCCCTCGCCGCGCCGGGTGTACAAGTCACGCGCGTTGCGCAGGGCCAGCTCCGCGTCCGGGGCGTGCAGGCTGCCGGCGTGGGTGTGGGACAGGCCGCGCCGGGAGCGCACGAAGACCTCCCACAGTGGCCACTCGGTGTTGGTCATGCCTGCTTCACTCCCGTCCGACCGGTGTGCTTGCCGGTATCAGTGCCGTGGTGGCGGGCCGCGGCCGCATCCCGTACCCAGGCGCCCTCGTCGTGCGCCCGCCGGCGCTGGGCGATGCGCTGTTCGTTGCACGGGCCGTTGCCCTTGAGGACGTCCCAGAACTCCGTCCAGTCGATGGCGCCGAAGTCGTGGTGACCCCGCTCCTCGTTCCACTTCAGGTCCGGGTCGGGGAGGGTGAGGCCAAGGCTCTCGGCCTGGGGGACGCAGATGTCGACGAAGCGCTGGCGCAGCTCGTCGTTCGAATGGCGCTTGATCTTCCAGGCCATCGACTGCTCGGAGTGCTGGGAGGCGTCGTCGGGCGGGCCGAACATCATCAGCGACGGCCACCACCAGCGGTCCACCGCGTCCTGGGCCATCGCGTGCTGCTCGGGGGTGCCGCGGCTGAGCGCCAGCAGCAGCTCGTAGCCCTGCCGCTGGTGGAAGGACTCCTCCTTGCAGATGCGGACCATCGCGCGCGCGTACGGACCGTAGGAGCAGCGGCACAGAGGCACCTGGTTGGTGATCGCGGCGCCGTCCACCAGCCAGCCGATCGCGCCGACGTCCGCCCAGGTCAGCGTCGGGTAGTTGAAGATCGAGGAGTACTTCTGGCGGCCGCTGTGCAGCTTGTCGAGCAGCTCGTCCCGGCTGGTGCCGAGGGTCTCGGCCGCGCTGTAGAGGTACAGGCCGTGGCCCGCCTCGTCCTGGACCTTGGCCATGAGGATGGCCTTGCGGCGCAGGGACGGAGCGCGCGTGATCCAGTTGGCCTCCGGCTGCATGCCGATGATCTCGGAGTGGGCGTGCTGGGCGATCTGCCGGACCAGCGTCGCGCGGTAGGCGTCGGGCATCCAGTCCCGCGGCTCGATGCGCTCGTCGGCGGCCACGGCCGCGTCGAAGGCGCGCTGGTGGGCGTCGCTGCCCGTGGCGCCGTCCGAGGCGCCGTACGCCGGGGTGCCGGCCGTCCGGTGCGCGGCTGCTGTCGCCATGCGGTCCCCCTCGACCTCGACTTCTCCGATTCTCCCGACCGATCGTTCGGTCCGGGCGGATTCAATGGTGCGGTCCGCCGCCGTAGGGTGTCAACCGCTGTGGACAACTGCGGGCGCCCCTGTGGACAACCTGCGGGACGTCTGCCGAGGGCCCGCTCGCGGAGCGCGCGCCGGCTGCCCGGACGCGGCGGTGCGCCGCCGCGGTGCCGTACGGGTGACGGCCGGCCGGGTGGCGCCGCGAGCGGCGCTCGCCGGGGCTGCCGGAGGGAGCCGGAAGGGGCCGGGGGGTGTGCCCGGCGGGCGGGCCTGAGTACCGTTCCGGTGCGGCGCCGGGGAGCGGTGCGCGTGGGGCTGCGCCGCCCTGCGGCCGGGCGGCGGCCGGAAGACGGACCGGAATCGAAAGACGGGGCGGAATGGACGCGCACGACGAGGACTCGAACGCCCCGGACGGGCGGCACGGGCCGGGAGGGACCGGCGGGCCGGGCCTGCCGGGCCTGCCGGACCGGCCCCCGGCTGATCCCGACGACGCCTCGTCCGCCGGACTCGCATCCACATCCACATCCACAACCACGCCCGCATCCGCCTCCGCAGCACCGTCGGCAGTACCTGCCCCTGCCCCTGCCCCTGCCCACGGCCCTACTCCTGGCCCTGGTGCTCCCCCCTGCGCAGCCGGCGCTTCCCATCCTGTGCCCGACGCCGCTCCCGTGCCCGAGCCCGCCTTCCCGCCCGACGCCGCTCCCGGGCCGCGCACCGGGTCGCGGGGTGGGATCGCCGCGCTGTCGCCTCCCTACCAGGTCGGCGCGGCGCTGGCGCTCGCGGTGGTCGCGGTGGCCGCCTGTGTGCACCTCGGCATGGTGTTCCTGCACGTCGCGCCCCCGAACACGGTGACCAGGCAGCACGGCAAGGCCGTCGACGAGTGGGTCTATCCGGAGTTCGAGCAGAACTGGAAGCTGTTCGCGCCGAACCCGTTGCAGCAGGACATAGCGGTCCAGGTGCGCGCCGAGGTCCGTACGACGGGTGGCGAGACCCGCACCACGGGCTGGTACGACCTGTCCGCCCAGGACGGCCGGGCCATCGACGGCAATGTGCTGCCCAGCCACACCCAGCAGAACGAACTGCGCCGGGCCTTCGACTTCTACGGGGCCACGCACGACAGCGACGACCGGCCGATGGGTCTGCGCGGCGCGCTGGCGGAGCAGTATCTGCGCCGCATCGTCGTGCTGCGCCTGGACCGCGACCACGCGGCCGGTGCGGGTGGCGTCGTCGAACGCGTCCAGGTCCGCGGCCGTACCACTGACGTGCCCCCGCCCAAGTGGAGCAAGGAGAAGGTGTCGCAGACGCCCGCGTACCACCTGCTGCCCTGGTGGGTGGTCCCGGCCGCCGAGGCCCGGGGAGGTGTGCGGTGAACCGGCTCGCGCTCTCGGTCTCCCGGGGCATCGGGCGGGTCACCGAAGCGGCCCTCGGCCCGTACCAGACGGCCGTGATACGCATCGGCTTCTCCGCCACCTGGCTGCTCTTCCTGCTGCGCGAGTTCCCCCACCGCCAGGAGCTGTACGGCCCCGACGGCCCGTGGAGCTGGTCCCTCGCCCAGCAGCTGATCTCCGAGAACGGCGCCTTCTCGGCCCTGATGTGGTCCCGGGGCCAGTTCTGGTTCGAGACCGTCTACGCGCTGGCCGTGCTGTCGAGCCTGCTGCTCATGCTGGGCTGGCGCACCCGCACGATGTCCGTGCTGTTCATGCTCGGTGTGCTCTCGCTGCAGAACCGCAGCGTGTTCGTGGGCGACGGCGGCGACAACGTCCTGCATCTGATGGCGCTCTACCTGCTCTTCACCCGCTGTGGTCAGGTCTGGTCGCTGGACGCACGGCGAGCCCGGCGCACGCGGGCGGCACGCGCGCGGGGGGAGCGGACCCCCGACCGGGCCGGTCCCGCTCTGTGGAGCGTGCTCGGGCTGGTCCTGGCCGTGGTGACCGCGGCGGGAAGGACGGAGGGCGAGTGGTTCGTGCCCGCGCTCCTGTGGGCCGTGTGGCTGGGCCAGGCCCTGTGGTGGGTCGTCGGGCGCCGTGGAGGGCGGGCCGAGCCGCGGATCCTGCTCGACGTCGTCGCCGACATCGTGCACAACGGCGCCCTGTTCGTGATCATGGCTGAGGCGTGCCTGATCTACGCGACGGCCGGCTGGTACAAGATCCAGGGTTCGAGGTGGCAGGACGGCACCGCCGTGTACTACCCGCTCCACCTGGACTACTTCTCGCCCTGGCCCGCACTCGCCGACCTGCTGTCCGCCAACGGCACGCTCGTGATGCTCGTGACCTACGGGACGGTGATCGTGCAGGTCGCCTTCCCGTTCACACTGTTCAACCGGCGGGTCAAGAACGTCCTGCTGGCGGCCATGATGACCGAGCACGCCGTGATCGCGGTCGTCCTGGGGCTGCCGTTCTTCTCGCTGGCGATGATCGCGACGGACGCGGTGTTCCTGCCGACGCCGTTCCTGCTCCGGCTGGGCGACCGGGTGGCACGCGCGCGTGCGCGACTGCCGCGGCGCGCCCGTGCGCTGCCCGGTCAGTCGCGCTCGCCGCAGGACAGCGAGCCGGCCCACGTAGGCTTCCCGGTATGAACGACCCCGTACGGACCTGGCGCCGGCTCGCCGGCACCTCCGTGCTGCTCGACGGCTTCCACGCCCTCAAGCACGCGGTGCGCTTCGGGGCCGAGGTGCCGGTGGCGGTCGCCGTCGACCGGCGGGCGGCACTCGCCCTTGCCGGCGAACTGGCCCCCGACGTACGGGAGGCGCTGGACGACCTGCTGGCCGAGGTGCCGCCCGAGACGTACGCCTGCCTCGTGCCGCGGCCACATCCCACCGCAGTGGCCGCCCTGGCCGTTCGGCCCCCGCGGGAGGCGAATCTGCGGGCACTGGCGCAAACGCCCCGCAGCGCGCCGGTCGTGGTGCTGGACCAGCCGCGCAACCTGGGCAACGCGGGGGCGGTGATCCGGCTGGCCGCCGGTTTCGGGGCGACCGGAGTGGTCACCACGGGCACTTTGGACCCCTGGCATCCGACGGTGGTGCGCGGTGGGGCGGGGCTGCACTTCGCGACCGCCGTGGAGCGGCTGACCGTGGAGGAGCTGCCGCGCGGGCCGCTGTTCGCGCTCGACCCGGAGGGCGAGGACATCCGCGGGCTGAGGCTGCCCGACGACGCGGTGCTCGCCTTCGGTTCCGAACGCAGCGGGCTGTCCGACGAACTCCGTGCCCGGGCCGACCACTTGGTGGCCCTGCCGATGCGCCCCCAGGTCTCCAGTTACAACCTCGCCACCAGTGTGGCGATGACGCTGTACCACTGGAGCGCCACCGGGGGCGCACTCTGACGGGCCGTTCCCGCGGCTACGCCTCCCGGCGGATCTCCACCACCCGGAAGCGGTTCGCCACGAACGCCCCGTCGCACAGGGCCGCGTTGGCCGCCGGGTTGCCGCCCGAGCCGTGGAAGTCGGAGAAGGCGGCGGTCTGATTGACGTACACCCCGCCGGTGAGGTTCAGCGACAGCTGGGCGGCCTCCTCCAGGCACACCTCCCGCACCGACTGCTCGACCTCCTCGTCGATGGTGTAGGCACCCACCGTCATCGCGCCCTTCTCGCGGATCGTACGGCGCAGGAGCTCCACCGCGTCGGCGGCCGAGTCGACGGCGACGGCGAAGGAGACGGGGCCGAAGCACTCGCTCATGTAGGCGGCCTCGGCGTCCGGCTTGGCACCGTCCAGCTTCACGATCACCGGCGTACGGACGACCGCGCCCGGGAAGTCCGGGTTGGCCACCTCGCGGGAGGCGAGGGCGACCTCCCCGAGAGCCGACGCGGCCTCCAGGCGGGCCTTGACGTCCGGGTTGACGATCGCGCCGAGCAGAGCGTTCGCCCGGGCGTCGTCGCCGAGCAGGGCGTCCACCGACTTGGCGAGATCCGCGGCCACTTCGTCGAAGGACTTGGGGCCCTCGTCGGTGCGGATTCCGTCGCGCGGGATCAGCAGGTTCTGCGGGGTGGTGCACATCTGGCCGCTGTACAGGGACAGCGAGAAGGCCAGGTTGGACAGCATCCCCTTGTAGTTGTCGGTCGACTCCACGACGACCGAGTTGACGCCGGCCTTCTCGGTGTAGACCTGCGCCTGGCGGGCGTTGGCCTCCAGCCAGTCACCGAAGGACGTCGAGCCGGTGTAGTCGATGATGCGGATCTCGGGGCGGGTGGCCAGGGTCTTGGCGATGCCCTCGCCGAGTGGGGTCTCCCCTGCCCGAGCGGAGCCGGGAGCCTGGGGACGTTCGGCGGCCAGCGCCACCAGGTTCGGGTCGAAGCCGGTCTCGGTGAGCACCTCGCGGGCGGTCTGCACCGTGAGGGCGAGCGGCAGCACCGCGCGCGGATGGGGCTTGACCAGGACCGCGTTGCCGGTGGCGAGGGAGGCGAACAGGCCCGGGTAGCCGTTCCACGTCGGGAAGGTGTTGCAGCCGATGAGCAGCGCGACACCGCGCGGGACCGGCGTGAAGTCCTTGGTGAGGGCGAGCGGGTCGCGCTTGCCCTGCGGCTTGGTCCACTCGGCGGTGGCGGGGGTGCGGACCTGCTCCATGTACGCGTAGGCCACCGCCTCCAGACCTCGGTCCTGGGCGTGGGGGCCGCCCGCCTGGAACGCCATCATGAAGGCCTGGCCGGAGGTGTGCATGACCGCGTGCGCGAACTCGTGCGTCCGGTCGCTGATCCGCTTCAGGATCTCCAGGCACACCACGGCGCGCGCCTCCGCGCCCGCGTCCCGCCACGCGCGCTGGCCGGCCTTCATGGCGGGCAGCAGCACGTCGACGTCCGCGTGCGGGTAGGTCACGCCCAGTTCGATGCCGTACGGCGAGACCTCGCCGCCGACCCAGCCGTCCGTGCCGGGCTGGCCGAGGTCGATGCGGGTGCCCAGGAGGGCGTCGAAGGCGGCCTTGCCCGCGGCCGCGTCCAGGCTGCCGTGCTCCCCGTAGGCCTTGGGGTGCTCGGGGTGGGGCGACCAGTACGCGCGTGTGCGGATCGCCTCCAGCGCCTGGTCCAGGGTGGGCCGGTGCCTGGCGATCAGCTCGTGCGCGGTCAGTTCGGCGGGCATGCGGGACCAACTCCTCGTCTCAAGAGCTCCTCGTCGAGCTCATGACCTGGGCAGAGCCATGGTCGTGACCATGGGCAGGAACAGGCGGACAGGGTTAGAGTAACCGAACGATCGGTCGGGACAAGGGGGTCCGCCGCGTCTGTGGAAAACGCCGTGCGGGAGGATCGCGCTCATGACAGCACTGGACCTCAGCAGCCCCGTGGCCGTCGTCGGCACCGGCACCATGGGCCAGGGCATAGCCCAGGTCGCGCTGGTCGCGGGCCATCCCGTACGCCTGTACGACACCGTGCCCGGGCGGGCGCGGGAGGCGGCCGCCGCGATCGGCGCCCGGCTCGACCGGCTGGTGGCGAAGGACCGGCTCACCGGCGCCGACCGGGACGCGGCGCGCGCCCGGCTGAATCCCGCCACACGTCTCGCCGAGCTCGCGGACTGCTCCCTGGTCGTCGAGGCCGTCCTGGAGCGGCTGGACGCCAAGCAGGAGCTGCTGAGGGAGCTCGAGGGCATCGTCGGCGAGGACTGCCTGCTCGCCACCAACACCTCCTCCCTTTCGGTGACCGCCATCGGCGGTGCGCTGCGCAACCCGGGCCGCTTCGTGGGCCTGCACTTCTTCAACCCGGCCCCGCTGATGCCGCTGGTGGAGGTCGTCTCCGGCTTCGCCACCGACGTCACGTCGGCCACGCGCGCGTACGAGACGGCCCGCGCCTGGGGCAAGACGCCGGTCGCCTGCGCGGACACTCCCGGCTTCATCGTCAACCGCATCGCTCGCCCCTTCTACGCCGAGGCCTTCGCCGTCTACGAGGCCCAGGCCGCCGACCCCACCACCATCGACGCCGTCCTGCGCGAGTGCGGCGGGTTCAGGATGGGCGCCTTCGAGCTGACCGACCTGATCGGCCAGGACGTCAACGAGTCCGTCACGCACTCCGTGTGGCAGTCCTTCTTCCAGGACGTCCGCTTCACGCCCTCGCTCGCCCAGCGGCGCCTGGTCGAGTCCGGCCGGCTCGGCCGCAAGAGCGGGCACGGGTGGTACGACTACGGCGACGCCGCCGAGCGCCCCGAGCCGCACACCGCGGAGCGGTGCCAGGCGCCCGCGTACGTCGTCACCGAGGGCGACCTGGGCCCGGCGTCCGAGCTGCCGGCACTGATCCGCGAGGCGGGCATCCCCGTGCGCGAGGAGGACGAGGACCAGGGCGACCGGCTGGTGCTGCCCAGCGGCGGCCATCTGGTCCTCGCCGACGGGCAGACCTCGGTGGAGTTCCGGGACGTCGTCTACTTCGACCTGGCGCTCGACTACCGCCGCGCCACCCGGGTCGCCCTGTCCGCCTCCCAGGACACCTCCCAGCAGACCCTCGCGGAGGCCGTCGGCCTCTTCCAGGCGCTCGGCAAGGACGTCAGCGTCATCGGTGACGTCCCCGGCATGATCGTCGCCCGGACGGTCGCCCGGATCGTGGACCTGGCGCTCGACGCCGTCGCCAAGGGCGTGGCCACCGAGGAGGACATCGACACCGCGATGCGCCTGGGCGTCAACTACCCCCTCGGACCCTTCGAATGGGGCCGCCGGCTCGGCCGGACCTGGGCCTACGGCCTCCTGGACGACCTGCACCTGCGCGACCCGTCCGGACGCTACGCCCCGTCGCTCGCGCTGTACCGCCACGCGTACGCCTCCGAGAAGCGGGAGGGCACCTCATGACCACCGCCAAACGCGACACGTACACCCCCGAGACGCTGCTGTCCGTGGCCGTGCAGGTCTTCAACGAGCGCGGCTACGACGGCACTTCCATGGAGCATCTGTCCAGGGCGGCCGGCATCTCCAAGTCGTCGATCTACCACCACGTGGCCGGCAAGGAGGAGCTGCTGCGCCGGGCGGTCAGCCGGGCACTGGACGGGCTCTTCGCGATCCTCGCCGAGGAACCCGCGCGCGTGGGGCTCGCCGCCGAGCGGCTGGAGTACGTCGTGCGCCGCATGGTCGAGGTGCTCATCGACGAACTGCCCTACGTGACGCTGCTGCTGCGGGTGCGCGGCAACACCGCGACCGAGCGGTGGGCGCTGGAGCGGCGCCGTGAGTTCGACCACCGGGTGGCCGAGCTGCTCAAGGCGGCGGCCGCGGACGGGGACGTACGCGGTGACGTGGAGGTGCGCCTGGCCACCCGGCTCGTCTTCGGGATGATCAACTCGATCGTTGAGTGGTACCGGCCCGACGGGCGCGGTTCGGGCCAGCGCGAAGTGGCCGACGCGGTGGCGCGGCTGGTCTTCGGCGGGCTGCGCAAGGACGGCTGAGACCCGTGCGGGTCACCCCTGCGGCTCCAGGTCCTCCTCCTCGAAAACCAGCAGCGTACGGGTGCTGAGCACTTCGGGGATCGCCTGGAGCCGGGTCAGCACCACCTCGCGCAGCGCCCGGTTGTCCGGGGTGTGCACCAGGAGCAGCACGTCGAAGTCGCCGCCCACCAGCGCGATGTGGGATGCGCCGGGGAGCTGCCTGAGCTGTTCGCGCACCGTGCGCCATGAGTTCTGCACGATCTTCAGCGTGATGTACGCCGACGTGCCCTGCCCCGCGCGTTCGTGGTCGACCCGGGCCCCGAAGCCCCGGATGACGCCGTCCTCGATCAGACGGTTGATACGGGCGTAGGCGTTGGCGCGCGAGACGTGGACCCGTTCGGCGACCGACCGTATCGAGGCGCGGCCGTCCGTCTGGAGCATTTGCAGGATGTCCTGATCAATGGCGTCCAGCGGGCGCGGCGGCAGGACCGCGCCGTCCGGGCTCTCGGCCATTTGTTCAGGTGCCATGTCCCCCCGCCTCTCCGCCATGGACGTACTGCGTCCATCCCATGCTGTGGAGAACCGTTTGTCCACAGCCTGGGGCTGCCTGTAGCCAAAATGTGCCGGCGACCGAACAATCGGTAGGTGAGGCGGGTCACAGCCGACGCGCCTCCCGTAGCCGCTCCCACGAGGAGGTGCCGTCATGACGGTCATGGAGCAGCGGGGTGCGTACCGGCCCTCGCCGCCGCCCGCCTGGCAGCCCCGTACCGACCCCGCGCCGCTGCTGCCCGACGCGGAGCCCTACCGCGTCCTCGGGACGGAGGCGGCCGCGAAGGCCGACCCGGAGCTGCTGCGCCGTCTGCACGCGCAGCTGGTGCTCGGCCGCCGGTACAACACCCAGGCCACCGCCCTCACCAAGCAGGGCCGCCTCGCCGTCTACCCCTCCAGCACCGGTCAGGAGGCCTGCGAGGTCGCCTCCGCGCTGGCCCTCGAGGAGCGCGACTGGCTCTTCCCCAGCTACCGCGACACGCTCGCCGCCGTGGCCCGCGGCGTGGACCCCGTCGAGGCCCTCACGCTGCTGCGCGGCGACTGGCACACCGGCTACGACCCCTACGAGCACCGGGTCGCCCCGCTGTCCACTCCGCTCGCCACCCAGCTGCCGCACGCCGTCGGCCTCGCGCACGCCGCCCGTCTCAAGGGCGACGACGTGGTCGCGCTGGCCATGGTCGGCGACGGCGGCACCAGCGAGGGCGACTTCCACGAGGCGCTGAACTTCGCCGCCGTCTGGCAGGCTCCGGTCGTCTTCCTGGTACAGAACAACGGCTTCGCCATCTCCGTCCCGCTGGCCAAGCAGACCGCCGCACCCTCCCTGGCCCACAAGGCCGTCGGGTACGGCATACCGGGCCGCCTGGTCGACGGCAACGACGCCGTCGCCGTGCACGAGGTGCTCACCGACGCCGTACGGCACGCACGCGCGGGAGGCGGTCCGACCCTCGTCGAGGCCGTGACCTACCGCATCGACGCGCATACCAACGCCGACGACGCCACCCGCTACCGCGGCGACGCCGAGGTCGAGGCCTGGCGCGGACACGACCCGATCGCCCTGCTGGAGCGGGAGATGACCGGGCGCGGTCTGCTCGACGAGGACGGCATCGCGGCCGCCCGCGAGGAGGCCGAGACGATGGCCGCGCGGCTGCGCGAGCGCATGAACCAGGACCCGGCGCTCGACCCCGCGGACCTGTTCGCCCACGTCTACGCCGAGCCCACCCCGCAACTGCGTGAGCAGCAGGCCCTGTTGCGCGCCGAACTCGCGGCCGAGGCCGAGTCCGAGGAGGGTACGGCCCGATGACCACCGTCGCGCTCAAGCCGGCCACCATGGCCCAGGCCCTCACGCGCGCGATGCGCGACGCGATGGCCGCCGACCCCACCGTGCACGTCATGGGGGAGGACGTCGGCACCCTCGGCGGTGTCTTCCGGGTCACCGACGGACTCGCCAGGGAGTTCGGCGAGGACCGCTGCACGGACACACCGCTGGCCGAGGCCGGCATCCTCGGCACCGCCGTCGGCATGGCCATGTACGGCCTGCGCCCGGTCGTCGAGATGCAGTTCGACGCCTTCGCCTACCCCGCGTTCGAACAGCTCCTCAGCCATGTGGCGAAGATGCGCAACCGCACCCGCGGGAGGATGCCCCTGCCGATCACGATCCGCGTGCCCTACGGCGGCGGCATCGGCGGCGTCGAGCACCACAGCGACTCCTCCGAGGCGTACTACATGGCGACTCCGGGGCTCCATGTCGTCACGCCCGCGACCGTGGCCGACGCCTACGGGCTGCTGCGCGCCGCCATCGCCTCCGACGACCCGGTCGTCCTCCTCGAACCCAAGCGGCTGTACTGGTCGAAGGACTCCTGGAACCCCGACGACCCGCAGACCGTTGAACCGATAGGCCGGGCGGTGGTGCGGCGCACCGGCGGGAGCGCCACGCTGATCACCTACGGCCCGTCCCTGCCCGTCTGCCTCGAAGCCGCCGAGGCGGCCCGGGCCGAGGGCTGGGACCTGGAGGTCGTCGACCTGCGCTCGCTGGTGCCGTTCGACGACGAGACGGTGTGCGCGTCGGTACGGCGCACCGGGCGCGCCGTCGTCGTGCACGAGTCCGGCTCCTTCGGCGGCCCGGGCGGGGAGATCGCCGCCCGTGTCACGGAGCGCTGCTTCCACCACCTGGAGGCACCGGTCCTGCGCGTGGCGGGGTTCGACATCCCCTACCCGCCGCCGATGCTGGAGCGGCACCATCTGCCCGGCGTCGACCGCATCCTGGACGCCGTCGCGCGTCTGCAGTGGGAGGCCGAGAGCTGATGGCACAGGTGCTGGAGTTCAAGCTCCCCGACCTCGGGGAGGGGCTCACCGAGGCGGAGATCGTCCGCTGGCTGATCGAGGTGGGCGACGTCGTCGCCGTCGACCAGCCGGTCGTCGAGGTCGAGACGGCCAAGGCGATGGTCGAGGTGCCCTGCCCCTACGGCGGTGTGGTCACCGCCCGTTTCGGCGAGGAGGGCACGGAACTTCCCGTCGGAGCGCCCCTGCTGACCGTGGCGGTCGGGGAGCCGGCCGCCGGTGGCGAGACCGAGGGCTCCGGCAACGTCCTGGTCGGCTACGGCACGGGCGCCCCGCCGGCACGACGCCGCAGGGTGCGCCCGGCACCGGCCAAGCCGGCGGCGCGGAACACAGCGACGAGGGCGAACGGGAGCCCGGCGCCCACGGTCGGCAGCGTGGGCCCGGCGCCCACGGTCGGCAACCGGGCGTCGCGCGCGGGTGCCGTCCGGGCGGCGGTGGCCGAGCGGAGCGCCGACGGCCCCGTCCCCGTGATCTCGCCGCTCGTGCGCAGGCTCGCGCGGGAGCACGGCGTGGACCTGCGGCAGCTGTCCGGCTCCGGGCCGGACGGGCTGATCCTGCGCGCGGACGTCGAGGACGCCCTCAGGGCCGGCACGGCGCTCGGCCGGACGGCCGCGGCCCCGGCCCACGCGCCCGTGGCAGAGACGTCCGCGGCGGACATGGCCGGGGCGGCCACTCGTGCGGGCCTGGCCCAGGCACCGGCCCGGGCGGCGTCCGGCACCCGCGTCCCCCTCAAGGGCGTCCGCGGTGCCGTCGCCGACAAGCTCTCCCGCAGTCGTCGTGAGATACCGGACGCGACCTGCTGGGTGGACGCCGACGCGACGGAGCTGATGCGCGCCCGGGCCGCCATGAACGCGTCCGGGGGACCGAAGATCTCCTTGCTCGCGCTCATCGCCCGGATCTGCATGGCCGCGCTCGCCCGCCATCCGGAGCTCAACTCGACCGTCGACATGGAGGCCAGGGAGGTAATCCGGCTCGACCACGTCCATCTGGGCTTCGCCGCACAGACCGAGCGCGGGCTCGTCGTCCCGGTCGTACGGGACGCGCACGCGCGGGACGCCGAGTCGCTGACCGCCGAGTTCGCCCGGCTGACCGAGGCGGCCCGCGCCGGCACCCTCACGCCCGGAGAACTCACCGGCGGGACCTTCACGCTGAACAACTACGGAGTCTTCGGAGTCGACGGCTCCACGCCGATCATCAATCACCCCGAGGCGGCCATGCTGGGCGTCGGCCGCATCGTCGACAAACCGTGGGTGCACGCGGGCGAGCTGGCGGTACGGCAGGTCGTCCAGCTCTCGCTCACCTTCGACCACCGGGTGTGCGACGGCGGTACGGCGGGCGGTTTCCTCCGGTATGTGGCGGACTGCGTTGAACAGCCGGCGGTGCTGCTGCGCACTGTGTGACGCCGAGGCCCCGCCCTCGTTTCTCCGCGATCGGGGGCGGGACGCATACTCGGGGGGTGACCGCCTACGAGCCCCCTGGCGCCCCGGGCAGCGACGACCCGCGGGCCTATGACGCCGTCGTGCTCGCCGGCGGGGGCGCCCGGCGGCTGGGCGGGGCGGACAAGCCCGGCCTGCGGGTCGGCGGGCGCGCCCTGCTCGACCGTGTGCTCGGCGCCTGCGCCGGCGCGCGCACGACCGTCGTCGTGGCCGATACCAGGCCCACCGCGCGGCCCGTGCGCTGGGCGCGCGAGGACCCGCCCGGCGGCGGGCCACTCGCCTCGCTCGATGCGGGACTGCGCCACACCACGGCCCAGGACGTCGTCGTGCTCTCCGCCGACCTGCCGTTCCTCGAACAGGCCACGGTGCGGCGGCTGCTGAGCGCCCTGCGCACGGGCGGTGCCGACGGCGCGCTGCTCACCGACGCCGACGGCCGCGACCAGCCGCTCGTGGCGGCCTACCGCGCACACGCACTGCGCCGTGGACTCGCGGCTCTCACCGCAGCCGCGCCGACCGGCGGCCGCGGCTCCACCGTGGGCGGCGCCCTCTCCGGGTTGCCGCTGCGCCGGCTGACCGCCGCCCTCGACCTCACCCGCGTCCCCGATCACGTCGCGTCCTTCGACTGCGACACCTGGGACGACATCGCCACCGCCAGGGCACGAATCAGGGAGCATGGGCACGTGCTGGATGAATGGATTTCCGCAGTCAAGGACGAGCTGGGCATCGACCTGGACGTCGACACCGGTGTGCTGCTCGACCTCGCCCGCGACGCCGCCCACGGCGTGGCCCGGCCAGCGGCGCCCCTGACCACCTTCCTGGTCGGCTACGCGGCCGCGCAGGGCAAGGGCGGCCCCGAGGCGGTCGCTCAGGCCGCCCGCAAGGCCGCCGCCCTCGCCCTGCGCTGGGCGGACGAGGACACCGCCGGGGCCCAGCCCGACGTCGCCCCCGACGCCGCACCCGAGACCCGCCCGGACGCCGGATGACCCCCCGAGCCGTGCGGACCGGCGAGGACGCCGAGGATGCCGAGGACCTCGACGTCGAGGAGGCGCTCGCCCTCGTGAAGGAAGGCAACGGCCCCACCGCGGCCAACGGCCACAGTCCGGGCGGCGGCCGCGGCGGTGGCAACGCCGGTCACCACGGCCCGGCCGATGGCAGCACCCCCGCTCCCGGACCCGCCTCGCCCGAGAGGCAGCGCGCCGGCCACGGGCCCGCCACAGCCGCCCACGGCGCCTCGCGCTCGCCGCGCCCCGCACATGCCCCGGACGCCCACCACCGGGCCACCCCCTGGCCGCAGGCCCGCGAGACCGCCGCCCGCGCCGCACGTTCCGGCACCCGCCGCGATCCCGTCCACGTCCCCCTGGACGCCGCCCTGGGCCTGGTCCTGGCCGCCCCCCTCGCCGCCCTCAGTGATCTGCCCTCCTTCGACACCTCGGCGATGGACGGCTGGGCCGTCGCGGGCCCCGGCCCCTGGGACGTACGCGACGAGGGTGTGCTGGCCGGGGACGGCCGGCCCGAGCCGCTGACCGACGGCGAGGCGGTGCGCATCGCCACCGGCGCCCGCATCCCGCAGGACACCACCGCGGTGCTGCGCAGCGAGCACGGCCGCACCGACGCCAAGGGCAAGCTGCACCCCACGCGGGAGCTCGGGCACGGCCAGGACATCCGCCCGCGCGGGCAGGAGTGCCGCAGCGGAGACCAGTTGCTGCCCGTCGGCACCCTGGTCACTCCGGCCGTGCTCGGCCTCGCCGCGGCCGCCGGCTACGACACCCTCACCGCCGTGCCCTGCCCCCGCGTCGACGTCTTCGTACTCGGCGACGAACTGCTCACCGAGGGCCTGCCGCACGACGGCCGGATCCGGGACGCCCTCGGCCCGATGCTGCCGCCGTGGCTGCGGGCGCTGGGCGCCGAGGTCACCACCGTGCGCCGCATCGGCGACGACGCCGACGCCCTGCACCAGGCGGTCACCAGGTCCGGGGCCGACCTGATCGTCACCACCGGCGGAACGGCCGCCGGGCCCGTCGACCACGTCCACCCCACCCTGCGCCGTATCGGTGCCGAACTGCTGGTGAACGGTGTCAAGGTGCGTCCCGGTCACCCCATGCTCCTGGCCCGTACCAAGGAGAACCAGCACCTCGTCGGCCTGCCCGGCAACCCGCTCGCAGCTGTCTCCGGGCTGCTCACCCTCGCCGAGCCGCTGCTGCGCACCCTGGCCGCCCGCCCGGCCCCGGAGCCGTACACGCTGCCGCTGAGGGACGCGGTGCACGGGCATCCGCACGACACCCGGCTGGTGCCGGTCGTGCTGCGCGGCGACCACGCCCTGCCGCTGCACTACAACGGGCCCGCCATGCTGCGCGGAGTCGCGGCGGCCGATGCCCTCGCCGTCGTACCACCGGGTGGCGCCCGGGCGGGTCAGGAGACCGAACTCCTGGACCTGCCCTGGGCCGCCGCCGGGATCGGGGTGTGTTTCACGTGAAACTTCCGGGCCGTGATGCGTTCGCCGCCAAGCGGGCGAACATCTCGTGACCCATCAGGTGGTCGGCGATCCAGATCCTGGAACGGCCGGTCATAAAGGCCGAGGTGGGCAGGAGCCCGCGGGAGACGGACGAGCTGGTGGTGAGCGCCGTACGAGGACATCGGGTGCTGGGATACGACGATCCGTCGGTCGGCGGGCTGCAGTTGACGGACCGGCTGATCACGATCGTCCGGGCCACTCCGGGAACGAGGCTCACCCGGGACGCACGGCCGCTGCCGCAGGAATGACCCTGCCGCGGCCCGCGGTGGGGCGGGCGGTGAGGAGTAGCGTCGGCTCCATGCATGCGATCACGATTCCCGAACCCGGTGGGCCCGAGGCGTTGGTGTGGGACGAGGTGCCGGATCCGGTGCCCGGTGAGGGCGAGGTGCTGGTCGAGGTGGTGGCCAGTGCGGTCAACCGTGCCGACGTCCTGCAGCGGCAGGGCTTCTACGACCCGCCGCCCGGCGCCTCCCGGTACCCCGGCCTGGAGTGCTCCGGACGGATCGCCGCGCTCGGCTCCGGCGTCTCCGGCCGGGCCGTCGGCGACGAGGTGTGCGCGCTCCTCGCGGGTGGTGGTTACGCCGAGAAGGTCGTCGTTCCCGCGGGCCAGCTGCTGCCCGTGCCGGAGGGCGTGGACCTGAAGCAGGCCGCGGCGCTGCCCGAGGTGACCTGCACCGTCTGGTCCAACGTCTTCATGGTCTCCCACCTCCTCCCCGGCGAGACCCTGCTCGTGCACGGCGGTTCCAGCGGCATCGGCACGATGGCGATCCAGCTCGCCAAGGCCGTCGGTGCGAAGGTCGCCGTCACGGCCGGCACCAAGGAGAAGCTCGACCACTGCGCCGAACTGGGCGCGGACGTGCTGATCAACTACCGCGAGCAGGACTTCGTCGAGGAGATCAAGCGGGCCACGGACGGGGCCGGCGCCGACGTGATCCTGGACAACATGGGCGCCAAGTACCTGGACCGCAACGTCCAGGCGCTGGCCGTCAACGGCCGGCTCGCGATCATCGGCATGCAGGGCGGGTCCAGGGGCGAGCTGAACATCGGCGCCCTGCTGGGCAAGCGGGCCGCCATCAGCGCGACCTCGCTGCGCGCCCGCCCGATCGGCGAGAAGGCGGCCATCGTGGCGGCCGTGCGCGAGCACGTCTGGCCGTTGCTCGCCGCCGGGCACGTCCGCCCGGTCGTCGACCGCGAACTGCCGATGAGTGACGCCGCGGCCGCCCACCGGGTGGTGGAGGAGAGCGGCCACATCGGCAAGGTGCTGCTGGTGGTGCCCTGACCTGCTGCCCCAGGGGCTGCGGGGCCCGTTGGACCTGCGGGACCTGCCTGCGGGCCTTGTGGGGCCTGCGGGAACTGTGGGACGGGGATCTGTGGGACGGGGATCTGTGGGACGGGGATCTGTGGAACGGGGATCTGTGGGTCAGTACACCTAGCCCCTGCGCACCCTGAGGGCGAGGAACGCGATACCCAGGCCGAGGCCGATCAGCACCAGCCCGCCGCCCAGGGGAAGGATCCGCAGCATGCGTCCGGTAGCGGGCTCGGTCTGTGCGACGGGGTCGGGGGCGGCGGAGCTGTCGGAGGGCACCGGAGCGGTCTCCTCGGCAGACTCCGGGGCGGTCGGCGTCTCCGGGGCGCCGGTCACGCCTCCGGCGTCCCCGCTCCCCTCGCCGTCCTGCTGCGGCTCCGCCGTGTCGTCGCCCGCCACCGCCGTCTCCGGCTCCTGCGGCCGTCCCGGCCGCTGCCTCCCCTCGCCCGCCAGGCTTCCGGCCCGCGACGGGTCGGCGGCGGGCGGGGACGAGGTCGCGGACGGCTGCGGATGGGACAGCGGGCGGGACGGCGGACGGGTCTGCGGGACGGGCGCCGAGAGGGGCGGGGAGGCGGAGGAGCCCGCGGCGGGCCGGGAGCTGGAGGAGTCCGCGGCGGGCCGGGAGGCGGGGACCGAGGGCGCGGTGGGGCCCCCGGACGACGGGCCCCCGGACGAAGGGACACCGGACGGCGACCCGGACCGGACGCCGTGCGACCGAGGTGATCCCTCGGCCCCGGACGCGGCGCCGTGTGACCGGGCGGAGCCCTCGGCCTCGGCGTCTGAGCCGTGCGGCGGAGCGTAGGACGGCGGCCCGGACGTGACGAGGCCGCATGCCACGGCGGGGCCGCCGGGCAGGGCGACCGTGCCCAGGGCGACGGTTCCCAGCACGACCAGCAGTTCCGTCGCGTGCCGTGCGGCGCGCTGTGTTGGAGTCACGTCGGGGACCCCCTAACGGTGCCCGGTCAGTAGATCAGTGGAACAACACTCACATCACTGGCGCAATCCGGCATTCCGGGTTCGTCCGCTGGGCCGAAACCCACTGAACAATCCGGTTATGTCGACACGTCACGGGCTGCTGACGCTCCTGGAGGACCTGGAGGACCTGGAGGACCTGGAGGACCTGGAGGACCTGGAGGACCTGGAGGACCTGGAGGACGGACCACGCCACGGTTCCCCGCTGCGCACCGAGTTCGAGGCGCGCACGTGGGCCGCGTGGCCGCTGAGCGTCGGCCAGGTCTGCACCGCGCTCGGCTGCCTGGAGCGGGACGGCAGAGTCGTCCGGGAGGGCGTGGACCGGGCCGGCCGCGCGGTGTACGCGCTGACCGCGGCGGGCCGCGCCGAACTGCGGTCCTGGTACGCGCGGCCCGTGCGGCGGACGGGCCCGCCCCGCAGCGCACTCGCCGTCGAGCTGGTGCTGGCGGTGGGGGCGCCCGGTGCCGATGTACGGGATGTCGTGGAGGTGGAGCGCCGGCGTGTGTCCGGGGCGCTGCACGACTGTGTGCGGCAACGGGCCGAGGTGCTGGCGCTTCCTCCCGAGCGCTGCGACGAGGTGGCCCGGCTGCTGGTCCTGGAGCAGCTGATCCGCCCTGCGGAGGCCGGGGTCCGCCGGCTGGAGCACTGCGGGACGCGCCTGCTGCGCCTGTACCCGGCGGACGCCGCCGACGGCACGGACGAGGCGGTGGATCACCCCTTCGCAGGGGGCACCACGGAGGTGAGACGCAGGCTGCGAGAGAATGGCGGCATGGAGATGCCGAGGAACGAACGGTCGCCGGAGAATCCGCAGATCCTGGTCGTGGGCCAGGACGGAATGGCACTCGGCGGCAGTGGGGACGACGATCCTCGCGAGACCCCCGTGACGGAGCAGGTGGAGCAGCCCGCGAAGGTCATGCGCATCGGGAGCATGATCAAGCAGCTTCTCGAGGAAGTGCGCGCGGCTCCCCTGGACGAGGCCAGCCGGGTCCGGCTCAAGGAGATCCACGCGAGCTCGGTCAAGGAGCTCGAGGACGGCCTGGCGCCGGAGCTCGTCGAGGAACTGGAACGGCTGTCCCTGCCCTTCACGGACGAGGGAACGCCCAGCGACGCCGAACTGCGCATCGCACAGGCGCAGTTGGTGGGCTGGCTGGAGGGCCTCTTCCACGGCATCCAGACGACGCTGTTCGCCCAGCAGATGGCCGCCCGCGCCCAGCTGGAGCAGATGCGCCGCGCCCTGCCCCCGGGCATCGGCCACGAGGGCGGCGACGATCCCCGCACCGGCGGCCGCTCGGGCGGTCCGTACCTCTAGACACGTCCGGGCCCGTACCTGTAGGCACGTCCGGGCCCGTACCTGTAGGCACGTCCGGGCCCGTACCTGTAGGCACGTCCGGGCCCGTACCTGTAGGCACGTCCGGGCCCGTGCCTCCGGGCACGCCCAGGCAACTCAGCTCCGGGCATGCCCAGGCACGCAGGGGCCGTACCGGCACGTCACACATGAGGGCCCGGCAGTCGGACTGCCGGGCCCTCACGGTGTGTCCGTGAAAGGTGAAGGGGGTGACGGGGTGAAGGGGGTGACGGGAGACCGGTCAGGACGACGGCGGGTTGCCGGTCGACACGTCGAGCTGGATCTCCGGGACGTTCTTCGGGTCGACGTCCGTGCCGGCCGCGGGGAACTGGCTCATGACCGTGCCCTCGCCGTAGGTGTTCTCGTCGACGTCGACCTTCTTCAGCTTCCAGCCCGCGGCCTGGAGGCATTCCTTGACCGACCCGATGTACTTGAACTGGAAGTCCGGCAGCCGGACCTTGTTCGGGTCGTTGTACGACTCCTGCGGCTCCGTGCACTCGCTCTTGTCGATCGTCTTCGAGGTGTCCGGGCCGCGGTGACCCGCGACCGCCGAGGTGGACGCACTGGCGCTGCTGCCGCCGCCCCCGGCGTTGCCGGTGCCGCCGCTGCCGTACACGGCCAGCGCGGCGATCAGGCCGACGACCGCGATGACGGCGACGGCGACCGAGCCGATGATCACCGGCTTGGTGCTCCTGCCGCCGGCGCGGCCGGCCGGCGGGGTCGGGTGCTGGGGCGAGATGGTGTAAGGCGGCGGGGTCGAGGCCTGCTGGGCGTACGGCGACGGGGTGGGCGTCTGGTAGCCCGCCTGCTGCGGATAGCCGTACGCCGGGGACGGCGGGGCGGGGGTCCCGGGCGTCGGGGTGCTGTACGGGTTCGGCGTCGGGGCCGGCTGGTACGGCGTCTGGACGTGGCCCGAGGGTGCCGGGGCCGCGTCGACCGGCGGGAACACCGCGGAGCCGACGCCCGCGCCGCTCGGCGTGTGGGCGCCGGGGACGATGCTCGGCGGGGCCGCCTGGAAGGAGGCCGCCACACGCAGGCACTCGTCGCGCATCGACTCGGCGCTCGGAAAGCGCTCGTTCGGGTTCTTCTTCAGCGCGCGGGCGACCAGCGCGTCCACCGCCGGGGGCAGTGAACGGTTGATCGAGGACGGCGCGACCGGCTCCTCCTGCACATGCGCGTACGCGATGGCCAGCGGGGAGTCCGCGTCGAACGGCAGCCGCCCGGTGACCAGCTGGAACAGCATGATGCCGACCGAGTACAGGTCGGAGCGCGCGTCCACGCCGCGGCCGAGGGCCTGTTCGGGCGACAGGTACTGCGGGGTGCCGACGACCATGCCGGTCTGGGTCATGGAGGTGACGCCGGACTGCATGGCGCGGGCGATGCCGAAGTCCATCACCTTGACGACGCCGCGCTTGGTCATCATCACGTTGCCCGGCTTGATGTCGCGGTGGACCAGCCCCATTTCGTGGCTGATCTCCAGTGCGGCGAGCACGTCGGCGGTGATCTTCAGGGCCTTGTCGGCCGGCATCGCGCCGTGCTGGCGTACGTCCTCGTCGAGCACCGAGCCCAGCGGCCGGCCCTCGATGTACTCCATGACGATGTACGGCGTCGTCATGGAGTCGAGCTCGTCCTCGCCGGTGTCGAAGACCGAGACGATGTTCGTGTGCGTGAGCTTCGCCACTGCCTGGGCCTCGCGGCGGAACCGCTCGCGGAAGGCCTGCTCCCGGCCCAGCTCGGTGTGGAGGGTCTTGATCGCGACCTGGCGGTCGAGCACGGAGTCGTAGGCGAGGTGCACCGAGGCCATGCCGCCCTCGCCGAGCAAGTCGCGCAGCTGGTATCGCCCGCCGGCCAGTGCCCGTCCCGCGAACCGGCCCTGTGCGCCGTCCTGGCTCATTGTTCTGCGTCCCCCATTAGCCGCGGTGGCAGCGGCTGTCGTGCTCCCGCGACGCTCCCGCGATCGACTGTCCGTTGGCCGGATCTGGTGACCGGATACCGATGATCGAACGTGTTATTCCCGGCCAAGTCTGCCCCAGGGCACTGACACGTCAAGCTCGGTGCCCGTTCCGTGACCGTACGCGAAAGAAGCGTCGCGGAAGAGTTACGGCGGGCGCACGGCCGGTACACAGAATTTGCACCACGGGACCCGCACGGGGTTTCATGGCCGGTCCGTCTCGGGCCGGTCCCGATGAGGATCCTGGACCGGCGGCTTGCGCCGAGCCTGTAGCGTGGCCGACGGAGACCGTAACAACACCGCGCGCACCGCGGGCAGAAACGACGGCGAGGACCGATGGCACAGACGCAGCGCGCCCAGGGCCCGTCCGACCCCGAGGCGACTGGCGGCGGGATGGCAGACGCGCCGGAGATGTGGGGCAACGGCGGCCTGGTCGGCGACGGCCGGTACCGGCTGACCCGCAGACTCGGCCGGGGCGGCATGGCCGAGGTGTTCGCGGCCGAGGACGTGCGGCTGGGCCGCACCGTCGCGGTCAAGCTGCTGCGCGCGGACCTGGCCGAGGACCCCGTCTCCAAGGCCCGTTTCACGCGCGAGGCCCAGTCCGTGGCGGGGCTCAACCACCATGCGATCGTCGCCGTGTACGACTCCGGCGAGGACTATGTCGGCGGCCAGTCGGTGCCGTACATCGTGATGGAGCTGGTCGAGGGCCGCACCATCCGCGACCTGCTGCTCAACGCGGAGGCACCGGGCCCCGAGCAGGCGCTGATCATCGTCTCGGGCGTCCTGGAGGCGCTGGCCTACTCGCACCAGCACGGCATCGTGCACCGCGACATCAAGCCCGCCAACGTCATCATCACCGACAACGGCGCGGTGAAGGTGATGGACTTCGGCATCGCCCGCGCCCTGCACGGGGCGTCCACGACGATGACGCAGACCGGCATGGTCATGGGCACCCCGCAGTACCTCTCCCCGGAGCAGGCCCTCGGCAAGGCCGTCGACCACCGCTCCGACCTGTACGCGACGGGCTGCCTGCTGTACGAACTCCTCGCGCTGCGGCCGCCGTTCACCGGCGAGACCCCGCTGTCGGTGGTCTACCAGCACGTTCAGGACATGCCGGTGCCGCCGTCCCGGACCTCCGACGGCACCTGCCCGCCGGAGTTGGACGGCCTCGTCATGCGCTCCCTCGCCAAGGATCCCGACGACCGTTTCCAGACCGCCGAGGAGATGCGCGGGCTGGTCCAGTACGGGCTGCAGATGCTCTACGAGCAGGGCGGCCACACCGGCACCTGGAACACCGGCCCGGTCGAGGTGCACGAGGGCCGGCACACCCCGGCGGCGGGCTTCGCCGGTACGACGGTGATGCCGCACCCGGGCGAATCGGGCCCCGGCACCACCCAGATCCCCGCGCCGATCCTGCCCGCCGGCTACGGCAACCGCGACGACGGCGGCTTCGAGGGGCACGGCAACCAGAGCAGCGGCCGCGGCAAGCTGTGGATCCTCGCCGTGCTCGCGGTGATCGCCATCGCGGCGGGCGTGGCGCTGGCGCTGCAGAAGACCGCCGGCAGCGGCAGCGGGGGCGGCACTCACACCACCAGGTCGCCGTCGAGCTCGCAGTCCACCAAGGACCAGCAGCCCAGCTCCACTCCGAGCGACTCGGTCCCGAGCCACCCGTCGGACACGGCGACGGACCCTGGCACGGGCTCGGGCGGCACCGGCTCGGACTACTCGCCGTCCTACAAGCCGTCGTTCACGCCGTCCCAGTCGGCGCCGGAGCAGCCGTCCACCCAGCCGTCGAACCCGCCGAGTTCCAAGCCGCAGGACACCCCGTCGAACCCGGCGACGCCGTCGGCCCCGGGCCCGTCGGACACGGCAGGGAACGGGAGCACGGACGGCACGTCCGTCGGGACGGGCCCCGGCGGCCTGTAGTCATCACCTCACGCGCGCGTGGACCCGTGACAGGGCACCACGCGCGCGTGCGTTTCGCGGCGTCCCCGCCGGTCACCCCGTGAACGCCTCGCGCACCGCGTCGTACTGCAGGGTCCACCACACCGCGAGTGCCGAGGCGGCCGGGAACTGGGGGTCCGCGCGGGTGTCGCCGCGCTCGTAGTGCCAGCGCAGCATCCAGAAGTCGTTCAGCCGCTCCCACCACACCCGGTGCACGGCCGCCGAGAGCTCGGCGGGCGAGGCACCGGCCGTGCGCCGGTACGCGCGCGCGTAGCCCCTGACCTTCGGCAGGTCGAGGGTGCCGGCGGGCCGTACGAAGAAGATCGCGGCGGCCCGTACGGCTTCCTCCGCGCGGGGCTGCACGCCGAGCCGGTCCCAGTCCACGATCGCGGCGGGCGCGTCGCCCCGGTAGAGCAGGTTGAAGGGGTGGAAGTCGCCGTGCACCCAGCCCACCGGGCCGCCGGGCGGCGGACGCCGGTCGGCGTGCTGCTCCAGCAGCGCACGGCGCTCCAGGAGCCGGCGCCGGGCCAGCTCGTCGAAGGCGTCCGAGGGGCGGTGGCGGCGGACGTGGGCGAGCAGGTCGTCGATCAGCTCGAAGGTGCCGGCGGGATCTGCGCTCTCCACGGGGTGGGGGCTCGTGGCGGGGCGGGTGCGCCCCTTGGGAGGCATCACGCGCTCCAGGCAGGCGTGCACGGCGCCGAGGAGCGCCCCCAGGCGCACGCACTGGCCCGTGGTGAGCTGGCCGCCGTGCCGGTGCCGGCCTTCGATCCAGGGGTACAGGGCGTAGGCGTGGCCGCCGACGACGGCGACCGTGCGGCCGTCCCGCCCCGCGAGCGCGGGCGCCACGGGGACGCCCAGGTCGGCCAGGCGCTGAGTGGCCCGGTGCCGCCGCGCGATCGCCGCCGGGTCGGCGGTGTCGGGGTCGAAGTGGTGCTTGAGGAAGTAGCGGCCGCGGGTCGTGCGCAGCCGGTAGCCGCGGTTGAGCAGGCCCTGGTCGACGGGTTCGCAGGTGAGGGCGGAACCGGCGGCGTACTGGCGCAGCAAGGCGCCCAGAGGGGGCGCGTGGGGTACGGGGGGTGGTACACAAGGGCGCGGCACGCGCCAGATGCTAGGGCACCTGGCAGGGGCCTTGAGCTGGGGCTTGTCACACACAGTCCCCACCGGTCGCATTCGGTCACTTCAGGTCGTGCCCCGTTCCGGCCGCCTCCGCCCGGCCGCGCCCGCCCGCCGGCCCGTCGCCGTCCCCCGTAGGGAGCAGCCGTTACAGGTCCGCCGGACTCTTCCCGTGGCTGGAATCACGGGATAACGTGCCGGTGTTCCGGCCCCCTGCAAGGCTGTGACCAGCGACTGTCCCGAATACCGTGCGAGGTACTTGGACCTCCAAGCAAAAATACTTGGAAATCCAAGGAAAAACGCAGGTCAGGAGGGGTTTCACAGAAATGTGGAGCACTGGGTAACGTGGCTGTTGCAGGGCGCTCGCCGGGGCACCTGTCACGCCTGTTCCCGGCCGAGTGGCACCCACCCCGTGCCCGGTGGTCCGGAACAGGTGAGCCGCACTGGCCTACCGGCAACCCCGGGGGCCGGACCGACGGAGGAGCACACGTGACCGTGGAGAGCACTGCCGCGCGCACACCGCGACGCAGCGCCGGGAGCAAGGCCGGTACGACCGGCACGGAGACAGCCGGAACCACCGGTACCAAGCGCACCACCCGCACGACCGCCAGGAAGGGCACCGGCGCCGCGAACAGTGCCGACCCCGAGCTCGTGCAGCTGCTGACCCCCGAGGGGAAGCGCGTCAAGAACGCCGAGTACGACAAGTACGTCGCCGGCATCACCCCCGAGGAGCTCCGCGGCCTGTACCGCGACATGGTGCTCACCCGTCGCTTCGACGCCGAGGCCACCGCCCTGCAGCGCCAGGGCGAGCTGGGTCTGTGGGCCTCGCTGCTCGGTCAGGAGGCCGCCCAGATCGGCTCCGGCCGGGCCACCCGCGAGGACGACTACGTCTTCCCGACCTACCGCGAGCACGGCGTCGCCTGGTGCCGCGGGGTCGACCCGGCCAACCTGCTCGGCATGTTCCGGGGCGTGAACAACGGCGGCTGGGACCCGAACAGCAACAACTTCCAGCTCTACACGATCGTCATCGGCTCCCAGACGCTGCACGCCACGGGGTACGCGATGGGCGTGGCCAAGGACGGCGCGGACTCCGCGGTCATCGCCTACTTCGGCGACGGCGCCTCCAGCCAGGGCGACGTGGCCGAGGCCTTCACCTTCTCCGCGGTCTACAACGCCCCCGTGGTGTTCTTCTGCCAGAACAACCAGTGGGCGATCTCCGAGCCGACCGAGAAGCAGACCCGCGTCCCGCTCTACCAGCGCGCGCAGGGCTTCGGCTTCCCCGGCGTACGCGTCGACGGCAACGACGTACTGGCCTGCCTCGCGGTCACCAAGTGGGCGCTGGAGCGTGCCCGCGTCGGTGAGGGCCCCACCCTGGTCGAGGCGTACACGTACCGCATGGGCGCCCACACCACCTCCGACGACCCCACCCGCTACCGCCACGACGACGAGCGGGTGGCCTGGGAGGCGAAGGACCCGATCCTGCGCCTTCGCCGCTACCTGGAGGCCTCGAATCACGCGGACGAGGGATTCTTCGCGGAACTCGAGACCGAGAGCGAGGCGTTGGGCAAACGAGTGCGCGAAGCGGTCCGTGCCATGCCGGACCCGGACCACTTCGCCATTTTCGAGAACGTGTACGCGGACGGGCACGCGCTCGTCGACGAGGAGCGCGCCCAGTTCGCCGCCTACCAGGCGTCGTTCGCGGACGCAGAGGGGGTCTGAGCATGGCTGCGGAGAAGATGGCCCTGGCCAAGGCGATCAACGAGTCGCTGCGCCGTGCCCTGGACGCGGACCCCAAGGTCCTGATCATGGGCGAGGACGTGGGCAAGCTCGGCGGTGTGTTCCGGGTGACGGACGGCCTGCAGAAGGACTTCGGCGAGAGCCGCGTCATCGACACCCCGCTCGCCGAGTCCGGCATCGTCGGCACCGCGATCGGCCTGGCCCTGCGCGGCTACCGCCCGGTGGTCGAGATCCAGTTCGACGGCTTCGTCTTCCCGGCGTACGACCAGATCGTCACGCAGCTCGCGAAGATGCACGCGCGCTCCCTGGGCAAGGTCAAGCTCCCGGTCGTCGTCCGCATCCCCTACGGCGGCGGCATCGGCGCGGTGGAGCACCACTCGGAGTCGCCGGAAGCCCTCTTCGCCCACGTGGCGGGCCTGAAGATCGTCAGCCCCTCCAACGCGTCGGACGCGTACTGGATGATGCAGCAGGCCATCCAGAGCGACGACCCGGTGATCTACTTCGAGCCCAAGCGGCGCTACTGGGACAAGGCCGAGGTCAACACGGAGGCCATTCCGAGCCCGCTGCACAGGGCGCAGGTCGTGCGCGAGGGCACGGACCTGACCCTGGCCGCCTACGGCCCGATGGTGAAGCTCTGCCAGGAGGTCGCCGCCGCGGCCGCCGAGGAGGGCAAGTCCCTGGAGGTCCTGGACCTGCGCTCGGTCTCTCCCCTGGACTTCGACTCGATCCAGACGTCGGTGGAGAAGACCCGCCGTCTGGTGGTGGTCCACGAGGCCCCGGTGTTCTTCGGCTCCGGCGCGGAGATCGCCGCCCGGATCACCGAGCGCTGCTTCTACCACCTGGAGGCGCCGGTCCTGCGGGTCGGCGGCTACCACGCGCCGTATCCGCCGGCGCGCCTGGAGGAGGAGTACCTGCCGGACCTGGACCGCGTGCTCGACGCCGTCGACCGCTCGCTGGCGTACTGAGGGAGAGGTTCGTGACGACGATGACCGAAGCGTCCGTGGCGTCCGTGCGTGAGTTCAAGATGCCGGATGTCGGCGAGGGTCTGACCGAGGCGGAGATCCTCAAGTGGTACGTCCAGCCCGGTGACACCGTCACCGACGGCCAGGTGGTCTGCGAGGTGGAGACGGCCAAGGCGGCCGTCGAGCTCCCCATCCCCTACGACGGAGTGGTGCGCGAGCTGCACTTCCCCGAGGGCACCACGGTCGACGTGGGCACGGCCATCATCGCGGTGGCGGTGGCGGGCGGGGCCCCGGCCGAGGTACCGGCCCAGGCCCCGGCGGCCGCGCCGCAGCAGGAGGAGGAGCCGAAGCCGCAGGGCCGCCAGCCGGTGCTCGTGGGCTACGGCGTCTCCACCTCCTCGACCAAGCGCCGCCCGCGCAAGGGCCCGGAGATCACGGTCCCCCGGGCGGCGACGGCACTGCAGCCGGAGCTGAACGGCCACGGGGCGGGAGCCGCTTCCGCTGCTGTCCCCGTGAAGGACCGCCCGCTGGCCAAGCCGCCGGTGCGCAAGCTGGCCAAGGACCTCGGCGTGGACCTGTCGACGGTGGTCCCCTCGGGCCCGGACGGCATCATCACGCGCGAGGACGTGCACGCGGCGGTGTCGACGACGCCTGCCGCCGCACCGCAGGCGCCCGAGCCGGTGACGCAGGCGGCCCCGGTGGCCGCGGCCCCGGCACCCGCCGTGACCTACGACGGGACGCGGGAGACCCGCATCCCCGTGAAGGGCGTCCGCAAGGCGACGGCGGCGGCGATGGTCGGCTCGGCGTTCACCGCCCCGCACGTCACGGAGTTCGTGACGGTGGACGTGACGCGGACGATGAGGCTGGTGGAGGAGCTCAAGCAGGACAAGGACATGCAGGGCCTGCGTGTGAACCCCCTGCTCCTGATCGCCAAGGCGCTCCTGGTGGCCATCAGGCGCAACCCGGACGTCAACGCGTCCTGGGACGAGGCCAACCAGGAGATCGTGCTCAAGCACTACGTCAACCTGGGCATCGCGGCGGCGACCCCGCGCGGCCTGATCGTGCCGAACATCAAGGACGCCCACACCAAGACGCTCCCGCAGCTCGCGGAGGCGCTCGGCGAGCTGGTGTCGACGGCGAGGGAGGGCAGGACCTCCCCGGCGGCGATGCAGGGCGGCACGGTGACGATCACCAACGTCGGCGTCTTCGGCGTCGACACGGGCACGCCGATCCTCAACTCCGGCGAGTCCGCGATCCTCGCGGTCGGTGCGATCAAGCTCCAGCCGTGGGTCCACAAGGGCAAGGTCAAGCCCCGTCAGGTCACCACCCTGGCCCTCTCCTTCGACCACCGTCTGGTCGACGGCGAACTGGGCTCGAAGGTCCTGGCGGACGTGGCGGCCATCATGGAACAGCCGAAGCGGCTGATCACATGGGCGTGACGGCTTCGATTGGGTAGCCTCAAGGGTCAGGAGGGGACGGCCGCAACTTCGTCTTGCGACCGTCCCCTCCGCTCTTCCCGCTCTGAGCACCGTGCTCAGGACCGGCTGAGGCCCCGTTCGGGACCGGGACTTGTTGAGCTCCCGTCAGGGCTGGTTGAGCACATACACGGGAGCGCGGTCCTCCGCCCCGCCCCTTGAGCGGATACAGGCGTGCTTGCGCAGCATGCGCAGGCATTCGTTGACGCGGCGTACCGACAGACCCGTACGGGCCGCGATCGATTCGAGCGGCTCCCGGAGCTCCCCCCTCTCGACGAGAACAGGGGCGATCACCACGGCCACCGTCCACACGTCCTCCGTGACGGACAACCGCTGCCGCCAGTCGGCCAGTACGGACTCGGTGGTGGGCGCAGCGGTGAGGGCGCCGCGGGGCACGGGGCGGTCGAGAGCCAGTACGTCGAGCCGGTCCGCGATGCGCCCCATGGCCTGGGCGATGGACTCCTGCGCGGCTAGCGTGGCGCGCTGCGCGGCCAGCATCTCCCTTTGCAACGCGAGCGATTCACGCTGTGCGACCGCAAGTTCCTGATCGATCTGCAGGTTGTGCGCCTCGAGCCTGACGATGGCCTCCGCGACCTGCTCGGGCATGGCGTACGCGATGGGGGCGCCAGGGCCGGCGGGCTGCACCTCGGCCTCCTCCAAGGTGTACGAACCCTCTCGCTGGACCGTCTCGATCACCTCGGCCACCCACTGCTTGAAGGGGGCGCAGGCCGGTTTCGTGCAGGCGTTGACGAGGAGGATCAGGCCCTGGAGATCGATGAGTTGCAGGTCTCGGCGCCAGCTCCTGCCTGCGGGAACGCTGAGACCGTAACTTCCAGTTACGGTCTCGAGCATTTCTCGATGCTCCTCAGGCACGTGGTCGGTCAGTGCCTTGCGCGAGTTGCTGTGCCCCAGCCGCTTGCAGACGTCCACCGCCGGAAACCAGTGGCCTCCGTCCGGCACGGTCAGCCTTCGGATCCTGTCTCCGGTCGCCGCGTAGACGAAGTCGCTGATGTCGATCGCCTCGTGCCGTTCGGCAGAGTTGGGCCGCTTGCTCGGTTCGTTCATGTGAACCACCTCCGCCGCGGAAGGTAGAGCGGAGGAAATCGAATATGCCAGCTGCTTCAGGGATGTTCACGATTGCGAGGGAAGATCACCGATACCGCAGCACTGGATGACCGTGGTGTGTATCAAGGCGATGTCCCGCAGTCCGGGCGCGGGCCACTGAGCCGGCCGACGGCGAGTGCGAGCCAGGCGCGGCGCATCGGGGCCCGCTGACCGCGCGTCGGCCGCGTCCGCCGCCCGGGGGTCGCGCCCGTGCGGAAGTACCGGGCCGTCGCGTGCGGGGCGGATCCGCTGTACGGCTGAAGGGCGCGGGAACCTTTCGCCCGGGCTCCGGCTCCCGGCGTGATGAGCGGAACCGACGGGGGTCCGCACCGACCCGGGAGGGGCCACGCATGGCATCGCACACGGTGGGGTCCGACAGACCGATACCGTCGGACGAAAGGGCCGGGCACCACTGGCTGGAGGGGCGGGGGACCCGGTTGCACGTCGCCACCTACGGCACGGATGGGCCGGTGCTGATGGTGCACGGCTTTCCGCAGCACTGGTTCGCCTGGCACAACCAGGTGCATGACCGCCTCGGCCGTTCCCTCCCGGACCCCGCCGCCGGCCGGCCGCCCGCGCGCGTATGCGAGCTGCACCGGGTTGACGTCGACGGCCGTCACCTCGTAGCCCGCCGAGTCCAGGGCCGCCGCCGTGTCCCCGGCCGAGGCGATGCACAGCACCCGCGCGCCCGGCGGCGGGAGGACCGCCAGCTCGACGCCCCAGTCCTTCGCCGAGCAGGCGTCCGTACGGCAGTTCGGCGACGCTGCGTTCGTCCAGGCCCTCCAGCTCGCGCAGCACCAGATCGCACGACGACGGACCGGCAACCGGGAGAGCAGCCAGGGCGTCCCCGCCCTGCGCGCCCTGCGCGCCCTGCGCGCCCTGCGCGGCCTGCGCGGCCTGCGCCGCCGTGACGAAGGGGCCCGCCGACGGTGTGCGGCGGGCCCCTTCGTCACGGCGGGAGCGGGCGTCAGCCCAGCTTGGCGAAGCCGTAGTTCAGGATCCTCGTCGCGTCCGTCGCACGCTGCGAGATGGACGAGGAGGCGAGGACCGTGCCGATGACGGTCTTGCCGTTGCGCGTGGCGGCGAAGACCAGGCAGTACCCGGCCTCCGGGCCCGAGCCGGTCTTCACGCCGATGGCGCCCGAGTAGCTGCCGAGCAGCGTGTTGGTGTTGGTCCAGGTCGCCATCGTGCGGGTGCTGCCCGTCTTGGTGATGGTCTTGGCCGTGTACGCCTTGGTCTTCACGACCGTGCGGAACGTGGAGTTCTTCATCGCGCTGCTCGCGATCTTCGTCAGGTCGCGCGGCGTCGAGTAGTTGTTGCCGTTGCCGATGCCGTCGAACGAGTCGAAGTGCGTGTGGGCCAGGTTCAGGCTCTTCGCGGCGCTGTTCATCTTGCCGATGAAGGACTTCACGCGCGCGTCCCGGGTCGTGCCGCTGCCGAACTTGTCGGCCAGCGCGTACGCCGCGTCGCAGCCCGAGGGCAGCATCAGGCCGTACAGCAGCTGGCGGACGGTCACCTTGTCGCCGACGATCAGGTGGGCCTGGGAGGCGTTGTTCTTCACGACGTAGTCGCTGTACGCCTTCTGGATGGTGACCTGGGCGTCGAGGTTCAGGTTCGACTGCGCGAGCACGACCTTCGCGGTCATGATCTTCGTCGTGGAGCCGGTGGAGAGCGGAGTGTCCGCGGCCTTCGTGTACAGCGTCGAGCCGGTGGTGTTGCTCATCGCGTAGCCGCCCTTGGCCACGATGGACGGCGCGGTGACGGCCTGCGCGGGTGCCGCGGTGAGAGCTCCGGTGGCCAGCACGGCGCCCGTGGTGACGGCGACGGCGGCGGCTCTGCGGAAGCGGCGGGTGGCCTGGATGCCGGTTTTCAAGTGAGGTACCCCGATTACGTCGAATGCCCCTGCGGTGCGGCCTGGTTGAGTGCCCGAATGGGTGTCCACAAAGTGGGGCCGCACATGTCTGACTCGTAACTAGCACAGATGGTTGTGCGGTTGCTGGGGTGGGGTGGTCTTCCTGTTGGGCCCGGTGGTCCGCATGCTGGACGGGACGCGTCATGCGTACGTCTTGTATCTATGCTGTGGGCATGAGCCTGGCCGTGAAGCAGCCCCCCGCCGCCGACCGTGTGTACACGCACGTCAAGCAAGCCGTTCTGGACCGTCGCTACGAGGGCGGCACGCTCCTGACCGAGGGCGAACTCGCCGAGGCCGTGGGCGTCTCCCGCACGCCGGTGCGCGAGGCGCTGCTGCGGCTGGAGGTCGAGGGGCTCATCAAGCTCTACCCGAAAAAGGGAGCCCTCGTCCTGCCGGTCTCCGCGCAGGAGATCGCGGACGTCGTCGAGACCCGGCAACTGGTCGAGGAGCACGCGGCGCGCAAGGCCGTGCCCGCCCCGGCCGGTCTCGTCGAGCGACTCGAGGAACTGCTGGCGAAGCAGAAGGCGCAGGCCGCCGCAGGCGACTTCGCCGCGGCCGCCGTCACCGACCGCTGCTTCCACGCCGAGATCGTCCGCAGCGGGGGGAACGAGATCCTTTCGCGGCTGTACGACCAGCTCCGTGACCGGCAGTTGCGCATGGGCGTCGCCGTCATGCACTCCCATCCCGACCGGATCGCCAAGACGCTCGCCGAGCACGAGGAGATCCTCCAGGCGCTGCGCGCGGGGGACGCCGAGGCGGCGGTCGACGTCGTCCACCGGCATGTCAGCTGGTTCTCCCACCTGGCCCGGGGTGAGGTCCGGTGAGCGCCCCGTCCGGTTCTTCCGGTTCCTCGTCCGGTTCGCCGTCCGGTTCTTCCGCGGCCTCCGTCTCGCTGCCCGGTGACCCGCCCGGCGGGCGGCGCGCCGTCGCCGTGTGGAGCATCGGCGTCGCCGTCTACTTCGTCGCCGTCATCTTCCGTACGTCGCTGGGTGTCGCCGGTCTCGACGCCGCCGCCCGCTTCCACGTCAACGCCTCGGCGCTGTCGACGTTCTCGATCCTCCAGCTCCTGGTGTACGCCGGCATGCAGATACCGGTCGGCCTGCTGGTCGACCGGCTGGGCACGAAGAGGGTGCTGGGCCTCGGCGTCGTCCTCTTCACGGCCGGGCAACTCGGCTTCGCCCTGTCGCCGTCGTACGGCACCGCGCTCGCCTCGCGCGCGCTGCTGGGCTGCGGCGACGCCATGACGTTCATCAGCGTGCTGCGGCTGGGCACCCGCTGGTTCCCCGTGCGGCGCGGGCCGCTGGTCGCCCAGCTCGCCGGACTGGTCGGCATGGCGGGCAACCTGGTCTCCACGCTGGTGCTGGCCCGGCTGCTGCACGCGCTGGGCTGGACGACGGCCTTCGCGGGCAGCGCGCTGGCCGGTGTGGTGGTGCTCGTGCTGCTCGTCCTCTTCCTGAAGGACCACCCCGAGGGGTTCGAACCGGAGCCGCTGCCCCACCAGGGCGCCGCCTACGTCCGCCGGCAGATCGCCGCGTCCTGGCGGGAGCCGGGGACCCGGCTCGGGCTGTGGGTGCACTTCACCACCCAGTTCCCGGCGATGGTGTTCCTGCTGCTGTGGGGGCTGCCGTTCCTGGTGCAGGCGCAGGGACTGTCGCGGGCGACGGCAGGTGGACTGCTCACGCTCGTCGTGCTGTCCAACATGGTCGTCGGGCTCGTCTACGGGCAGATCATCGCCCGGCACCACGCGGCACGGCTGCCGCTGGCGCTCGGGACGGTGGCGGCGACCGCGGTCATGTGGGCGGTGACGCTGGCGTATCCCGGTGGGCGGGCGCCGATGTGGTTGCTGGTGCTGCTGTGCGCGGTGCTGGGCGCGTGCGGGCCGGCGTCGATGATCGGGTTCGACTTCGCGCGGCCCGCGAATCCGCCCGAACGGCAGGGAACGGCGTCAGGTATCACCAACATGGGGGGATTTGTCGCCTCGATGACGACGCTGTTCGCGATCGGGGCGCTGCTGGACGCGACCGGGGACGACTACGGCGTCGCCTTCTCCGCGGTGTTCGTGCTGCAGGCGCTGGGGGTGAGCCAGATTCTGCGGTTGCGGAGGCGGGCGGCTCGCAGGGAGCGGGAGCGGCTTGTCGCGAGCCGGGTGGAGACGGTGCACGTTCCCGCGTAGGCACCCGGCCCGGACGGAGCCCCCTTACTGCGTCACCGTGAAGTTCCTGAGGATCGCCGCCGTCAGGTCCGGGTCGCCCTCCGCCTTCACCCTGTCCGCCACCGCCTCCGGGGTCACCCGGCCGCAGGCGAGGCGGACGTAGGTCTCCCAGTCGAGGGTGAGGGTCGCGGCGGGACCCAGGGCCGGGGCCGTTTCGAGGGTGCCGCGGCCCTGGATGTCGACGCGGATGGTGCGGAGGAACTCCACGGGGCCGTGGACGTCGAAGACGATCGCCGAGCTGCGCGGGGCGCCGGCCTTCTCCGCGACCACACCGGGCAGCTCGGCCAGCAGGCGGTCCCGGGCGATGTGGGCGCCGGGCGAGTCGAGGTTGCCGGGACGGCCGAGGGCGGCGCGCAGGTCCTGCTCGTGCACCCAGATGTCGAACGCGCGGTAACGCATCGCCTCTTCGAGGGTGATCTCCGTACCGAGCGGGCCGCGCACCTTGGTGCCGGGGTCACGGGTCTCGCTGCGCAGCTGGCGGTTGCGGCGGATGATCGTGTACTCCAGCTCGGAGGTCATCTCCGGCGCCGTGTGGTGGCGGCGGACGTCGACCTGCATCTCCATGTAGCGCTGGTGTTCGTTGGTGACGTGGAACAGGTCGCGCGGCAGGGAGTGGATGGGACGCGGGTCGCCCAGCATCTCGCAGTCCATGCCGATGACATGCGAGACCAGGTCGCGGACCGACCAGCCGGGGCAGGGGGTGCGCCGGTTCCACTCGCCCTCCACGAGCGGCTGCACCAGCTCGGATATCGCTTCGACGGAGTGGGTCCAGGCATCGGCGTAGGGCTGGAGGGTGGGATGCAGACTCACGGAACGGGACCCCTCGGCGGTCGGTACACGGGCAGGTTGTGGCGGCATTGCCAGCGGGAGGTGGCTGAGCTGCGGTCGGCGGACGTCTGGAACTCCCCCAAGCTCTCGCTCCGCTTCGAGCAGGGGGGACCCCCAAGCTACGCTGCTGTGAGGCACCCCGGCAGTGCTTTCGTGTGACGATCGTAGGCCCGTGTGGACAACTCGAATGCCAGGACGGTGGTAGTGTGCGCGCCTCGCTGATCCAGATTGCCGTGGATGAGGGTGAATCGGTCGAATCGCGTCGGCGGCGGATGGCCGCTCTGGTACGCGACCAGGCCGGGGCGGATCTCGTCGTGCTCCCGGAGCTGTGGACCACGGGGGCCTTCGCCTTCGAGGAGTTCGGGCGCGAGGCCGAGCCGCTGGAGGGGCACACGTACGAGGCCATGGCCAAGGCGGCCAGTGACGCGGGCGTGTGGCTGCACGCCGGCTCCATCCCCGAACGCGACCCTGAGGGCCCGCTCTACAACACCTCCCTCGTCTTCAACCCGTCCGGCGACCTGGCCGCCGCGTACCGCAAGATCCACCGCTTCGGCTTCGACAAGGGCGAGGCCGTGCTGATGGGCGCGGGGCAGGAGCTGGTGACGGTCCGTCTGCCGGAGACCGTCCTCGGCCTCGCGACCTGCTACGACCTCCGCTTCCCCGAACTCTTCCGCGGGCTCGTCGACGCCGGGGCCCAGACCCTGCTGGTCCCGGCGGGCTGGCCCGAGCGGCGGCGCGCGCACTGGACGCTGCTGGCCCGGGCGCGGGCGGTGGAGAACCAGGCGTTCGTGCTCGCCTGCGGAACGGCCGGGACCCACGCGGGGGTTCCCCAGGCGGGTCACTCGATCGTGGTCGATCCCTGGGGCGAGGTGCTGGCCGAGGCGGGCGCGGGCGAGGAGGTCCTCACGGTCGAGTTCGACCCGGGGAAGGTGGCCACCACCCGGGAGCAGTTCCCGGCCCTGAAGGACCGGGTCCTGGGCCTGCAGCCACCGCGCCGCTGAAGAGCGAACAGAACAGGCATGACAGGCAGGCGAGATGGACCGGCCATAACAGGCAGACCAGGCAGACCAGACAGGCCGGTCAGGGCGGACAGAGCAGGCGGGCGGACAGGGGCGACTGGCGGACAGGGTCAGTCCTGGTCCCGTTCCTCCCGCTCCTTCTCCGCCAGGTGGATCACGCACACCGCCACCGCGATCAGCAGCGCCGGGTCCGCGTCCTCGCGTACGACGTCGACGCCGTACGTCTCCACGACGCTCAGCCAGCGGCGGGAGATCACCGCCAGCAGCTCACCCTCGTACTCGACGGCGAACTCACGGTCGAGGATCTTGCCGCTGACGTCGAGCTCGGTGCCGTCCACGAGAGACACCCGGTAGTGGTTGCGCAGCAGCGAAAGCCGTTTGCGCCGGATCTTCGCCAGGGCCTGACCGCCCCGCTCGATCACCATCGTGTCCCGCAGGGCGAGCATCTTCTGGTGGATGTCGATCAGGACCCGGCCCTGGGCGTCCTTCAGCTCGAAGGTGTCCCGCAGCCGCATGGCCTTGCCGTCGACGAGGAAGACCTTGTTGCCCTGCTCGTCCTCGATCCAGTAGTCGTCACCGATGCCGAGGATCCGGTCGCGCACGAGAAGTCTCATGCCCTCACCGCTTCCCCGGCCGCCGCCCGGCGACGCGGCCGGTAGGCCGACGGGCTGAGCGGGCAGGCGGGGGGGGGGGGCGGGTGCCGGTGGCCGGTGGCACCCTTGATCCATGAGCGAATCGTCCCCGGCCCCCACACCCCGGCGCGTCCGTGTCCGCGCACCCGAGCTGATCGGCAAGGGAGGCTGGCTGAACACGGGCGGCAAGCAGTACCACCTCGCCGACCTGCGGGGGCGTATCGTTCTGCTCGATTTCTGGACCTTTTGTTGCGTGAACTGCCTGCACGTCCTGGACGAGCTCCGTGAGCTGGAGGAGAAGCACCGGGACACGGTGGTGATCATCGGTGTGCACTCGCCGAAGTTCGTGCACGAGGCGGAGCACCAGGCTGTCGTCGACGCCGTGGAGCGGTACGGGGTCGAGCATCCGGTGCTCGACGATCCCGAGCTCGCCACCTGGAAGCAGTACGCGGTGCGGGCCTGGCCGACGCTCGTCGTGATCGACCCGGAGGGGTACGTCGTCGCGCAGCACGCCGGTGAGGGGCACGCGCACGCGATCGAGCGGCTGGTGCAGGAGCTGGAGGCGGAGCACGCGGCCAAGGGCACGCTGCGGCGCGGCGACGGACCGTACGTGCCGCCGGAGCCGGAGCCGACGACGCTCCGCTTCCCGGGCCGGGCGCTGCTGCTGCCGAGTGGGAACTTCCTGGTCAGTGACACCACCCGGCACCAGTTGGTGGAACTGGAGGCGGACGGGGAGACGGTGGTACGGCGGATCGGCCAGGGCGGCCGTGGGCTGACCGACGGTCTCCCGGACCGGGCGCGGTTCCAGGAGCCGCAGGGGCTCGCGCTGCTGCCCGACGGCACCGTGGTGGTCGCCGACACGGTCAACCACGCGCTGCGGTGCTTCGACCCGGCGACGGGCCGGACCACGACCCTGGCCGGTACCGGTCACCAGTGGATGCAGGGCGAGGCCACGTCCGGTCCCGCCCGCGAGGTGAAGCTGTCCTCGCCCTGGGACGTCGCCTGGTGGAACGGCAGGGTGTGGATCGCCATGGCCGGTGTGCACCAGTTGTGGGCGTACGACCCGGCGGACGACACCGTCTTCGTCACCGCCGGGACCACCAACGAAGGACTCGTCGACGGGCCCGGGGGCGAGGCCTGGTTCGCGCAGCCGTCCGGGCTCGCGGCCACCCCCGAGCGGCTGTGGCTCGCCGACTCCGAGACCTCCGCCTTGCGTTGGGTGGACCTCGGCGGACACGTCCACACCGCCGTCGGGACCGGGCTGTTCGACTTCGGGCACCGGGACGGGGACGCCGGGCAGGCCCTGTTCCAGCATCCGTTGGGCGTGACCGCCCTGCCGGACGGCTCGGTCGCCGTCAGCGACACCTACAACCAGGCCCTGCGTCGCTACGACCCGGCGACCGGCCAGGTCACGACCCTCGCCACCGATCTGCGCGAGCCCAGCGGCGCCGTGCTCGCGGGCGAGGACATCGTGGTCGTGGAGTCGGCCCGGCACCGGCTGACCCGGCTGCGCCTGCCCGAGGAGACCGTACGGGTGGAGGCCGTCGCGCACCGCACCCGGCGGGCGGCGACCGAGGTGGCGCCGGGTGCGCTCCGGCTGGACGTGATCTTCCAGGCCCCGGCGGGGCAGAAGCTCGACACGCGGTACGGGCCTTCGACCCGGCTGCTGGTCTCGGCCACACCGCCCGAGCTCCTGCTGAACGGCGAGGGCGCGGGAACCGATCTGTCCCGCGCCCTGGAGCTCAACCCCGCCGTTCCGGAAGGTGTCCTGCACATCTCCGCGATGGCGGCCTCGTGCGACGAACCGGCATCCGGCAGCGGCTCCGCCGCGGGCGCCGACGAGTACCCGGCCTGCCACGTGCACCAGCAGGACTGGGGAGTCCCGGTCCTGCTGGCCGAGGACGGCACGGACCGGTTGCCGTTGGTCCTGGCCGGCATGGATGCCTGACCGGGCGGAGCCCGGCAGGGAGTGTGCTCACGCGCCGTACCCGTCGCTGTAGCCGTCACGCGTGTGGTGGTGCCGGTCCTCCTCCACGACCGTCGTCGAGGGGGGCACCATCACTCGGCGGCGCCGGGCGATGCTGCTGAACGTCGTGACGCCGATCAGCCCGACGATCATGAGGATGATGCCGACCAGGTCGAGGTTGACCCCCTGCATGTGCCAGTCGGTCGCAAACGTGAGGATGGCTCCCACGGCGATGAGGATGATGCACCCGCCGAGGCCCATGAGTGTCGCCTCCCAGTCCGGTGTCAGGTCCGGTGGTTCCGGCCTGTTCCGGTCCCTTCCGGTCAACTCCGGGTACCCCCACATCGAGTGAGCATGCGGAGGCGGTCACTCATGGCCCCGGTCCGGGCCGCGCGTTCGGCCCGCTCAGCCCTTGAGGAACTCCACCAGGGCGCGAGCCAGCAGGAACGGGTCGTCGGCGGCGCACAGTTCGCGTGCACTGTGCATCGACAGGATCGCCACGCCGATGTCGACGGTGCGGATGCCGTGCCGGGCCGCGGTGATCGGGCCGATCGTCGTGCCGCACGGCATGGAGTTGTTGGAGACGAAGGACTGGAAGGGGACGCCGGCCTTCTCGCAGGCCGCCGCCCACACGGCGCGGCCCGAACCGTCCGTCGCGTAGCGGTTGTTGACGTTGACCTTGAGGATGGGGCCGCCGCCGGCGCGCGGGTGGTGCGTGGGGTCGTGCCGCTCGGCGTAGTTGGGGTGGACGGCGTGGCCGGTGTCGGAGGAGAGGCAGACGGTGCCGGCGAAGGCGCGCGCCCGGTCCTCGTACGATCCGCCGCGCGCGAACACCGAGCGCTCCAGCACACCGCCGAGCAGCGGGCCGTCGGCGCCGGTGTCCGACTGGGAGCCGGTCTCCTCGTGATCGAAGGCGGCCAGCACCGGGATGTACGGCAGGTCGCCCGCGTCCGCCCCGGTCGCCACGGCCGCCAGCGCCGCCGTGCCGGCGTGCACCGACAGCAGGTTGTCCATGCGCGGGCCGGCCAGCAGCTCGCGGTCGCGGCCCAGGTAGGCGGGCGGCTCCACGGAGTGCGTCATCAGGTCCCAGCCGGTCACCTCGCCCGCCGGCAGGCCCGCCTCCTGCTCCAGGAACGCGATCAGGTCGCCGTCGCGGACGTCGTCGCCCAGGCCCCACACCGGCTGCAGATGTCTCTGCTGGTCGAGCTTGAGGCCCTCCGCCGAGACGGTGCGGTCCAGGTGGATCGCCAGCTGGGGGACGCGCAGGAGCGGGCGGTCGACGTTCACCAGGCGGCTGGAGCCGTCCCTGAGCGTGAGCCGGCCGGCCAGGCCCAGGTCGCGGTCCAGCCAGGAGTTCATCAGCGGGCCGCCGTAGATCTCCACGGCGACCTGGCGCCAGCCGTGCGCCCCGGTGTCGGGCCGCGGCTTGACGCGCAGGTTGGGCGAGTCGGTGTGCGCGCCGACGATGCGGAAGGGGGTGTGCGGCGCGGCGCCCTCGGGGACGTACCAGGCCACGATCGCGCCGCCGCGCACCACGTACTTGCCGCCACTCCGTGCGACGGCGGCCGCCGGTGTCTCCGTGTCCCACGCGTCCGTCTCGGCGACCTGGCGGAAGCCGGCCTTCTCCAGCCGCTGCGCGGCGTTCGCCACGGCGTGGTACGGCGACGGGCTTGCCGCCAGGAAGGTCATCAGGTCGTCGGTGTGGCCGCGGTCGAAGCGCTGGCTTGTACTCATGGATTCACCTTAACGACGCCACGAGGGTCCGCTCCCGGTGCGGGAGCGGACCCTCGTGCGGGTCGGTGGGAGGTCGGGACTAGAAGGCGGCCTCGTCCAGCTCCATCAGGTCCAGGTCGACGTTCTCCGACAGCTTGCGGGCCAGGGTGACGCCCGGCAGGACGTTGGCCGCGAAGAACTTCGCCGCCGCGATCTTGCCGGTGTAGAACGCCCGGTCCTTGGCGGAGGCGGTCTGGAGCTTCTCGGCGGCGATCGCGGCGCCCTTGAGCAGCAGGTAGCCGACGACCACGTCACCGGAGGTCAGGAGCAGGCGGGTGGTGTTGAGGCCCACCTTGTAGATGTTCTTGACGTCCTCCTGGGTGGCGGCCAGGTCGGTCAGCAGCAGGCCGACGATGGCCTCCAGCTCGACGGCGGCCTTGGCGAGGTGCTCGCGGGCGCCGGCCAGCTCCTCGCCGCCGGTGCCGAGCGCCAGGAACTTCTTGATGTCCTCGGCGAGAGAGTTCAGCGCGGCGCCCTGGTTGCGGACGATCTTCCGGAAGAAGTAGTCCTGGCCCTGGATCGCCGTGGTGCCCTCGTACAGGGTGTCGATCTTGGCGTCGCGGATGTACTGCTCGATCGGGTACTCCTGCAGGAAGCCGGAGCCGCCGAAGGTCTGCAGCGACTGGGCGAGCTGCTCGTAGCCCTTCTCGGAGCCATAGCCCTTGACGATGGGCAGGAGGAGGTCGTTGAGCGCGTGCTCGGTCGAGGCGTCCTCGCCGCCGGCCTCCTTGACCGCGATCGCGTCCTGGACGGAGGCGGTGTAGAGGACGAGGGCGCGCATGCCCTCGGCGTACGCCTTCTGCGTCATCAGCGAGCGGCGCACGTCGGGGTGGTGGGTGATGGTGACCTTGGGCGCGGTCTTGTCCATGAAGTTCGCCAGATCGGGGCCCTGGACGCGCTCCTTGGCGTACTCCAGGGCGTTGAGGTAGCCCGTGGAGAGGGTGGAGATCGCCTTCGTGCCGACCATCATGCGGGCGAACTCGATGATGCGGAACATCTGGCGGATGCCGTCGTGCTTGTCGCCGATCAGCCAGCCCTTGGCCGGGTGGCGGTCGCCGAAGGTCATCTCGCAGGTGTTGGAGGCCTTCAGGCCCATCTTGTGCTCGACATTGGTGGCGTAGACGCCGTTGCGCTCGCCCAGCTCGCCGGTCTCCCAGTCGAAGAGGTACTTGGGGACGAGGAAGAGGGACAGGCCCTTGGTGCCGGGGCCGGCGCCCTCGGGGCGGGCGAGGACGTAGTGGAGGATGTTCTCCTCCATGTCGTGCTCACCGGAGGTGATGAAGCGCTTCACGCCCTCGATGTGCCAGGAGCCGTCCTCCTGCTGGACCGCCTTGGTGCGGCCGGCGCCCACGTCGGAGCCCGCGTCGGGCTCGGTGAGGACCATGGTGGAGCCCCAGGTCTTCTCGACCGCGATGGAGGCCAGCTTCTTCTGCTCCTCGGTGCCCTCCTCGAAGAGGATGCGGGCGAACGCCGGGCCGGAGGAGTACATCCACACGGCAGGGTTGGCGCCGAGGATCAGCTCCGCGTAGGCCCAGATCAGGGACGGGGGAGCGGTGGTGCCGCCGATCTCCTCGGGCAGGCCAAGACGCCAGTACTCGGAGTCCATGAAGGCCTTGTAGCTCTTCTTGAAGCTCTCCGGTATCGGCGCGGTGTTGGTCTCGGGGTCGAACACCGGCGGGTTGCGGTCGGCGTCCGCGAAGGACTCCGCCAGCTCGTTCTCCGCGAGGCGGGTCAGCTCCTCGAGGATGCTCTTGGCGGTCTCGGCGTCCATCTCCTCGAACGGGCCGGTGCCGTACAGCTTGTCGCGCCCGAGTACTTCGAAGAGGTTGAACTCGATGTCGCGGAGATTCGACTTGTAGTGCCCCATGGCGACGGCTCCCGTTAAGGACTCGGCGAGGCACTGACTCCTCGCATCTGGTTCACGTACCAACTAGTAGCACGATGATGCTACCCGTCGGTAATAAGAAGCAACCCCGAGCCGTCATCTGTGACGAGGCTCTACTCGAAGCCGGACCTTTGACTACTCTTGCGGTCATGTACGGCTACGACCAGAGCGCGGGCGCACAGCAGGGATACGTCCCCCCGCAGCAGCAGATGCCCGGCGGCGTCGGCGGGTACGGCCAGCAGGCGCCGCTCTACCCCGAGCCGTCGCCGCCCTCGCTCGCGGACGCGGTGCGGGCCTTCACCACCGGGCAGATGGCCGGCGAGGACTTCCAGCAGACCTTCGCCACCTCCAAGGTGTACTGCCCGCGCGGTGACACCCCCGGCTTCCTCGCGCTGCACAACACCCAGCAGCCGGTGATCCCGATGTTCACCTCGCTGAAGGAGCTGCGCCGGTACGCCGGCAAGGAGTCCAAGTACTTCGTGATCACCGGTGCCGAGGTGATCGACCTGCTGCCGACCGGCTACGGCTTCGTGCTCGACATGGAGGGCGAGCACCGGATCGTCTTCGACGCGAAAGCCGTCGAACAGATGGTCGATTTCGCGATGCGCCGGATGTACGGCTAGACGTCCCGGATGTGCGGTGCGACGCCGCTGCTTCGCGGACGGTCGCCCAGTGCCGCTCGACACGAGCCCGGAGGGAATGTCCTCCGGGCTCTTTCTGTTGGGGCTGGCAGAAAGTTCAACGCTCAACTAATATTGGCGCACAAGGAGGTACCGACATGCCTGCAGTGACCGTCGAGAACCCGCTGGCGCTGCCCCGTGTGGCCGCTTCGGCGGATGCCGTGGCCCGTCCCGTGCTGGCCGTGACGACCGCCCCGAGCGGCTTCGAAGGTGAGGGTTTCCCTGTTCGTCGGGCGTTCGCGGGGATCAACTACCGGCACCTGGACCCGTTCATCATGATGGATCAGATGGGCGAGGTGGAGTACGCGCCGGGCGAGCCCAAGGGCACCCCCTGGCACCCCCACCGGGGCTTCGAGACCGTCACGTACATCATCGACGGGATCTTCGACCACCAGGACTCCAACGGCGGTGGCGGCACCATCACCAACGGCGACACCCAGTGGATGACGGCCGGTGCCGGCCTCCTTCACATCGAGGCGCCGCCGGAGCACCTCGTCATGTCGGGCGGTCTCTTCCACGGCCTCCAGCTGTGGGTGAACCTGCCAGCCAAGGACAAGATGATGGCCCCGCGCTACCAGGACATCCGCGGTGGCAACGTCCAGTTGCTGACCACGCCCGATGGCGGCGCGCTGCTCCGGGTCATCGCCGGTGAGCTGGACGGCCACGCCGGTCCCGGCATCACGCACACGCCGATCACGATGATCCACGCGACGCTGGCGCCGGGCGCGGAGCTCACGCTGCCGTGGCGGGAGGACTTCAACGGCCTTGCGTACGTCCTCGCGGGCCGCGGTGCGGTGGGCGCCGAGCGGCGTCCGATCCACCTGGGCCAGACCGCCGTCTTCGGCGCCGGGTCCTCGCTGACCGTCCGTGCGGACGAGCAGCAGGACTCGCACACGCCGGACCTGGAGGTCGTGCTCCTGGGCGGGCAGCCGATCCGTGAGCCGATGGCGCACTACGGCCCGTTCGTCATGAACACCCGCGATGAGCTCCAGCAGGCGTTCGAGGACTTCCAGAAGGGGCGGCTGGGCACGGTCCCGGCCGTGCACGGGATGTCTGAGGGCGGACTGTAGGGCTCGCTGAAGCTACATGCGAACGAGCCCAGCCCGGACAGGGAAGGGCTCGTTCCGCGCTTGCTGCCGCCTTCTTGGTCTCCTAGTAGTGGGCCGGGTCGGTGACCTGCGGGGATGTTTCCTGTGGGGCGCTGACCTGGCCTTTTGGTGATTGGTGGCGATGGGTGGCGACGGTCTTGAGCGGGTGTCTTGCGGACTGTGTGCGGACTGCTGGTCCACGTGTGCGAGGGGATGGCACGGCGCGAAGGCTGTCGTGGTCCTGAGATGTCAGGTTGTGATCGCTTGCCCGGCCGCAACTGAAGCACGGGCACAGGAGCGGCTGGCCCCTTCTGAGGAGCCGTGGAGTCGCAGATCGCAGAGACTGCAACGTTTCAATCCAGCCAGGTCGAATGGGTAGCTGATCACGACGTGTCCCGTTTGCGGCGACCGGTGTTTGTCCACGTCGGACGCAATTTTCCGTCGGCCGAAAGTAAGGGGAGTCCAAAAATACCTGATCATGGCTTTCTGCTGAGCGGAATATTCCACTTCGGCCGTGTCTGATGCAGGTCGATACTGGACAGCTGAAACGCGCGAGGCGGTAATTCTCTGCTGTGACTAGTGTTCGATATCGCACGTCTCTGCACGACGACCTGAAACGAGGGGAAATGAAAAAGCGGAGATCATTACGTAGAGGGGTGGCGGCAGGCGCTCTCGCCGCCATGGTCGCCCTAGGGGCATCGGCTGGTGTTTCATGGGCCTCCTCATCGACCGGAAAAGAAAAGGCGAAGTACTCGACGGCGGAGATCATTCTGGGGGTTATGGGTAAGGGACCTGTCGCCCACGACCACCCGGAAGTCGCCCTCGTGCCGGCCGGTCAGGCCAAGGGTGCCGACAGTAAATCTGTGGCCGCTTTCCTGCAGTTGGCGGCAGCAAAGGACTCCGGGTTCGCGGAGAAGTTCCGCAGCGAAGTGACGTCGGGCGATCCCTATCAGGTCCAGAACGGGCTCAAGCGGCTGGAGAGCATGTCCCTGGGACGTCGCCAGGGATGTGGCCGAGAAGCGCACCTCGGTGAACCCGGCATCCTCCGCTGGTTGGTTCTTCACCAATGACACAGTCGCGGTCGACGCGGTGGCTGTGCAGCACTGGAGCTTCGCGACCACCGGTTCCGTCGCAGCTGAAGCCGTAGGTGTCGTGGTCGTCGTACTGACCGTCTCGCCGGAGCATCAGAACCTGACCACCGACAAGGCCGTAGCGGCGCTGTCGACGGGGTTGGCTGGCTGACCATTGTCTGAAGGGGGCGGCTCCGCCAGAAGCGGACGCCTACGGGGAGTATGGAAAATAATGTCTCGCATAGGCTTCTTTGGCGGCGTCGCCCTCTGGGGTGTGCTCGGCGTAATCTCTGTTATGGCGGCACTTCCTGATGCTGCGGCCTCTCCACCCGGAATGGCAACGTCGCGTCGGACGATCAGTAGGGTTTGGCCGCAGGGGTGGGGGTTCTTCACCAAGAGTCCCAGGACACCGGCGAACGTGGCCTACAAGATTGCCGGAGATGGAATGCCGAAGAATGCTCTCATCGGCCCCAACGCCACTCCGTCGAATCTTTTTGGCGCCAGCAGGAGAGCAAGGGCTCAAGGGCCTGAGATGGCCAGCCTGCTCCACTCGATCCCAGAAAGGGCGTGGAAAGAATGCGGCGCGTACATCGTTGCCGACTGCCGGGTTAGCGATTTTAAGGCTGCGCCCCAGGTGGTGAATGGGTCTCCGATTCCGACGCTGTGCGGAGAGATCATCCTGACTTCGGAGGAGCCCGTCCCCTGGGCGTGGCGGAGCATTGCAAAGCATCAGTACCGGATCGCGAAGGCAGCGGCGGTGAACGTCCAGTGCTGAAAATGACCAGATGGCAGCCACCCGTCGATGCGCAACGATTCGACCCTCGTACCAACGTCTACGGCCTCGCGCGCACGTTGTTGGCGACTGGTATGTTCGCCACCCTCGTGTTCACGTCGGCTGGGGCTCTCTTTCACCCGGTTATCGGCATGGGGAGAGCGCCGTACTGTGACGGGGTGTCGGCCGTTTCAGGGTTCTGCGTCGGTGGGCACGGATTAAGTCCCGACGTCCGTAGATACCTTCTGGCCCTGCTCTTGGTGCCGTCCATCATCGGCTGGCGGCCTAGAATCTTTGTCATTCCGCAGTGGTGGGTTGCCTTCAGTATCGCCAACTCGCTCAGCCTGCCGGACGGCGGCGACAACGTTGCTCTTATTCTGACTCTGACCATGATCCCCTTCGGGCTGGCGGACGATCGGGTATGGCATTGGACTGTTAAAGACACGAAGAAACCCTTGGCGAACTCGGCAGCCGCGTTCTGCTATGTCACCCATTGGGTGATACGCATTCAAGTAGCGGGGATCTATTTTCAGTCGGCCGTGGCAAAATTTGGCGTGAAAGAGTGGGCCAACGGTACGGCCCTCTACTACTGGCTGAATGATCCGACCTTCGGGCTTCTTGGGTTCTGGAAGCCGGTTGCGCAGCCCATCCTGGAAAACAGATACACAGTCTCCGCTTTCACTTGGGGTACCATTATCGCCGAGCTCACTTTATCATTCGCGTTGTTCTGGAAGCTCTCGATGCGGAGACGTGTGTTCTGGCTGGGCATCATGCTTCACGCTGGCATAGCGATCTTCATGGGGCTCTTCAGTTTCGCGGTCATCATGTTCGGTGCGCTGGTCCTGGCGCTGCAGGATCCGAACGTAAATCTCGACTTCCGCCGTATGGTGCGAAAAGGTGCAGCAAGGAAGGATGGGGCTAATGGCGCGAGTAGTGGTGCAGTGCGCGATGGGTCACTTGTTCTCGACTGAGTGGGTCAGTTTTGTCTCGTTCAAAGCTGTAAGGCTTGGACGGAAGCGCTATCAGAAGTGTCCTGAGTGCGGTCGATTCCGGATGGTGCAGAAGGTGTCCCGTCAAAGCGTCGGAGACGCACGGTATCGTGAGGCTATGCACCGTTTTGACGGTAAAGGCGTGTGACCGCCGAAACGAGGAGTGTTCCCTGTCTGCGTCCGCCGGAGTGTGTTCCTGCAACAACTCTGCAGTTGGCGCCCCTATTGCCAGCCGTCGAGGGAGACCTCCGGGCCTGCCGAAAGGTACCGGTGGAGGGCGCTTGAGGTGGTGTCCACGAAGTTCTCCGGGATTGAGCCGGCGTCGACCCACCGGACCTGGGCGTGCTTGCGTGGCTCGCGGTTTTCGGGTTCTCCGGTCCACTGGTGGGCGGCGAAGACGACGGTGAGGAAGCCGTTGGGGGCCTCCACGCCCCAGGCGCCATGGATGATGTGGGCGACCTTCAGGGACTCTGGCTTCACCGTCAGGCCAGTCTCCTCGTACAGCTCGCGCACGGCGGTTTCGGTGATGGGTTCGCCGGGTTCGCTCTTGCCGACGGGGAGGTCCCACATGCCTTGGGCGAACTTGGCGTTCTGGCTGCGCTGGAGGAGGACGACGCGGTTGGTGGCCTTGTCGTGGACGATGACGGCGGCGACCAGCAGGGTCATGGATTCGAGGGCGGGCGGCAGGGCTTTGGGCTGGTCGTCGGTGGTCCGCTGAGCCACGGCTTGTGTCCCTTCGTCGGCCGGATGGTGGCAGCTTAGGCCAGTGCTTCGCGTGCGCGGTGGGCGAGTTCGGCGGCTCCGGGCACTTTGCGGCGCTGGTAGATGGAGAGTGTGGAGCGGAGTGAGGTGATCGCTTTGCGGGTGCGGTCGGAGGTCATGCCCTCCATGAGGGTCAGGGCTTGTGACCACGCGGCTACGGCCTCGTCGGCTCGGGCCTGGGCTGCGAGGCTGTCGCCGAGGTCGGCATAGGTAAGGGCGTGGACGCGCTTGTACTTCTCGGGGTCCCAGCGCACCAGGGCGTCGCGGTGCTGTTGCTCAGTGCCGACATGGTCGGCCAGGTCAGTCAAGGTGCGGGCGGTGTGGCTGGCGACGGTGCCGGCTGCCGGGCCGCTGACGCGAGAGTAGCTGGGCTGCGGGCCGTCGTCGCGCAGGAGGGCGTCCTCGGCGGCGAGCAGGGCGCGGGCCGCTGCGGGCTTTGCGCCGACCGCGGCGTAGGCGCGGGCGTGGGTGATGTGTAGTAGCGCCTCGGTCTGGCCGTCGATGTGCCCCAGGCCGCGGGTGAGGGCGCCTTCGACGAGGTCGACGCAGTGGTGGGGCTGCTTGAGACTGAGGGCTTGATGGGCGAGGGCGCGCATCATCCAGGCGGCGTGACCGCGGGGTCGGCTTCGCAGGCGAGTTGGTAGCCGACCTGGTAGTAGCGCTGGGCGGCGCCTTCTTGGCCGAGGTCGTGGTGCTTCCACCCGGCGAGGTAGGCGAGTTCGGCAACGGCTCCGAAGGCGGCTTGCCGTAGGGCTTCGTTCGGGAAGCGTCCGCGGAGCATGGGCGCGGCGGTGTCGGCCAGGTAGGCGGTGACGGTGGTCAGGCCGTGGCCGCCGCCGAGGCGTTCGTCAGCCGCGCTGAAGGCTGCGGTGATCTGCCGCACGACATCCACATCCTCCATCCCGACCACCGAGCTGCCGGTGCGGGCCCGCAGCATGCGTGCCGTGGCCTCATGGTCGTAGAAGAGCGGCATGGCCACGCCGGCCGTGGTGAAGGCAGCCACGGCCAGGAAACGACGACGCTCAACGTCGGCTCGGCCCAGGTCCGTGGCAGCCAGAACCGGATCGGGCTCTCCTGACGCCGCCGCTTCGGGTGCACGAAGGCCGATCTCGACCAAGGTGATGGTGCGGCCTGTTCGTCGGGACAGCGCCTCAGCGAGGTGCTGGCCGGTCCGTCCGGTCGGCAGGCGTGTGCCATTCACCCAGTGGGAGACGGCCGACTTGTTGGTCTGGAGGATCTCGCCGTTCTCGGCCGCGATACGCCGGATGTCCTTCGCCAGAGCCTCGAAGGTGCAGCCGATCCCCTGGATCACCTCACGCAGGCGGGAGTTGGGACCTCTCGGCGCTGCCACGATCGCCTCCGCTCCGGAGCTGTAAACCGCGTATACCGCTTCAACTGCCTCTCACCGTACCCACTGTGCGTGACGGAGGGTTCACTAAACATCAGCCGCCCGGCCCCGGTCCGACACCGTGACCAGGCTCCCCCCTTCGGCCGGGAGGTCCCCGAAGTTCCGTACGCCTAGACCGGGTTCGGGCATTCCTGTGCCCCAACCCGGCCGATCAGAGACGGAGACACGGTGACCACCATCGACACCGCGGCCATCACGGTCGTACTGCCTGAGGCGTTCGACGAGCGTTGGAGCCGTTTGCCCGGCATCCAGGTCGACGGCCGGCGCATCACCATCGACCCGGCCGAGTACTTCTTCCGCTTCGAGTCCAACACCTGGCTCGTCGCCGATTGGGAGCTGGTCAAGTCCCAGCTCCTGGAGCTGCAGGAGACCACCGAGAGTGCGGTCGAGCAGCTCGCGCTGGACTTCATCAAGGCCCACGCCGCCTCAACCTCGGACGCCGCCCGAGTCCTGTCCACCGCGTACGAGGTGTACGCCTACCTGTTCCGCGACGAGCACCTCGCCAACCTCGGCCTGCCGCAGATCACCGCCGAGCACCTGCGGATGCTGCGCGAGGCGGCCACGCTGATGGCACTGAACAAGGTGGAGCTGGACGGGCACATCTCCAACGTCGGCCCGTGCTGGTTCTTCCCCGCCGCCACCTCCGTCGTCTTCGACCTGGACGACGAGATGGGCGGGACGCTCGACGAGGTCTACCACGGCGGCTGGTTCAACGAGCACCGCCGCATCGAGTCCATCAAGGCCCACGCCGCCCTCGGCGGCCGCCTCGTGCACGGCTGCCAGTCCGTGCCGGACCAGTCCGGCGGAGTCGTCGCGCCCTACGGTGCGTCGATGACCGCCTTCCGCGACGACCTCGCGGCCTTCAAGTCCGGCTGGATCGAGCAGGTCTACGCCCGTCGCGTGAGCCCTGCCGCCTAGCACCACCCCGCACACCAGGCTCCGGGGCGGGCCGGCACCTCTCGCCCGCCCCGGACGCCCCCAACCTCCCTGGAGCCCCCACGTGACCGCGAACCCCAGCGCCGAACTCCTCGACAACCTGCTCACCATGGCCGGACGGACCACCGCCGTGCGCGAGGAGGTGCGCGTGTGGTCCATGTCCGGTGTCGAGCGCCTGACCTTCCCCGACGCCAGCACCGCGATCTTCAAGTACGCGAAGCGGCCCTTCGACAACGAGGATCAGTCCCTCCGTCTGGCACATACGCTCGGCGTCCCCGTCCCGCAGGTCCACGCCTCCGCCGTCCTGGACGGTTGGCTCGGCATGCTCATGGAAGACCTCGGCCCCGCCGTCCGCGACGCCGACGACCTCGACGGCACCGCCGCAGCCGTGGTCCTGCACGGCACCCGTACGGCTGCCGCCCTGCCCGTCCTCGACCAGGCCCGCCTCCGCTCACTGCCGAACCGGGCCCTGGAACACCTCGCCCAGCTCCGCAAGGCCGAGCGCTGGCAAGACACGGACGACATCGAGGACGCGCTCGACCGGATCGCTCAGGCCGCCAAGGCCCGGTCGGCCGGTACGACGGTGGCGCCGTTCGGCTGGGTGCACTCCGAGTTCCACCCCACCAGCCTCCACATCGGCCAACACGGCTGGCGGCTGCTGGACTTCGCCCGCGCCTTCACCGGCCCTGGCCTGCTCGACCTCGCCAGCTGGCACGGCACCCTCGACACCCCCGACCCCGTACGTCTGCGTGTCTTCCTGGAGCAGTACGTCACCGCTGGCGGCACCCCGGACGCTCTCACTCAGCGCGGCGGGCTCACCGCCGAGAACTGGGCGCTGGGTTGGCACCGCATGTGGGCCGTCGAGTGGTTCATGGAACAGTCCATCCGCTGGATCAACGACCCGGCCACCGACCCCGCCTACATCACGGCCGTGCGCCGCCATCTCACCGACATCCTCCACTTCCTGGAGGTCTGACGTGCTCGCCCAGGCTTCCCCGTGGTACGTCCACGCCCTCCAGCGCACTACGGCCAGCCCCGCCGAGCCGCTGTCGGTACCCGCCCGGATGGAATGGACAACGCGCCCGGGCAGCGGGCCCGGAGCCGAGATTCTCGGCTCGGACCTGCGCCGCAAACGGCTGCTGGAACTCGGCTGCGGCCCCGGTCACAACGCCGCCCACCTCGCCACCCGCTACGGCGCCCAGGTCACCGGTGTCGATCTGGTCGGCCTGCAGGTCCGCCGGGCCCGGTCGCACTACGGGCGGCTGAACAATCTGACCTTCGTCGCCGGCCATGCCCTGCACTACCTGCAAGCCTCCGACGAGCAGTTCGACGCCATCTACTCCGTCTTCGGGGCCATCGGCTTGGTAGCCCCCGAGCTGCTGCTCCCGGCCATCGCTCAGCACCTTAAACCCGGGCGCACCCTCGCCTTCTCCGTCCCCCACCCCAAGCGCGGCGGCTTGCGACCCACAGCCGACGACCGACCCCGCCGGGACTACGTCACTCTCCCCGACCGCACCCGCCTACCCATCGCCCGCTGGGACTTCGATGCCGACCGCTGGGAGAAACACCTCGACCGCGCCGGCCTCTGGCTCACCTCGGCCCAGGAGTTCCACGACGCCCGCCGCGGCCTCTGGCCCACCACGTTGCTGATCACCGCGCGCAAGCTCTGACCCCCACTCCGCCGCCTCTTGGGAGAAACCGATGCGCCCGCCCTATCTGCTCCTCGACGTCGACGGCGTCCTCATACCCTTCCCGGACGCCGATGGGACCAGTCCGGCCACCCACGACCGCCACGACGTCGTTCCCACCGGCTGTAGCGCCGACGATCCGGTCACCGTCTGGCTCAGCCCGAGCCATGGCCCCTTGCTCATGGACGTGATACGGACCGGCCTGGTCACCCCGGTCTGGTGCACCAGCTGGCGCCAGGACGCCAGCACCCTGATTGGGCCGCTCCTCGGCCTCCCGTCCCTGCCATACGTCGACCTCCCGCGTCTACAGATCACCACCAGCCACCCCAACGGCTATCTCTGGAAACGAGACCATGTCGATGTCTGGCTGGGCGACAAGCCTGTTGCTTGGGTCGACGATGACTTCACCGCCCTGGACCATGCCTGGGCAGCAGAGCGCACGGCGCGGGGCATGGCGACTCTCTTGGTCCAGCCTGATCCCCACATCGGGTTGTTGGCCGAGCACCTGGCTGAAGTCATGGAATGGGTTACCCGCTTGTCCGTCGTGCCAGCCAGCGAATCCGCTTCTGCTCCTGGAGCCGAAGCAGCCTGAAGTGATCACAGAGCAGGACGTCAACACCGTCCGAGAGCCAACTGCTTGATCTATCGATGTCGTCCATGTTCCTCGGGCCTGGAAGCCGGCGTCGTCGCCGAGGGCTGGAGCGCCAGGGACCGAGAGGACGCTCCCGGTGTGCTGCTTCGCTTGCGTGCTGCCTGTGCTCGCCTATTCGGCTGGACGGTGATGCGCCAGTTGAGGACCTCGGCGGGGCGTTCGGCGGTGTCGAGTTCTCGCAGGGCGGCGACTTCGGCCAAGAGACGCCGGGGGTAGTGGCCGGCGGTCTCGGCGCGGGCGAGGGTTGTGGTCAGGGCTGGCCAAGCGGGATCGGCGAGGACGCGTTCGGCCTGGTCGGGGAGGGCTGCGCGCAGATCCTGCTCGAAGCGGCTGATGGTGGCGGCGTGTGGCGCGCGTCGGGTGAGATCCGCCAAGACCGGCGCGGCAGCTTCCTGGTAACCGGCCTGTAGGTGACGGAAGGCTTGCTCAGCTGCGACGGCCTGCTGCTCGTGGCCGCGTTGTTCGTGCCACTTGGCGGCTGCCCGCGCCAACTGGAGTGCGGCAAAGATCAGGGCGATGGTGAGTCCGCCCGGATCGTGTGTGGCGTAGACGAGTTCCTTGGCGGCTTCCCGTAGGGCGGTGGCGGCTTGATGGTCGGCCCGGATCGCCGAGCGGCGGGCGCGGTTGAACACCTGTGCCGCTGCTTGCAGTTCGGTCCGGTGCGAGCCGTGGGTGGCGAGGGCCAGGTTGTGGAGGGTGTCGCCGAAGGCATCCAGGTGGCCCTGGGCCACGGCCTCGCCACCTGAGTCGAGGACGGTGTGCGCGTGGCGGATGGCGGCTTCGGCGCGGTGCCACGGCTCGGCCGGGTCCGCCACCGGTTGAGGGCGGTCGGCCAGCTCCTGGGTCGGGAGGCGTTCGCGCAGACGGTTGCAGGACAGGTCGGGGGCGAGCTTTGAGCCGCCGTACCAGACCGGCTCGCCGTTGGCCGTGTCGCCGGGCGCGGCCAGGCTGTAGCCGGTCGCTTCGCCGGTCTCGGGGCCGATGCGCGGCCTGACCTGGATGCCGAGGGAGCGCAGCACGGTGAAGTACTCGTCGATGCTGCGTACGGCCGCGGCGACCGCGTACGCCTTTTCGCGCAGCCACTCCCGCGCGGTCTCCTCCCGGCCCTGGCGTTCCGCCTTCGCCCGCTCGGCGCCGGTCGGGGTACGCGGGGCGGTGAGGTCACCGGACTTCAGGCGGCGCAGCCCGGACTCGGCCTCGATCTTGCGGCATTCCAGCTGTGCCCGCCAGCCGTCCCGGTTCGTACGAGGGCGGCGGCCGTCGGCTCGGACGGTGGTGGCCATGATGTGGATGTGGTCGTCGGCGTGCCGGACCGCGATCCAGCGGCACGCCTTGTCGTCTCCCTCGGGGGCGATGCCCGTGGCGGCTACGACGCGGCGGGCAACCTCTCGGCCCACTCGGCGTCGGTGAGGTAGCGGTCGCCAGGCGCGGTGCGCACCGGGCAGTGCCACACATGCTGCGGTGGCTGCTTTCCGCCGAGCTCCCGGGTGCGCAGGTCGGCGTGGTGGTCCAGACGCCGGGCGAGCTGGGTGTAGGTGGCCTCGGGGTCGCGGCCGGGGTCAGGGGCGCCGGCCATGTCCCAGGCGGCCACGATGTGGGGGTCGGTGTGCTCGTCGCGCCGCCCCTTGCCGAAGAGGTAGTTGATCAGGCCGAGCGTGCTGGAGCCGGTGGAGACGTCAGGCACCATGACCGGCCCCTTCCGCCAGGAGCCGGTCCATGAGTGCGTAACTGGCCTCGGCGGCCTGCTCAATGCGGTCAAGGACGACCTCGGCGCGCTCGGGTATCGCGCCGGAGTGGATGGCTGCCGTGACCTGGTTCAGGTTGGTGCCGATCCGGTTCAACGCCTTGGCGTGCGCTTCGATGGCCTCCACCAGAGGGCGGATGGGGTCGTCCTCTGGGCTGCCGACCATGTCCGCCTTGCCGAGCGCGACGGCGAGGGCGGCGTCGCCGACGAAGCCGGCGAATTTCTGGTGGCGCCGCCTGGCCTCGGCATCGATGAGGCGGACTGCGGTCGGGGTAAAGCGGATCTTCTTCTCCTGGTCGCGTTTCTCGATGGTGCGCTTGCGGTTCATCCGCGCGGGCAGTGCGGGGGCGTCGGGCTCACGCCACGAGGGCTGCTCAACGGCGGCGGGCGGTTGACGGGCGGTCGGCTCGGCGTGTGGGGTGACGGAGTCGGCGACGGGCTGCTCGGCGTTGTCGGCGGTAGACGCGGTGCGGGGCTCGTTCACCCCCTCATCAGGCTCGTGCGCCCGCTGGCGCCCGGCCCCCTCTCCCTCCGCCACTCCAGGGGCGGGGGCAAGCGCGGACGAAGCCTCTTTAGGGGCTCGTTCGCTCCAGCTTGCTGCTGTTCGTCGGTCCCGGCTGAACCAACCCCAGCGTCGGGAAGAAGAGGGGTTCATGTCGTTTGCAGTGTCCATGGTGGTGCTCCGGTGTAGCGGGGGATGGGGCTGTGTCACGTCCGTCGCATCCGTCGCATGCCTGGTCAGCACAGGTACGGAAACCTGGGCAGGTACGGAGAACTCCGTCCCGGCGAGTGAGTCCGTCCCCGCGCTGACCTGCGCGGGGACGGATGCGACGAAGTGATACGGACCCCGGTGGGATCAGAGAGCGCGCTTCGGCCCGGCGGGGCCACCGGGCGGGCCGACAGGCAGCGTCCCCGCCGGGGCGGCGGGCGGCCTGCCCTGCGGCATGCGGGCAGGGGCAGCGCCGTGTTCGGGCTCGGGTGCCGCCTCGACGAGGTCCGGGCAGTTGCGGGCCCAGGCGTCCAGGAACCGGTTGCGCATGTACGCCTTGGCCTGCCTGCCCTTGTCGAACCGGTAGTTGGCCGGGCTGATGTTGAAGTCCCGCAGCAGGTTGCTCAGGTGGTAGGCGTTCAGCCCCTTGGTGCCGTGTTCCGCCCACGGGCCTTCGGCGTCCTGGATCAGAGCGGCGACCAGATCCTGGGTGGCCAGGGCCTCGGGGTTGTCCGCCTGCGCGAAGATGCGATGGATGTCGCGCAGCAGCCGCGTCTTCAGGCTGCTCTGCTCGTCCTGGACCGCCTCATGGCGGGTCATGGCCAGGCAGGCGGCACGGGCCTGGGCGGGCCAGTGGCCGCCGGCCAGGTCGGCGATGATGACCAGCGGCTCCCAGGTGTCCGCCGCCCGGTCCTCCACCGGCATGTGCGGCACCATGCGGGCAGCCTGCCCGCGCAGCGGGCCCAACCAGGCAGCCAGCTGATCACGCAGCGCGTTGAGTTCGGGCACCGAATACCGAGAGCGGAAAGGGGTGACCTTTTCGCCCGGCTTACGCTTCTGCATCCGCAGAACGACCGCACGGTCCATGACCGTGTCCGGCAGGTCGCCGATCCCCGCGATGGCGGCCATGGCGAAGGTGGGGAACGGAGTCGGTTTGTGCTCCGGACCGGAGATTCGCCAGGCGGGCCGATTGCGCTGGTGCCCGGCATTCAGCAGGCCGCGCAGTATCTCACTGTCACCGCTCGCCTTCGGGCCGAAGATGGTGTCCGCCTCATCCACCAGCAGGGTGGGCGGGTTCTTGCCGATGACCCGGAAGATGACCGCCGGGGAGGTGTTCACCGTCATCATCGGCTGGTGCACGGTCTCGTGGAGCACGTCCAGAACCCGGGACTTGCCGCACCCCTTCGTCGGGCTCACCACCGCCAGACGTGGCGCGTGCTGCAACGCCGTCTGGATGTGCGTGGCCGCCACCCACAGGGTGACCGCGGTCAGCGCCTCCTCGCTGGGCAGCACCACGTACTTGCCGATCACTGCCCGCAACTCGTCCAGCAGGGCGACCCCGTCAGCGGCCACCTGAACACCGGCGGCTTCATGGCCTCCAGCATGTGTCCCGCCATCCATGGCCGCGATCTCATGTTGCTCGGCCCGCTCCACGGGGATGTCGGTCCCCGGCGACAGGTGAGGGCCGTTGTCCCGGTCCCCAGTGCGGTCCCCTGGTGCAACTCCAGGGTCTTGGGGACCGGTCCCCGTTGGCACGCCGATGCCGCTGACCTGCACGTCTCCAACGGATGCGGGTATGGGGACCGCGGCTCGCGCCGACAGGCGACCGGATGTATCGAGGGGATGGTCCCCTGATACCCCGGCAGCAGAATGCTCGTCCCCGCGGCGTCCGGGGACGCCTTGGCCGGGGACCGCGACCTCGGGCCAGCTGACCTTGGGGACCGTGTTCGGGTTGGTGGGGGACGTAGAGTCCTCCATAGACGTTCCTCTCAGACGAGGGGCAGGACGGGCAAGGTCCAGCCCCTCGTCGGCTTGTTCGTTCAGGGATGGGCGGTGTGCGGGGGACTCTCCGGCCTTCGGCGTTGGCGTGCCGAGGGCCGTTTCCGTGTCCCGGGCTTCCGGCGGCTCAGGAAGCCAGACCCCACTCGTCTCGGCCCTCGATCAGCGCCCGCTCGTAGCGCAGCAGCTCGGCCTCGGGGTACAGCACCCGCTTGCCGATCTTGATGCCACGCGGGCCCTTCTCGATCTGGCGCCAGTAGCGGACGGTGCTCTCCGCTGTGCGGTAGCGCTCGGCGACCTCGGCGGTGGTCGGATATCGCATGCATTCCCAATCGACTAGGCGACACTTCGTTCTGCATAGGTTGTACTCGATGATCGCCGTTTAGCCAAATCGGGAAGGTCATGTTTCAATTGGGAAAACAACGGTCAGGATGGAGGTTCGATGGCAGGCGACAAGGCCGACGGTGGTGAGGTGCCGCTGCTCTACAGCGAGGGCAACATCGCCGCGCGGGTGGCGCTGGAGCGCGAGGTCAGGGGATGGAGCACGATCGAGCTGGCGGACCGGGTGTCCAAGGCCGGCGTCAAGATGAACCAGACCGCCGTCTGGCGTATCGAGAACGGCACCCCACGCCGCCGTATCAACGTCGACGAAGCCCTCGCCTTCGCCCGCGTCTTCGAGCTGCCCCTCGAAGAGCTGATGTCCCCGCCGTTGGAAGGGCTGGACCTCGACAGCAGACGGCTCGTCCAGGAAGCCGTCGAGGCGTACTACGAGACACGCGACGCCGAGGACAGGCTGCACCACGCCGTCGTCGGCATCGCCGAGTACATCCAGACCCACCCCGACAGCTCACGGGCCATCCATGAGCAGTGCCTTCGCCTCATGGGCGACGAGCGCGACGCCCGCACCCTCACCGAGCACATCGAGGGCGGCGGCTACCACCGATAACCAACGCAAGGGAGAAGCCACTTGGCGAACATCCAGAAGCGTCCCAATGGCAAATGGCGGGCCCGCTACCGCGACCTCGACGGCAAGGAGCACGCCCGCCACTTCGACCGCAAGATCGACGCCCAGCGCTGGCTCGACGAGGTCACGGCCAGCATCGTTACGGGCCAGTACGTCGATCCGCAGGCCGGACGGATCACGTTCGAGAAGTACGCGAAGAAGTGGGAGGAGTCGCTCATAGCAAGCGAGGCTGGTGAGCGGATCACCGACAACGCGCTCCGGCTCCACCTCGTCCCGGCGCTCGGCTCCCGCGCCATGGCGGCGATACGTCGCAACGACCTCCAGGTCCTGTTCAAGAACCTGTCCGAGCAACTCGGCCCCGGCAGTGTGCGCAACGTCTACGACGTCCTCGTGCGCCTCATGACCGCGGCCGTCGAGGACAAGGTCATCGCGTCCAGCCCGTGCCGCCGCATCACCCTCCCGCCCATGCCAGATGAGGAGGTCACCCCGCCCACGGTCGCGCAAGTCGAAGCCATGGCCCGGGTGATGCCGCCGTACATCCGCGCGGCCATCGTCACCCTTGCCGGATCAGGCTTGCGAATAGGCGAGTTGCTCGGCCTCAAGGTGTCGGACGTTGACTTCAAGGCCGGCACCATCCGCGTCGAGCGCCAGCGCCTCCAGTCCGGGAAGATCGGTCCGCCGAAGACCGCCAAGTCCCGGCGTACGGTCCCGGTCGGCGAGGTCGTCACCGACGCACTCCTCACGCACCTCGCCGCACGACCCTCCAAGGAGCGGCTGTTCACGATGGAGGAGGGGGAACCGCTCAACTACCGCCGTTGGAAGACCGAATGGAACTGCGCTCGTAAGGAGCTGCAGAAGGCGGAGAACGAGGCGGCCGAGCGCGAGGGCCGCAAGCCCGTCGAGCTGCCGCACATGGTGACCCACGACCTGCGCCACTTCTACGCCTCCGCCCTCATCGCCGGCGGAGCGAGCGTCAAGCAGGTCCAGCTGGTCCTCGGCCACGCATCCGCCGTCATCACACTGCGGATCTACGCGCACCTCTGGCCGGGCGAAGAAGACCGCACCCGGACCGTCATGGACGCCGTTCTCGGCGGCCTGCGGACCGGGTGCGGACTCGGAGACACTGCAACCAAGGAAATCGCAGGTCAGAGGGCATGATCGAAGATCAAGCCTTCTTGGTCTCCTAGTAATGGGGCGGGACCATAGATCGTGCGGATGCTGGCGAGCTGCGTGTCGCGAGTGGCGGTGGGGTTGACGTTTGCCGGGCCTTCGCCATCGAGAAGGGTGCCTCGAAGTTGGGGTACTCGGTGACGCGGAGAACCTTTACGTTGCAGGTCTCCTCGGTGCCTTTGACGCGGAAGCGGATGGTGACGCCGACGGCGAGGTGCCGGTATTTCACCCGCACCTCGATAGTTTCGGTGCCTGCGGTGACTCTCTGTTGCTCAATTCGTCTGGGCTCGGGGACCGCTGAGGTGCGAGGGCGACTTGCCCGGTTCCTGACGTTCTGGTGGTGAGGCTACGGGCACGGGAGGTGCTGAAAAAGCAGATCCTCAGGAATAAAGGAGTCGCGGGCGCGGCCTGGCTGGCCGAGGCGCTTGGAGACCCGCAGGCCGTTAGCCTGTCGGTATGTCAGAGCGTGTCATGCCCGGTCGCGCGGACGGCCTGATCACCTTGGGTGCCGCGGACGCCCTTTGGGTCGATCTGACGGCCGACAGTGCCATGCCGACGGCTGCTGGGGCATTCACCTGCTCTCCTGTCCATGCCCGGGTGGGGTACGTCCTGCTCGGCGGCCATGTGGTGGCGACGGTGAGGGCGAGCGGCGGGCAGTGGAGTGTCTTGGAGAATGAGGTGCGCCGGGCGGCCGCGGAACTGAACGCGGTCGGGATGGATCGGCAGGACCTGGTCCGCATCGGTCCGTTTCGTGGGGCGCCGAGGCGGGAGCGCGACGAGGAAACGCCGCTGCGTTGGCGCCGGCGCATCACGGGGGAACTGCAGGAGATGGGCGGCCCCGAGAGGGCGGCACGACGTGAAGCCGGCCTGCCGTACCCCCTGGCGGGGATCGACTGGCGACAGATACTCGTGGAGCGGAACCGCGACGGGACGCGGCGGACGTGGTGGCTGCCGCGCGCTGTGGTCAGGCTGCTCGACGCGGCCGAGCACGCCGAGACGCAGTGGGTGCAGGCCGCGCGGACCCGCCAGGCGAGCGCGGCCGCCACCGTGCCGCCCTCCCACCCCCGGCAGGACCGGGACGCCGACGGTCGGCAGACGACGAGCCCCGAGGGCCCCACCGCCTCACTGCGCCCGTACAACAAGGAGCTGGAAGGTCAGCTGTACTCGGTGCTCAGCAGGAAGCCCGGTACCTCCCGCAGGGTGGCCGGGTGGGTGTGCGCCGTCTGTCGCACCGTGCCCGCCGCCGTCCTCGACCACTGCCACGAACACGGCTACGTCCGCGCCCCCGTCTGCCAGTCCTGCAACACACAGGAACGCCCCGATCACCTGTACAGCAACGACATCCGGGTGGCGAACCGCTACACACGCCTCTTCCACACCGACACCGACGACTGGCTCCGCCACTGGCACCGCTGCCCCGGCTGCCGCGCACGCACCACCCTGCCCCTGCCGCACCTCGCCGCGTGGACCGCCCACATAGCCTGCCGATCGCTGCGCCCGACCCACCGAGCCCCCCGCGGGCGCACGCCCTGCGGTGTCCTGCGCGTGTCCTGGACGGGCAGTCAGAACGCGCCCCGTTCCTGCCTGCTCACGGTCGCCGTCGACTGCTGCCCCTCCGGCGAGCACTGTGTCCTGGCGCGAGTCCCCTACCGCGAAGCCGCCGAGCGGTTTCGTGTCTGGTTGGCCGAGACGGCCCCTGCCGTGGCCGCCGCGGCCGGTCCTGACCGCCTGGACGGCCTCCCTGCCCAGCCCCGGCCAGTCATCGTGGACGCCAGCGGCGAGGACCTGGAACTGTTTTGAGCGGGCACCGGGAGACGATCGAGCTGCCCGGCACCATCTCGGTCCAGGATCCCGAGCCGGTGATTGCGCACATGGCGTCGTACCGGGCGTGGGCGGACCAGCACGATGTGCCGTTCGAGGCGACGATCGAGCGGGCTCGGGCACTCCTTGTCGATCACATCGCCCAGTACGGGGCCTTCGAGATCACGTGCCTGGGCGGCATCCTCGTCTGCCGCCGCTGAGGGCCGCCTCCTCTATCGGTGTCGGCTGCGTTCCGTTGGCCGTTCGCTCAGCGTCATAGGGGTGGGCTGTGGTGCGGGTGTGACTGGCGTGGCTGTCCGGGTGCTTTGACCGCGTGCTGCCTGAGTTCGCTTGTTCGGCTGGACGGTGATGCGCCAGTTGAGGACTTCGGCGGGCTGTTCGGCGGTGTCGAGTTCTCGTTGGGCGGCGACTTCGGCCAAGAGGCGCCGGGGGTTGTGGCCGGCGGACTCGGCGCGGGCGAGAGTTGTGGTCAGGGCCGGCCAGGCCGGGTCGCCGAGGATGCGGTCGGCGTGGTCGGGGAGGGCTGCGAGCAGGTCTTGCTCGAAGCGGCGGACGGTGGCGGTGCGTGGGGTGCAGCGGCTGAGGTCCGCCAGTACTGGCTCGCCGGCCTGCTGGTAACCCGCCTGCAGATGGCGGAAGGCTTTCCCGGCCGCTGCCGCCTGCCGCTCGTGGCCGCGTTGCTCGTGCCACCTGGCGGCGGCGCGCGCCAGGTGGATGGCGGCAAAGATCAGGGCGATGGCGAGTCCGCCCGGATCGTGTGTGGCGTAGGCGAGTTCCTTGGTGGCTTCCCGCAGGGTGGTGGCGGCCTGGTGGTCGGCCCGGATCGCCGAGCGGCGGGCGCGGTGAATGCCCCTGCCGCCGTCTGCAGTTCGGCCTGCTGCGGGCCGTGGCTGGCGAGGGCCAGGTTGCGTTCGAGGACTTCCAGAAGGGGCGGCTGGGTACGGTCCCGGCCGTGCACGGCATGACCGAGGGCGGACCGCAGGCCTGAGATCGCGCGGGCCGGCATGAGATCCAGCGGGGCCGACGGCAGGTCCCGCGGGGCCGAGGGCGGGTCCCGCGGGGCTGACTGGTTACCTTCGTCACCCGCCCGGACCGTCCGTGCAGGACGGTCCGGGCGGTGCGTGTTCCACTGGTGGGGTGCGTCTGCTGCCCGAGCCCGTTCGGCGTCTCGCCGCCTGGTGTGCCGTCGTGCTGCTGGTGTCCGGGGTGGTCTGGGTCGGGGTCCGGCTGTGCGTGGCGTTCCGGACCGCCGTGACGCCGGTGCTGCTGGCCCTGCTCGGGACCGCGCTGCTGCGGCCCTTCTTCCGGCGGCTGGTCAGGGCCGGGGTCAACCGCTCGCTCGCCGCCGGGATCACCTGCGCCGCCGTCGTGGTGGTCGTCGGTGGGGCGGTGTACATCGTGGTCGCGGCACTGATCGACAGCGGGGACCAGATCGTCGCCTCGCTCAGGACCGCCGCGAAGTCGCTCGCCGCCCACTTCGGGGCGGCCGGCACCTCGCTCGACGACCTCGTCTCCAACGGCAGGAAGCTGCTGGAGAAGTTCGGCGGGACGGCCGCCTCCAACGTCATCAGCGGGGTCAGCGTGGTCGGTGAGAGCATCGCCATGGCCGTACTGGCCCTGCTGCTCGTCTTCTTCTTCCTGCGCGACTCCCACCGCGCCGCCGGCACCCTGCGGTCCCTCGCCCCGGGCGGTACCGCCGACACCGCGGAGGCCATGGCCCGGCGGGCCTTCGCGGCCGTGGAGGGGTTCATGCGCGGGACCACTCTCATCGCGCTCATCGACGCCGTCTGCATCACCGTCGGCCTGCTCGTCCTCGACGTGCCGGGCGCCGTCGGCCTCGGGGCGCTGGTCTTCGTCGGCGCCTACATCCCCTACCTGGGCGCGTTCATCTCCGGCGCGGTGGCCGTGCTGGTCGCCCTCGCCGACCGCGGGTTCGTCATCGCGCTGTGGGCCTTCGGGGTGGTGCTCGCCGTGCAGGTGCTGGAGGGGCACGTGCTGCAGCCGGCGATCCAGAGCCGGACCGTGCAGATGCACCCGGCGGTGGTGATGCTGGCGATCACCGCGGGGGCGTCGGTCGCCGGGATCCTCGGAATGCTGCTGGCCGTGCCGCTGACGGCGGCCGCGTTCGGGATCGCGCACGAGCTGCGGGAGCGATACCCGTCCACCTCCGCGTCCACGTCGGCCCGGTGAGGCCCGGGGGAGCTCCCGCGCCCTCTCACCGGTCCTTCGGTGGCTCGTACAGCTCGAACCAGATGCTCTTGCCCTGCCCCCGCGGGTCGACGCCCCACGCGTCCGCGAGGAGCTCGATCAGCAGCAGCCCGCGCCCGGAGGAGGCCAGCTCGCCCGGCCGGCGCTTGTGCGGCAGGTCGTCGCCGGCGTCGGCGACGTCCACCCGCAGCCGCCGCTCGCCCTTCTCGCCGCCGATCTCGGCGATCAGCAGTGCGTCGGTGTCGGTGTGCAGGAGCACGTTGGTGAGCATCTCCGACAGCAGCAGTACCGCCACGTCCACCTGTTCCTCGGACGGCCAGTCGTGCAGCAGCTCCCGCAGCTGCTGCCGGGCCACCGCGACCCGCTCCGGCTCGGCCTGCGCGACCGTCAGCAGGGTACGCCGGCTCTCCGCCCGTACGGCCGCCGCACCACCGTGGCCGTCGACCTGCCGGCTCAGCAGCAGGACGGCTATGTCGTCCTCGCGGCGGTCGGCCAGCGGGCCGGTGGTGTGGTGGGAGGACGGCCCGTGCACGGCCTGGACGAGCGCGTCGGCGAGCGCCTCGGTGTCCCCCTCGTGCTGCTCAAGGATCGTGCGGATCCGCTGCCATCCGGTGTCCAGGTCGTGGCCGCCGGTCTCGATCAGGCCGTCGGTGCAGATCATCATGGTCTCGCCGGGTTCCAGGGAGAACCGCGTGGTCGGGTAGTCGGCGTCCGGGTCGATGCCGAGCGGCAGCCCGCCGGCCGTCGGCCGCAGGATCACCGTGCCGTCCGCCATGCGGATCACCGGGTCGGGGTGACCAGCCCGGGCCACCTCCAGCACCCCGTTGCGCGGGTCGACCTCGGCGTACAGACAGGTCGCGAAGCGCAGGTCGGCGCCGTCGTCGGCGTCGGCGCCGTCGTTGATGATGCCGTGCAGGAAGCGGGAGACGCGGGAGAGCACCGCGTCCGGGCGGTGGCCCTCCGAGGCGTAGGCGCGCAGGGCGATGCGCAGCTGGCCCATCAGTCCCGCCGCGCGCACGTCATGGCCCTGGACGTCGCCCATGACCAGCGCGAAACGTCCCGCCCTGCCCTTCCTCCCGGCCCGGGAGATGCCGCCGGGCAGCGGGATCATGTCGTACCAGTCGCCGCCGACCTGGAGGCCGCCGCCGGTGGGCACGTAGCGGGCGGCCACGTCCATGCCGGGGACCTCGGGGCCCAGCGTGGGCATCATCGAGCGCTGCAGGCCCTCGCTCAGCTCCCGCTCGGTCTCCGCCGTCCCGGCGCGGGAGAGGGCCTGGGCCAGCATGCGGGCCACCGTGGTCAGCACGGAGCGCTCGTCCGGAGTGAAGGCGACCGGGTAGGAGAAGGCGGCCATCCAGGCACCCATGGTGCGGCCGGAGGCGGTCAGCGGCAGAAACGCCCAGGAGTGGCGGTGGAAGCGCTCGGCGAGCGGCCAGGTGAGCGGATAGCGGGCCCGGTACTGCCCGGGGGAGGACAGATAGACGGCCCGTCCGGTGCGGACCACCTCGGCGGCCGGGTAGTCCGTCTCCAGCGCCATGTGCACGAAGGGGCCCTCGTCGCCCGGCCGCTGCCCGTGGTGGCCGATGATCGTAAGCCGGTCCCCCTCCACGCCGAAGACGGCCAGTCCGTCCGGCGAGAACCCGGGCATCGACAGGCCCGCCGCGACCCGCAGCACCTCCGCCGTGGACCGCGCCTCGGCCAGCGCCCGGCCGGCGTCCAGCAGGAACGCCTCCCTGGAGCGCCGCCAGTCGCCGGTGACCGCGCTGCGCCCGGCCGGGGAGCCCGGGGTCGGCTCGGTGACCTCCTGGAGGGTGCCGATCAGCTCGTAGGCCTTCCTGTGATGGTCGTAGGAGGGCCGGGAGCGGCTGCGCACGACCCGGATGATCCGGCCCCGCTCGTCCATGATCCGGACGCGCACCTCGGCGAGGGTGCCCTCGGCGGCGGCGAGCTGTACCACGCCGGTGATCTCGTTCCAGTCGACCGGGTGGAGGCGGGCGCGCACCTGGGCCTCGGTGAGGGTGGCCCGATCGGTCGGCAGCCCGAGCAGCCGGGCCGCCTCGGCGTCGACCGAGACCAGCCCGGTGGCGGTGTCCCAGTGCCACAGCCCGGTGGCCAGGGAGGCGAGGACGTCCCCCACCGCGGGCAGGGGCTCACCAGTGCGCATTGCCCCACTGTAAGAAGAGGCCGTCGAACACTGCCACCGATGACGTGCGGGCGTACGAGCCCGCACGGCGAACAATGGCGGAGAGCCGATCTTGGGGCGGCCGGTACGCTTGGTAGGTCCGGGCCGTGCCCGCCCGGCGATTCCCCGATCCGCGAAGACTGGATGAACGACGATGCATCGGTACAGGTCCCACACCTGCGGCGAGCTCCGCGCCTCTGACGTCGGCACCGACGTCCGGCTGAGTGGCTGGCTGCACAATCGGCGCGACCTGGGCGGCATCCTGTTCATCGATCTGCGCGACCACTACGGCATCACGCAGCTCGTCGCCCGCCCCGGCACGGCCGCCTACGAGGCCCTGGACAGGCTGTCCAAGGAGACGGTGGTCCGCGTGGACGGCAAGGTCGTCTCCCGCGGCACGGAGAACGTGAACCCGGACCTGCCCACCGGCGAGGTCGAGATCGAGGTCGGCGAGGTCGAGGTGCTCGGTGCCGCGGCCCCGCTGCCCTTCACCATCAACGCCGAGGACGGGGTCAACGAGGAGCGGCGCCTGGAGTACCGCTTCCTCGACCTGCGCCGCGAGCGCATGCACCGCAACATCATGCTGCGTACGGCGGTCATCTCGGCGATGCGCCAGAAGATGGCGGCGATGGGCTTCAACGAGATGGCGACGCCCATCCTGTCGGCCACCTCTCCGGAGGGCGCCCGCGACTACGTGGTCCCCTCCCGTGTGCACCCGGGCAGGTTCTACGCCCTCCCCCAGGCGCCGCAGCAGTTCAAGCAGCTGCTGATGATCTCCGGCTTCGACCGCTACTTCCAGATCGCGCCCTGCTTCCGGGACGAGGACGCCCGCGCGGACCGTTCGCCGGGCGAGTTCTACCAGCTCGACGTCGAGATGAGCTTCGTCGAGCAGGAGGACGTCTTCCAGCCGATCGAGAAGCTCATGACGGAGCTGTTCGAGGAGTTCGGCGGCGGCCGCCACGTCACCTCCCCCTTCCCGCGGGTCCCGTTCCGCGAGGCGATGCTGAAGTACGGCTCCGACAAGCCGGACCTGCGCGCCCAGCTGGAGCTCGTCGACATCACCGACATCTTCGCGGGCTCGGAGTTCAAGGCGTTCGCGGGCAAGCACGTGCGCGCGCTGCCGGTGCCGGACACCGCCTCCCAGCCGCGCAGGTTCTTCGACCAGCTCGGCGAGTACGCGGTGGAGCAGGGCGCGAAGGGCCTGGCCTGGGTCCGGGTCGCCGAGGACGGCTCGCTGACCGGCCCGATCGCGAAGTTCCTGACCGAGGAGAACGTCGCGGAACTGACCAAGCGGCTGTCCCTGGCCGCCGGTCACGCGGTGTTCTTCGGCGCGGGCGAGTTCGACGAGGTCTCGAAGATCATGGGTGCGGTGCGGGTGGAGGCCGCCAGGCGCGCCGGCCACTTCGAGGAGGGCGTCTTCCGCTTCTGCTGGATCGTCGACTTCCCGATGTACGAGAAGGACGAGGACACGGGGCGGATCGACTTCTCCCACAACCCCTTCTCCATGCCGCAGGGCGGCCTCGAGGCCTTGGAGAGCCAGGACCCGCTGGACATCCTGGGCTGGCAGTACGACATCGTCTGCAACGGAGTCGAGCTGTCCTCCGGCGCCATCCGCAACCACGAGCCGGAGATCATGCTCAAGGCCTTCGAGATCGCGGGCTACGACCGTGAGACGGTCGAGGAGAAGTTCGCGGGCATGCTCCGCGCGTTCCGCTTCGGCGCCCCTCCGCACGGCGGCATCGCGCCGGGCGTCGACCGCATCGTCATGCTGCTGGCCGACGAGCCCAACATCCGCGAGACCATCTCCTTCCCGCTCAACGGCAACGCGCAGGACCTGATGATGGGCGCGCCGACGGAGCTGGAGGAGGCGCGGCTGCGCGAGTTGCACCTGTCGGTGCGGAGGCCGCAGCCGAAGTAGGCCCGAAGTAGGCCCGAGGGCCCGAAGTAGGCCCGAAGCAGGGCCGCCGGCGCAGAAGTGGCTCGGAAGTGGCTCGGAACCGAGGCGGGTTCCGGGCCACTTCTTTCGTCTGGGGCGCCGGGGCGTTGGGGCGCCTGACGTCGGGCCGCCGGGGCGCTGCGGCGCCTGCCGGGCACGTGCCTGCTCTGCCCTCTTCCTCAGGCCCGGGACGCGGCGAGGCCCGGGAACCCTGCGGTTCCCGGGCCCTGTGGGGCGGGGCGCGGCCGTCCTGCGCCGGCTCGCGGCCGCGTCCTACGCCGGTTCGCCGCCGAAGCGCTCCTTGTACGTCTCCAGGTCCTCGTCCGTCAGCTTGGCGAAGAGGACCGGCGGGACCGTGAAGGGGGTGCCGGCGGGGACGGAGGCCAGGGACCTCGCCTCGCCCGGCGTCACCCACGTCGCCGTGTCGCCGGTGAGGGAGAACGCGGAGCGCATCGCCTTCGCCGTGGCCGGGATGAAGGGCTCGGAGACCACCGCGTACAGGTGGATGAGGTTCATCGCCGTACGCAGGGTCAGGGCCGCGCCCTCCTGGTCGGTCTTGATCTCCAGCCAGGGGGCCTTCTCCTCGAGGTAGGAGTTGCCCGCCGACCACAGCGCGCGCAGGGCCGCCGCCGCCTTGCGGAACTGGAGCGACTCCATGTGCTCCTCGTACTCGGCGAGCAGGCGCGCGATCTCCTCGCCCAGCCGTGCCTCCGCCTCGCCCGGCTCGCGGCCCGCGGGGACCTCCTCGCCGAAGCGCTTGCGGGAGAAGGACAGGACGCGGTTGACGAAGTTGCCCAGGGTGTCGGCCAGGTCCTTGTTCACCGTGGCCGTGAAGTGCTCCCAGGTGAAGGAGGAGTCGTCCGACTCCGGCGCGTTGGCGATCAGGAAGTAGCGCCAGTAGTCCGCCGGGAGGATGTCCAGGGCCTGGTCGGTGAAGACGCCCCGCTTCTGCGAGGTGGAGAACTTCCCGCCGTAGTACGTCAGCCAGTTGAAGGCCTTGACGTAGTCGACCTTCTTCCACGGCTCGCGCACGCCGAGCTCGGTGGCCGGGAACATCACCGTGTGGAAGGGGACGTTGTCCTTGGCCATGAACTCCGTGTAGCGGACGCTGTCGTCCACGTCGTACCACCACGACTTCCAGTCGCGGCCCGCCGGGTCCTGGTCCGACCACTCCTTCGTGGCGCCGATGTACTCGATCGGCGCGTCGAACCAGACGTAGAACACCTTGCCCTCGGCCGCCAGTTCCGGCCAGGTGTCCGCCGGGACCGGGACACCCCAGTCCAGGTCACGCGTGATCGCGCGGTCGTGCAGGCCCTCGTTCAGCCACTTGCGGGCGATGGAGGAGGCCAGCTGCGGCCAGGCCTCCTCGTGGCGCGCCACCCATTCCTCGACCTCGTGCTGGAGCTTGGACTGGAGGAGGAAGAGGTGCTTGGTCTCACGGACCTCCAGGTCCGTGGAGCCGGAGATGGCGCTGCGCGGGTTGATCAGGTCCGTCGGGTCCAGCACGCGGGTGCAGTTCTCGCACTGGTCGCCGCGCGCCTTGTCGTAGCCGCAGTGCGGGCAGGTTCCCTCGACGTAGCGGTCCGGGAGGAAGCGGCCGTCGGCCGGGCTGTACACCTGGCGGATCGCGCGCTCCTCGATGAAGCCGTTGTCGTTGAGCCTGCGGGCGAAGTGCTGGGTGATCTCCACGTTCTCGGGGGACGAGCTGCGGCCGAAGTAGTCGAAGGCCAGCGCGAAGCCGTCGTAGACCGCCTTCTGCGCGTCGTGCGCCTGGGCGCAGAACTCGTCGACCGGGAGGCCCTGCTCCTTGGCCGCGAGTTCCGCCGGGGTGCCGTGCTCGTCCGTCGCGCAGATGTACAGCACGTCGTGGCCGCGCTGGCGCAGATAGCGCGAGTACACGTCCGCCGGGAGCATGGACCCCACCATGTTGCCCAGGTGCTTGATCCCGTTGATGTACGGAAGGGCGCTGGTGATGAGGTGTCGAGCCATCGCGGGCTGCTCCCAAGTCGCTACGTGGGGTGACGGCCGGCGGCTTCCGGGCCGTCCGATTCGTCTACGAACCTTGAAATCGTAGCCGACACGGGTGCGCCGCCCGCTTCCCGTTTTACGGGGTGGGAAGCGGGCGGCGCCGAGTCGTCCGGCGGTTCCGGGGGGTTACGGGCGCCAGGTGGCCAGTACGCCCTCGTAGAGCTCCTTGTCGGTGAGCTCGCGCGGGGCCGGGCCCGCGTGGAAGAAGGACGTGTTGTCCGTCTTCAGCTTGCGGAGGTAGTCGAAGGCCTTGTTGTCGTGCTCGCCGAAGGCGACGAAGGAGAAGAAGACCGTGGGGTGGTTCTCCGCCGCGTCGGTGAGGGCCTGGGTGGCGGGGGTCTTGGCGTCGGGGGCGCCGTCCGTCTGGAAGACCACCAGGGCCGGGGCGGCCGCGCCGTCCTTGCCGTCCGCCGACTTCGCGTGGTGGGCGAGGACTGCTTCCACGGCCGCGTGGTAGCTCGTACGGCCCATGCGGCCGAGGGCGGCGTGGACGTCGTCGATCTTGTTCTCGTGGTCGGAGAGGGTGAGGTCGGCGGTGCCGTCCACCTCCGTGGAGAAGAACGTGACGTGGACCGTCGCCTCGGGGTCGAGGTGGGCGGCGAGGGCGAGGGTCTGCTCGGCGAGTGCCTGGGCGGAGCCGTCCTTGTAGTACCCGCGCATGGACGCGGAACGGTCGAGGACGAGGTAGACCTTGGCACGGGTGCCGGTGAGGTCGTTCTTCTTGAGGGCGGCCGCGGCGGCCCGGTAGGCGGTGGTGAGGCCGGGGGCGCGCGTCTTGACCCGGGTGAGGGGAAGGGCCGGCTTGTCGGCGGCTTCGGCCTCGGGGGTGGCTTCGGGCTTGTCGGCGGCTTCGGCTTCGGCTTCGGGGGTGGCTTCGGGCTTGTCGGCGGGTTCGGCTTCGGGGGTGGCTTCGGGGGTGGCTTCGGGCTTGTCGGCGGCTTCGGCTTCGGCTTCGGGGGTGGCTTCGGGCTTGTCGGCGGCTTCGGCTTCGGGCTCGGGGGTGGCTTCGGCTTCCGGGGTGGCCTCGGGCTCGGGCTCCTCGCCGTCGGCGGATCGCGCGTCCTCGGTCGCGGCGACCGGCTGCGGTTCCGGGTCAGGGTCCGGCTGGTCGGTCGCCGTCGCCGTCGCAGGCTGCGGTTCCGGCTCGGGGGCCGGCTCCTCCGCCTCGGGCTCCTCGAGCGCGGCGGGCGTCTCCTGGGCCGGGTCCTCCTCCGCCTTGGGCTCCTCGGTCACCGGCTCTTCGGCGGGCGTGGGCTCTTCGGCCTCCGCCGGTTCCTCGGCCGCCACCGGTTCCTCGGCGGGCGTCGGCTCCTCGGGCGCCGGCGGTTCCTCCGCGGCCGCCGGTTCCTCGGCCGCCACCGGTTCATCCGCGGGCGTCGGCTTCTCAGGTGCCGAGGGTTCCCCGGACGCCTGGGGTGCCGTGGCCGGGGGCTCGGCCGCCGTCGGGTCCACCGGCTTCGCGGGCTTGGGGACGGCGAGGTTGTCGAAGGCCGCCGCGACAAGATCGTGTTCGCCGCGGGGGTCCGGGACCTGGACGGTGGCGGTGGCGGCGGGTTCGGATGCCGGAGACGGGACCTTGGGCTCCGGCTGCCGCGCGGCGGGGGCCGGGGTCGGCTCCTGGGTCGGAGCCTGCTCCGCACCCTCTGCTTCGGCCGTACGCCCCTTGCGTGATCGGCCGAACGCGTTCCGCAGGAGAGTGAGAATGCCCATGTGCGCAACCCTTCGCATGAGGTGATGCCCGTCAATCCCTGGCCAGGACGGACACGTAAGGTTAGCGGCCCCGAGTGATGATCTTGGGCAGGGTCGAGCACCGGGCAGCGGCCCGTGTCAACGGCACCCCCTGCCGTCCGTCCGCGCGCATCGGGCCGTCACGCCAACTCCTCACCGGGTTCAACCCGTTGACCGTCCGGTCAGGTGCCGGACGCCTCCCTCAGCGGGGCTCGTGGAGCGTGAGGTCGACCAGGAGCGCGCGGTGGTCGGTGCCCGCCAGGGCCAGGAAGCGGGCGCCGGCCGCGGAGAAGTCCCGGGAGACCAGTACGTGGTCGATCTGGACGCCCAGGGTGGGCGTGGTGCGGGCCGGCCAGCTGGGGGTGCGCTCGGCTCCGGCGAGGCGGGCGGCGTCGTACAGGCCGGTGTCGAGGATGCGGCGGAAGGCCGCGTGGTCCTGGGATGCGTTGAAGTCGCCGGCCAGGACGGTGGGGGTCCGTACGTCGGCGGCGGCGAAGGCGCGCAGGCGGGCGAGCTCCCGGTGCCAGAGTGCGGTCTGGCCGGGCAGCGGGGGCATGGGGTGCGCCAGTTGGAGCCGTACGGTGCGGCCGCGCACGTCGGCGAGCGCCCCCGGCATGCCCATCGTGCCGCGGACGCCGTCCGTGGCCCGCAGCGGATACCGGCTGAGCAGGACCGATCCCTTGGAACCGGCCGCCACCACCGCCCGCCGGTACGGATAGTCACCGCCGACCCCCTTCAGCAGGGCCGCCCGGCAGGTGTTCTCGCACTCCTCCACGAACACGAGGTCCGGCCGCTCCCGGCGGATCACCGGGACCAGAGCCGACGTGCCGCGGCCGAACTCCACGTTCGACGTCAGGACGCGCACCCCGGCCACAGGAGCGCCGGCCGGTTCCTCGGTCCTGCCGTACGGCTGGATGTACCAGGCCAGCAGCCCGAGCACTGCCACGCTCCACACCGCCCCGGCCCACCAGCGGCCGAGCAGCGCGAGGGCCAGGCCCAGCCCGGTGGGCGCGAGCAGCCACGGCAGGAAGGCGAGCAACTGCGGTACGGGGGTGATGCCGTCGCTGTCGGCGAGCCGGCATCCGACGACGACGCTCACCCCGGCCAGCAGCAGCCCGGCGCACCACGCCCCGAGCCGCCGTCCGCGCCGATCGCTCCCCGCCACGAGCCCCGAGCCTACGAGTGGCGGTCCACCCGCGCCAGGAATTCACCCCCGCCCCTTGCCGAACCGGGCGCCCACCTCCCTGGCGGTCAGACTTCGACGCGTGTGGGCCGTTGAGGCTGGGCCGGAGGGGGTGTTGCGGACGCCCGGCGGCGTCGGGCGGGGCGGGAGCGCCCGGTGAGCCAGGCCAGGGCGGCGACGGTCAGGCCGAGGGCCACCAGTGTCCAGGAGGCGGTGCGCAGGGTGGCGGTGAGCGCGTCGTAGACGGCGCCCACGGCCGGGTGGGACACCTCGTCGGGCAGGTCGGCGAGGGTCAGGCTGCGGCCGACGGCGAGGGCGAGGGCGAGCAGCGCGCCGCCGAGGGCGGTGCCGAGCGCGGTGGCGGTGAGCGCGCGGCGGCGGCAGGCGGCCAGCGTGATGCCGGCGACGGCGAAGGCGACGGCCGCCACCGGGAGCCAGAATCCGGCGACTTCGAGCACGTTGAACCCCTTCCGCAGACGGCTCAGATCCTGGGCCGGGACCAGGGCGACCTCGGTGTGTTCGACGGGGATGCGGCCGGCGAGCGGCACGTGCTCCTGGGCGAGCTGGGCCTTGACCTGGGCGGTGACGGGGGCGAGATCGACGGTGACCGGACGGTCGGGCTCGTCGCGCTCGTCGCGCAGCGCGCGCAGCACGGCGTCGTGGGCGGCCCGGTTGCCCTCGTTCCACGCCGTGCGGAAGGCCGTGGTCTGAGTGAACGAGCGCACCGCGTCGTGCACGAAGGGCGCGACGGTCCCGCGCGTCGCACGGGCGTCCATCCGCTGGCCGATCTCGTGGCCGATCTCGTGCATGATCCCGTCCCCGACGGTGTCCGCGATCGCGTCGCGCACGTCCGGGTCGTGGGCGAGCGGCTCCATCGTGGTGACGTAGCGGCCGGTGTCGGCGAGGCCGTAGGCCGCCCAGGCCGACAGCGCGCCGAACGGCACGAGCAGGCACGAGAGGGCGATCAGCACGGCCGACAGGCCGCTTCGCAGGCGTCGGGACACGTTCCCAGGCAATGCCCGAGGGGGCGGGCGCGCGAGCGGGGGGACGGCAATCGGGTGACCACGGAAAGTCACCGTGAGGGGGTGCGGCATCTGCGGGGCCTGCGGGGCCCACGGGTCTGCGGGGGCTGCGGGTCTACGGGGCCTACGGGTCGGCGGGGCCTGCGGGCCTGCCGGGGGTGCGGGTCTGCGGGGTCTGCGGCCCACGGGCCCACGGGCTCACGGGCCCGTGGGGGCCGCTGCAGGTGTGCGCGCGACGGCGGGCCGTGGGGCCCGGCGCGCTGCCGGAGTCCACGGCCCGCTCGGTCCGCCCGGGTCAGATGTGGTGGCCCTCCGCGTCCTCGTGCGTGTAGCACCAGTAGAAGCAGATGAGGCCCGCGATCACCCCGACTGCCAGCGAAAGACCGCTCGACAGCAGCACCGACTCGCCGCTCTGGCTGTACAGGAAGCCGAACGCGATACCGACGTAGGCGAACCACAGCGTGGCGTGCAGCTCGCGCCGCAGGCGCGGGCCCAGGTACAGGACGCCCACCGTGACCAGGGTGAACACGATCGTGGTCACGAACCCGAACGCGAGGTTCCAGCCGGTGACCGGCCCGCCGCTGCGCCGGATGGCCGCGGCCCAGTAGCCGTAGATCAGCCCGATCGCGAGGGGCACCGCCCACCGTCCGACGGCGTGGGCCCGTTCGGTGAAGAGGTCGGTCGGGTGGGCGCGCGTGTCGCGGGTGGTGCCGATGGGCAGGGGTGCCGCGTGAGCCATGAGAGCGCTCCTCTCTCCTCGTCCCCGCCTACCAGAGCACACCTGCCGGGGGGCCCTGGCAAGTCGGTGGGAGGCCCGGATGCGGGCCGTGGCCGCCTGTGCTGTGCTGAGCGTCGTGAGCGACGGCGGCACGGACCCGGACGGCCTGCCCGACGGGTATCGGCGGACCGGCCGCCGGGACGGCGTCGCGCCGCGGCAGCAGCTGCTGCGGGTACGCGGCCGCAGCGTCGCCTGGGTTCCGCCGCTGCTGCTGCTTCTCGCCATCGCGGCGATCGACCGGAGCACCGGCGGCGAGTTCCGGACCATCTCCTGGATCGTGCTGGTGCCCGGCATCTGCGCCGCGATCTGCGGGGTGTGGACGACGGCCGCCTTCGCCGCGCTGTCGCTCGTCACGTACGTCGTGGTCGACAGCGCCTGGCCGCATCAGTACCGGACCGGGATACCCGACTTCATCCTCGTCGCCGCGGGCGGCGCGCTCGCGGTGCTGGCCTGCGCGGTCCGGCTGCGCGGCGAGCGGCTGATGCTGCACATGCAGGACGTGGCGGCCACCACCCGCCGCGCCGTACTGCGCCCGCTGCCGCCGGGCTGGGGCGGCCTGGACCACGCGGGCGTCTATCTGGCGGCGGACTCCGACGCCCGTATCGGCGGCGACTTCTACGACATCCAGCCCGGCCCGGCCGGCACCCGCGTCCTCCTGGGCGACGTACAGGGCAAGGGTCTCGGCGCGGTGGCGACGGCGGCCGCGCTGCTCGGCACCTTCCGGGAGGCCGGCTACCACGAGCGGGACCTGGTGACGGTCGCCGACCGCCTGGAGACGCGGATGGTGCGGCACCGCCGTCACGCCGCGGCGCTCGGGCGGGACGAGGAGGACCGCTTCGCCACCGCCGTCCTGCTCGGGTTCCCCGAGGACGACCCGGACGTGGTGAAGGTCGTCAACTTCGGCCACGAGCCGCCCCTGGTCGTCGGCCCGGCGGGGGTCCGGCGGCTGCCGCCCGGCGACGGACTCCCGCTCGGTCTCGGCGAGTTGGCCCCGAACGGGCCGCCGCCGGTGCGCCGGGCACGGCTCGCCCCCGGCGAGACCCTGCTGCTGTTCACGGACGGTGTGACGGAGGCCCGCGACGGCACCGGGGCGTTCTACCCGCTCGCCGCCGAACTGGCCCGCGCCGTCGCCGCCGATCCGCGCACCGCCGAGCCGCAGCGCCTGGTCGCCCATGTCCGGGACGGTACGCTGCGCCACTGCGGCGGGCACCTCGGCGACGACACGACGATCTTCGCGGTACGGCGCACCGCCGCCCGCGATGCGGTCGCCGGGCGTTCACGGGTCTGACGCCCGCCTTCCCGGCCGCAGCGGTTACGGTGCTGCGTACACGACCGGACGCCACCGACCGGACGCGGCCGTACCAGACGCGACCGACCGGATGCGGCCGTACCGACCGGATGCGGCCGTACCGACCGGATGCGGCCGACCGATCACCGACGCGGGGGGACGATGCCCGGAACCGTGCTGCTGCTCGCGGCCTCACCCGTGGGCCGGGGGCGTCTGGTGGACGCCGCCTCCGTGCTCCCGGTGCTCGCCGCCGTCGAACCCGCCGTGCTGTCGGGTACGGACACCGCGACCGTCGTCGAACTCGCCGACCCGCTGGAGCCGCAGGCCGTGCTCACCCGGCTGCGTGCCGCCGCCGCGTCCCCCGGCCCGCTGACCGTCTTCGTCACCGGCCAGCTCCAGCTCGACCGCCGCCAGCATCTGCCCCACCTGGCGCTGGCCCGCACCACCGCGGCGACCGTCCGCTACACGGCCCTGCCCTGGCACTGGCTGCGCGAGGAGCTGCGGCTGCGCCCGGACGGCACGACCACGCTCGTGGCCGATCTGCACGCGGACCCGCAGTGCTGGCAGCGGCTGCGCGAGCGGCCGCTGGAGTGCGGCCGCAACATCGCCGTGTACGGCAGGGTCGCGCCGCCCCCGGCCCGGCGCACGGTGGCGGTGCCGTCGTACATGAAGGCGGTGGCGACGATCCTGCGCAGCGGACACCGGCCGCCGCCGGAGCAGCTGCACGAGCAGGCGCTGGCGCGGCTGGCCGGCGAGGACGGCGGCCCGGGCCTGGTGCTCAGCGCGCGGCGGCCGGCGGCGGCCGACCCGCACGCCGCCATCACCGCCTGTGTGAAGTCGGGGCGGCACGGCGACGCCGACGCGCTCGCCGCGCGCTGGGAGCGGGCGGCCGTGCAGGCGCACGGAGCCGCCTCCGAGGACGCGCTGCACTGGGCCGAGGTCCGCGCGGACCTGGCGATGTTCGCGGGCGACGCGGCCCGCAGCTGTCGGGCGTGGCTGACCGTCGCCGCCACCCGGCTGGCCATGGGGCAGACCTTTGACGCCCCGGAGGTCGAGGCCGCCGTCGACCGGGCGCACCACCAGTGGGGGCAGATCCACGACCCCGCACGCGCCCGCGAACTCGGTCCCGTCCTCGCGGAGTTGCGCGGACGGGTGCCCGGCCGGCGGCAGGGCGCACTGGACCATGTACGGCGGCAGCTGCGACAGCTGGAGGGGGCCCGGCTCTGACCGGGCGGTCCGGTCGTGTCCGGCGGTCCGGCTCTGCCCGGCGGTCCGGTCGCAGCACTAGCGACCCTGGACGGTGTGCTGGGCCGGGGGTGCCGGGTCCGCCGCTCTCGCCGGGCCCGCGTTGGCCGCGGTGATCAGGGCGGCCACGGCGATGACGGCTGCGCCGAATCCTCTGAGGTAACGCGCGGAGATGCGTTCATGGCGCGCGACAGGGCGTCCGAGCACGGCAACCGACCTCGCAACGACAGTGATGGATTAAGCACGTTTAACGCGCTCTCCAACCTAGGGGGTGAGGGCCCCGAACGGGAAGGCTTTCAAGGGGAGTTGGGGCCATCCGGGGTGGTTTTGCGGTATTGGCGGCAGGCGGGCGAAGCGGCTCGCCGTAAGTCGGCTTACTGGCATGATTAACCGCATGGCGAAGCGGGACGACCCGGCGACCATCGGGCGCCGGGTGCAGCGATTACGGCACGAACGAGGGATGACACAAAGACAGTTGGCCGAACCGGCGTACACCCCCGCCTATATCTCCACCCTCGAGGCCGGCCGGGTCCGCCCCTCCGACGAGGCGCTGAAGCACGTGGCGGAGCGGCTCGGGGTCGCCTTCGACGAACTGGCCACCGGGCGCCCCGCCCAGCTCGCCACCGACCTGCGCCTGCGGATGACCGAGGCACAGCGCACCCTCGCCACCGGGGAGACGGAGCGGGCGGCCGAGCAGTACGCCCGGCTGCTCGCGGAGGCCGAGCGGCACGAGCTGACCGATGTGCAGGCCGCGGCCCTGCTCGGGCTCGGCGAGTGCGCCCTGGAGACCGGTGAGCTGGCGAGTGGACGGCAGTACTTCGAACGGTCCGAACGGGCCCTCGCCGACGCGCCGCTGCCCGCCCGCGTCCCCGCCCTGCGCGGCCGCGCCGTTTCCCACTACCTGGCCGGGGAGCTGCGGTACGCCGTCTATCTCCTCGAGTCCACCCTCGACGAGCTCAACCGCAGCGGTCTGCACGACCCGGACGCCCTGCTCCTCCTCTACGCCGGCGTCATCGGGCCGTACATGGACATGGGCGCGCACGCGCGGGCGGCCCAGGCGGCCGAGTTCGCGCTCGCCCTCGCCCCGCAGGCGGGCGATCCCGCGCTGGTCGCCCGGATGCACCGCTCGGTCGCCCGCACCCTGCTCGCCGAGGGCCGGATCGCCGAGGCCGACGCCTCGCTCGCCAGGGCCGCCGAGCTCTACCGCACCCTTCGGCTCCGTACCGAACTCGCCAACTGCCACTGGATGCGCGGCTACGTGTACGCCCAGAACGGCGAGCTGGAGCGCGCCGAGGACGAGCTGCGCGCCGCGCGCACCATGCTGTCCGCCCGCCGCGCCGCCCTCTACACCAGTCAGGTCGCGGTGGAGCTGGCCGACGTCCTGCACCGGCGCGGCAAGTCGGAGGAGGCCGCCGACCTGTTGCGGCACGTGCTCGGGGAGCTCTCCCCCGAGCGGGGCGCCGTGCACGCGGCCGCCGCACACCGCCTGCTGGGCATCATCGCCGAGGACGCCCGCGACACGGAGGCCGCCGAGGAGCACTACGTCCGCGCGCTGAGCCTGCTGGAACGGGCCGGCGCGGCCGGCGACCTCGCCGACCTGTGCCGTCTCCTGGGCGACCTGCTCCGTCGCACCGGCCGGGTGGAGGCGGCCCTGGACGCCTACCGGACGGGCCTGGGCCACCGCACGGCCCCCGGCACCACGACACTGGGGCCCGCGCCCGCCCAGCCTCCCCTGTGACCCGGTCGTCGAGCCTCTCCTCCGGCCCGGTTGCCCGGCCTCCCCCGTGACCCGGTTACGCGGCCGCGCCCCGGGTACCCGGGCGCCCGTCGGGGCAGGCTCGGTACGCGTGCGCCAGGTACGGGCACGTGCCCGTGTCCATGTCCGAGCCTGTGTTCCGTGCCCGTGCCCGTGCCCGGACGGTGCCGGCCGCGCCGATGTCGTGAGGAGGCGGTGGCCGTGCGGCCCAGGGACGACGACTGCGGCGCCCCGGGCGAGGAACCGCGCCGACGCGGCCGCCGGGACGGTACCCCCGAGCGGGACAACGCGGGTGAGCCGGTGTGCGATCCGGCGGAGGGCGGGCCCGGGACCGTCGCCGATCTGATCGCCGAGGGGGCCGGCGGCGTGACGCCGGGTGAGGTTCCGCACCGGCTGTGTGCCGTCGCGCTGACGCTGCTGCCGGTGACCGGGGCCAGCGTCTCGCTGCGCGGCGACGGAATGCCCGTGCAGATGGGCGCCAGCGACGAGGCGGCCGCGCACATGGCCGAGATCCAGGCCACCCTCGGAGACGGGCCCTCCCTGTACGCCGCCGAGATCGGCGCCCCGGTACTGGCCGGCGACCTGACGGGCGGACGGGACGCCCGGCGCTGGCCGGTGTTCGCCCAGCAGGCGGCCGAGGCCGGTGTGCAGGCCGTGTACTCCATCCCGCTCGGCAGCGACGCGGTCTGCGTGGGCACGCTCGACCTGTACGGCGCCACCCCGCACGAGCTCAGCAGGCGGGAACTGCACACCGTGCAACTCGTGGCCGCCGCGATGACGCTGGCGCTGATGTCCCTGCCCCGCGACGAGGACGACGAGGGGGCGGGAGAGGGCGCAGAGAGCTCCTGGCTGAGCGGTCTCCTCACCGACCAGGACGAGGTGTACCAGGCCATCGGCATGATCATGGTTCAGCTCGGGGCCGGGGCGGACGAGGCGGTGGCGCGGCTGCGGGCCCGCGCCTTCACCCAGGGCCGTACGGCACTGGAGGTGGCCCACGAGGTGACCACGCACCGGACGAGGTTCGACCGCGACTAGGGGGCGGCGCGGCGACCGCCGAACTGCGCCGGGGCTCAAGGAAGTTGTGGGCGTGTCTGCGCCGTGGTCCGCGCGCGGCCGATCATAGGGTCGTGGTCATGGACATAGTCGCCCTGCTCGCCGTCACCCTGGTGGTGCTCGTCGGCCTCGTCAGTGATGCGAGCCGGTTCTCCCGGGCCGACCGCCGCATTGCACGCGTGGAACGCAAACTCGACCTGATCATCGACCACTTGGGCCTGCGCGAGGAGGACCCGGCGCTGGACGAGGTGACCGGGCTGGTCCGCGCCGGAAAGCGGATCGAGGCGATCAAGGTCTACCGGGAGGCCACCGGCGCCGGTCTGAAGGAGGCCAAGGAGGCCGTCGACCGCATCGCGGCCTGAACGGCCGAGTCGGCGCGGCCCGCCGCCGTTCGGGTGAGCGGATCGGCGCGGCCGGGGCCCGGCGGCGCTTCACGGGTCACCGGCCGGCGGCGGGTCCGGCCTGTGCGCGGGCCTGGCGGTGGATGTCCGTCAGACGCTGCGCGCCCAGCTGGGCCGCCTGGCCGGCCAGGTCTTCCGGCACCGGGCCCGGCGCGCCGTCAGTGAGGGTGATCGCGTCGTCGCCGACCCGGACCACGGCGACGTCGAGGGTGAGGGTGGTCGTCCCCCCCTCGTCCGAGGCCCCGAAGAAGGCGATCCGCAGCCCCTGGCGGGCGTCCCCCGCCTCCGGCAGGGCGAGGTCGAGGACCTGTACGTCCTGCACGCCGGCCCGCGTGGTCGTCGCCGTGAACCGGGCGCACTTCTGCGGCAGCGTCCTGAGCCAGGCCAGGGTGCGGTCCACGTCCGCCGCGCGGAGGGCGAGTACCTGGTAGTGCAGCTGGGCGGCGTCGTCGGCGTCGTCGAAGCCGGCCACCGCCTGGGTGGCGGTGGGGACGCCGAGCAGCTCGTCGGCGTAGAGGGCGTCGAGGAGGCGCTGGCAGTCGGGGGCGTCGGTCCGTGCCTTGAGCACCCCGTCCCGCCAGGTCGCGGCGCCCTGCGTGGGGGCCCACGGGCCGCCCAGGTCCGCCTCGGTGAGCAGCGCGGATTGCGCCTGGGCCGTGGTGAGCGCGCCGACGGGGCTCGCGGAGCCGGGCGCGGACGGGCGCGATGCCGCAGCGGCGGCCGAGGGCGCCCCGGCGGCCCGGTCCGTCCCCCCGGACCCGCAGGCGGTCGTGGCCAGCAGGACGGCTGCGCCGAGCACACCGGCGTGCAGGACACGGGCGGCCGGGGGACGGGTCATGGGGTGCCTCCAGACGTACGGACTGCTCACTGCGGGCGGCTCACTGCTCACTGCGGACTGCGGGGTCTCGAGTCGCGTCGGTCCTCTCACGGCACCACCGAGTCGCCGCGCCCACCAGCGAGCCGGGCCGTCCGGGTGAGGTGCCGGGGGAAACCGGTCGCGCCCGCGCCCGGCCCGTCGCTTCCGTCCGGCCGCTGAGGCGCGCCCTTCGCCGTCCCCGGGTCCCCCGCCCCCTCCGGCGAGGAGGACCCCGGTGCACGCCCGCCCGGGTGGTGATCGGGGAGCCCGGCGGAGGGCGGCGGGGCGCGGCATCGCGCGCCGCCGCGCTGTGGCCCCGACGCTTAGGGTCGCTGTGACGGAAGGAGTCCCGCGTGACCGGTCAGCCCATTCCCGTGATCATCGACTGCGACACCGGCGTCGACGACGCTCTGGCCCTGCTCTTCGCCGTGCGCCACCCGGATCTGGACCTGCGCGCGGTCAGCTGTGTCGCCGGGAACACGGACGTGGACCAGGTGGTGCGCAACACCCTGACCGTCCTGGAACAGGCGGGCGCCGGCGACGTCCCCGTCGCGCGGGGCGCCGAGCGCCCGCTGATCGAGCCCGCCCGCAACGCCCACCACGTGCACGGCCACGACGGCATGGGCGATCTCGGCCTGCCCGCGCCGGCCCGCCGGCCCCTCGACGTGCATGCGGTGGCGTTGCTGCGCCGGGAGATCCTCGCCTCCCCCCGTCCGGTCACCCTGATCCCGACGGCTCCCCTGACGAACATCGCGCTGCTGTTGCGCACGCATCCCGAAGTGACCGGCAACATCGAGCGGATCGTCTTCATGGGCGGCGCGGTGGCCACCGGGAACGCCACGGCGGTGGCCGAGTTCAACGTCTGGCACGACCCGGAGGCGGCGGCGGTCCTGCTCACCGCGGGGGTACCGATCACCATGTACGGACTCGACGTGTTCGAGCGGGTGGTCGTCCCGGCCGCGGATGTGCGGCGGTTGCGGGAGAGCGCGGAGCCCGGCGCGCGCCTCGCCGGGCGCCTGCTGTCCCACCGCGACCCGGCGACCTACAACGCCCCGTCCGACGAACTCGGCGACGCCTCCGGCGGCCTCGGCGACGCGGGCGCGGTCTGCTCGGTCGCCGACCCCGTGGGGCTGACCACGCACCGGTTGCCGGTGGAGGTGAACCTCGCGCCGGGCCCGGCACGGGGTCAGACGGTGGTCGACCGCCGCCCCCGCCCCGGCGAGGCGGAGCTGCACGGCGAGGCGCGCGAACAGCCGCTGCTCGACGTGGCGTTGGACATCGACGCCGAGCGGTACGTGAGGCTGTACCTGGCCACCGTCGAGGGTGTCCGGAAGGGGTGGTCCCGGGAGGGGCGCTCCCGGGGGTCCCAGGAGGGGCGCTCCTAGGTGGTGTCGGCGGACCGGACCGCCCACCGCTGTTCCACCTTCGCCACCTTCCAGTACGTCAGTGCCGCCGCCCACACCGCGACGAACAGGCCGACGATGACGTAGCCCACGTTGTCGAGGTCCAGGCCCGCGATCCAGCCGGTCAGGTCGTCACGCAGGTCGAGCTTGTCGCGCACCACGCCGACCAGCTCGATGGTGCCGATGAAGAAGGCGACGGCGATGGACAGGCCGGTGATGGTCAGGTTGTAGAAGACCTTGCGGACCGGGTTGGAGAACGCCCACTGGTAGGCGAAGTTCATGAAGGTGCCGTCGAGGGTGTCGAACAGGCACATGCCCGCGGTGAACAGCAGCGGCAGGCACAGGATCGCGTACCAGGGCAGTCCGGCCGCCGCGCCCGAGCCCGCCATCACCATCAGCGTGACCTCGGTGGCCGTCTCGAAGCCGAGCCCGAACAGGAAGCCCAGCGGGTACATCTGACCGGGCCGGGAGATCGACCTGGTGAGACGGCCGAGGAAGCGGTTCATGAAGCCCCGCGAGTCCAGGTGCTGTTCGAGTTCCGTCTCGTCGTACGTACCGGCCCGCATGGACCGGAAGACCTTCAGGATGCCGAGCAGGGCGACCAGGTTGAGGGCGGCGATGAGGTAGAGGAAGGTACCGGCGATCGTCGTCCCCATGAAGCCGAGCACCTGGTGGGTGCGCGAGCCCTCGTTCATGACCTTGCCGGCCAGCGAGGTGCCGCCAGCGATCAGCAGGGCGAGCACCACGACCACGCTGGAGTGGCCGAGGGCGAACCAGAAGCCGACCGACACCGGGCGCTTGCCGTCCGCCATCAGCTTGCGGGTGGTGTTGTCGATGGCGGCGATGTGGTCGGCGTCGAAGGCGTGCCGTACGCCGAGGGTGTAGGCGGTGACGCCGAGGCCGATGCCGAAGGCCTTCGTCCCCACCTGGTAGTGCTCGGGGACGACGAGCAGGAACAGGATGCCGAAGGCGACGACGTGCAGTGCGGTGATCACCGCCATCAGGCCCGCGGTCTTCAGGGTGTCCTCGCGCCGCCAGCGGAAGGACGTCTTGTGGGCAGGGTCGGGCAGGGCCATCCGGTCTTCACGCTCCAGCACCTCGTGGATCACTTCGTGAGCTGCCGTGGCCGGTCTCCTGGCTTACGGGTCGTGCGTTCCCGGTCCGCCTTCCCGGCCGTCGCACGACGGCCAGTGGCTGCCCCTTGCGGGACGTGGGCCCGGAACTCCCCGATCACAGTGGCGAGGGCCGCTCCGGCATGGACCCCCTGAGGGGCCGTCACCGGCTTCCCGAACACCACGGCCCGCCAACCGTAGAGGTGCGAGCGCTTCCCTGCATAGCTGCATACCTGCGCAGGTATGGAAGATCACAGAAGTGGCCTGCGAGGATGGCGGCATGCATCTCGTCCCGGCCGACCGCGCAGGCCGCCGTACGATCGACGGCCACCGGGTCTGCGACGCCATCGCCGCGATCGGCGAACCCGGTCACGTACGCACCTGGGCCGACCGCTTCTCCCTGCTCGCCGACCCCCGGCGGCTGGCACTCCTGCTGGCTCTGCACCGCACCGGGCCCCTCGCCGTCTCCGACCTCGCGATCGCCACCGGCATGAACGACCCCGCCGTCTCGCAGGCCCTGCGGCTGCTGCGGGCGGCGGGGGTCGTGACGGGGGAGAAGGAGGGCCGCGTGGTGCGGTACCGGGTGGTGGACGCGGAGGTCGCCGCGCTGCTCAAGCACTGCGGCTGACCGGCGGCAAGCCGGCCCCCTGGCTGGAGGACACCCCCGAGGGTGTGCCGGCCTTCGCCCGCTGTGCGGGCCGGCGGTGCGTCACCAACCTCTCCGGCAGCGCGGTTCCGCTCCCGGGGGAGGCGCTGCTGAGCAGTGCGCCACTGGCGGCGAGCCGGCTGGAGGCGGACACCACCGTGTGACTGACCTGGCCACGAGTCCTTCCTCTCCCGGCCCTTTGTCTCCCGGCCCTTCCTCCCTGGCCCTTGCCCCCTCGCCCTTCCTCCCTGCTGCTCACCCCACCTGCTCACCCCACCTGCTCACCCCACCGTCGGGCTCGGGCTCGGATTCGGGTTCGATCCGCCGTCGATCACCAGCGGGCTCGACGTGGCGTTCGGCGGCGGGGTGAGCACCACCTCCGGCTGGCCGGCGGGCGGGGGCGGCGGGGTCAGGTCGGTGTCGGGCAGCTTCGGCGGGGTCGTCTCCTGGAAGTTCACCTGGTCGAAGTTGACCAGTCCGGTCTGCTCCATCACCGTGATGTGGTCGAGCACGGTGGCGTTGGCCTGGTTGGCGAGCTGGCGTACCAGGGTGTTCTTGGTGGTGGAGCGGATCTTCGCGATCGTGTTGAAGATCGAACCGTGCGTCACACGCAGGATGTTGGCCATGTCGTTGTCGAACTGCTTGCCGCTGTCCGAGTTGAGGGTGTTGACGAAGCCCTGCTGCTGAGGGCTGGCCAAGTTGGGCAGCGTGATGTTCAGCATCGGCGCGATCTTGCGGCAGCTGGCGTCCAGCGCCGCGTGCCCGTCGATCAGGTGCTGTCCGGCGGTCACGACCGCCTTGGTGGTGCCCTTCTTCACGGCCATCTGACCGACGGGGTACTCCCACAGCCCGGCCGCGCGCACCTTCACCACGAAGTCCCGGTCACCCTCCGTCAGGGGCCCCCACTGCGTCTGCGCGATGACGCGCGAGGGGTCGCTGGAGACCTTGGTGACTCCGAGCATGCTGGGATAGGCGAGCGCGACCAGGGTCAGGCTGAGAGCTCCGCCCACGAAGAGAGTTCCCGTCGCGTTCCGCGAAAAGCGCACCGTGCCTCCTGCCCGGTCATGTGTCCCGCCCATGGGCGGTTCGGACGCACAGGAGTACGGATCGGATAGCGGGAACAACCTTTTGATTGGGTAAAAAGTCGCGGCGGCCGGGGTGTTGGCAGGTGCGGGGAAGGTTGACGCAACGTTGACCGCGCCGTGGGAGAGCTCTGGCAGGGGCCCGCCCTAGATTCGGCCGTATGCCCCCACAACCCCGCGGTGTGCCCACCGCGCTCCCCGTCCTGCCCTACCGCAAGCCCACCAAGGGCCGTGACTACTGGGTCATCGACGACGTCCTGCCCGACGCGGACGCCGTACGGGAGCGGTGTCTGGCCAAGGACGACTGGGTCAAGGGGTATCCGTACACCTCGGAGACCTGGCCCGGGCTGCGGACCATGCCGGGCCTGGAGCCGTCCGAACTGGCCCGGGTCGAACGGCTGGTGAGGAAGGCGACAGGAGCGAAGGAACTCCGGGTGCAGCAGGCCCCCGGCGGCGGCACCCTCAACCACAACTGCGTCCAGGTGGTCGGCGAGGGCGAGAGCGAGCCGAGGCCGCACACCGACTCACGGGCGCTGTGCCGGTACGCGGCCGTGCTGTACCTCAACCCCTCGGTGCCCAAGGACTGCGGGACCAGCTTCTACCGTCAGTCCCTGCCGGGTGGCCGGCTCGGCGGCAACGTCGTGCAGGCCCCGCACAACAACCTTGTCGAGGCCCTCGGTACGCGGTTCGTGGCGCCGGACGCCTTCGAGGAGGACGTCCGCGTGCCGCACAAGGCCAACCGGTTGCTGCTCTACCACGCCAACCTCGTGCACAGCGCGACCGGTTACTCCGGACGCACACTGGAGGAGAAGCGGATGACGGCGGTCTTCTTCTGGATGGCGTGACCGCCGGGGCGGCGCCCGGTGCCCCTTCCCGCGCCGTCCTCAGCCGCGGCGGCGGCACCACAGCCACAGGGCGCCCATGCCCAGCGACGCCGCGGTCAGGGCGATGACCACGACCGGCCAGTGGCTGCCGTCCAGGCTCACGTCGGTGACCAGCACGCCCACGACCACGGCGACCGGCACCAGGAGGGAACCCAGGACGCGGACCCGGGCGGCCACGCCGGGGGGGCCGGGCCGCGGTCGCCGGCGCGGCGGCGCAGTGGGCGCGTCGAAGTAGAAGCGGGTGGCGCGGTCCGCGAACCGGGCGGTCCCGGCGTCGTAGGCCCGCGCCATGTACGGCAGCCACACGAGTGGTGCCACCATGCCCACGGCGAAGGTCACCGCCAGCAGCGACCAGTGCGCGGCCTGCTGCCACCGGGACGCCCGGACGGCGGATCCGGGCGGAGCGAGCAGCCCGAGCAGGCGGGCCATGCGGACGGTGACGGTCCACAGGGCGGCGATACGCCGGATGGTGCGGCGGGCGGGGTGCCGGTGGGGATGTGGCTCGGGGCGCTGATCGGAACGCCTCTCGCAGCCTTGGCGGCAAGCCCGCCCCGAACGCCGCCGGGACCGCCCTGCGGAGCGTCGTCCCGAACCCTGTCCGGGACCCTGTCCGGGACCCTGTCCGGAACGCCGGGCGGCCAGGCGGGCGGTCTGGGCGTTCAGGGCCTGCCGGGCCGGCCCGACGTCGCCGTAGACGCCCTGGAGGACGAGGAGTTCGGCGGCCCGCTCGGAGCCGGTCGGGTCGCGGCCGTCCAGCGCGGCCAGGTCCAGGGCCAGGCGCGCCTGGCTGAGCAGGGCGGCGCAGAAGGCGACCGGCACGAGCACGAGGAACGGCCCCCCGACGAAGGCACCCTGGCTGACCGTGTTCCGCCGGCCCCGGGCGACCAGCCGGGCGCGCAGTTCGACCGGTTCGCCCCGGGGGAGGCTTTCCGCCGCCCGCTTGGCGCGCGGGCCCATCCGGCGCACCGCGAACAGGGCCAGGGTCTCGGGCAGGTGCGGCGGGTCGGCGAGCACCTCCCGCAGCAGCGACCGGGAGAGGTCGGAGTCGTCGGGCACGGCGGTCAGTACCGCAGGGCGGTGCCCACCTCCGCCTTCACCGAACCGGAGAGCTGGTGGGTGCTGCGGGCGGTGCCCTTGGCCGTCTTCCCGGCCGGGACGTCACCGATGGTGACCACGACCGTGTCGAGCAGATTGCCGCCGGAGTCCTTGAAGTTGACCTGGACGGCGAAGGACTTCGTCGAGTCGGCCTTGTTGGCGACCGTGACGTCCACCGTGGTGCGTCCGTCCGAGGCGGTGGCCGGGGCGCCCAGCGTGACGGCGCTGCGGGCGTCGATGCCGTTCTTCACCTCGTCCAGCCGGTGGCCCGCCTCCGCGGTCGCCGAGGCCAGTACGTCGTTGGCCTGCGAGGCCAGTGAGGAGGCGGCCGAGGCGGCCTTGCTCACCGAGCCCGAGGGGCTGTTGCCGCTGTTGTTGCCGGAGCAGGCGGTCAGGCCGGTGGCCAGTACCGCCGCCAGCGTCGCGCCCGTCGTCCATCGTGCCCGGTGACCGGTCATCGCGCCTCCCAGTGGTCGTGCGTCCGGCCCCGCCGGGGGAAAGGGGCGGGGTCTTCGTGGTCTCCCTTCAGTGAAGGGCCGGGGACGGACGGACGCACGTGGACATCAGCCGTATGGGCACCCGTGAGCGACATACTCGCCTCATGGACCAAGGAGTGGACGACATGAGCGACAGCCGTACCGTGGGCGTCCTGGGCACCGGGATCATGGGCGCCGCGATGGCCCGTAACCTCGTGAGGGCCGGACACACCGTCCGGGTCTGGAACCGCACCCGCGCCAAGGCGGAGCCGCTGGCCGCCGACGGCGCCCGGGTCGCCGGCACCCCGGCCGAGGCGGTGCGGGACGCCGATGTGGTGCTGACGATGCTGTACGACGGCGGCACGGTGCTGGAGGTCATGCGCGAGGCCGCTCCGGCGGTGCGCCCCGGGGCCGCGTGGGTGCAGTCGACCACGGCCGGCCCGGAGTCGGTCGGCGAACTGGCCGCGCTCGCCCGCGAGCACGGCCTGGCCTTCTACGACGCGCCGGTGCTGGGCACCAGGCAGCCGGCGGAGGCCGGTCGGCTGACGGTGCTGGCGGCGGGACCGGCAATGGGCCGGGCGGCGGTGACGCCGGTGTTCGAGGCGGTCGGCGTGCGCACGGTGTGGACCGGCGAGGACGGGGCGGCGGCCAGCGCGACCCGTCTGAAGCTGGTGGCCAACAGCTGGGTCATCGCGGCGACGGCGGCGACCGGCGAGGCGCTGGCCCTGGCCAAGGGGCTCGGCGTGGACCCGCGGGACTTCTTCGGCCTCATCGCCGGCGGCCCGCTCGACATGGGCTATCTGCACGCCAAGGCCGCCCTCATCCTCGACGACGAGCTCCTGCCGCCGAGTTTCGCGGTGGCGACCGCGGAGAAGGACGCCCGCCTGATCGTCCAGGCCGGGGAGCAGCACGGCGTCCGCCTGGACGTGGCCGCCGCGGCCGCCGAACGCTTCGCCCGCGCCGCCGCCCAGGGCCACGCCGGCGAGGACATGGCCGCGGCCTACTTCGCCAGCTTCGACACCGGGCCGCGCGACTAGTTGCTCGCCGGTCGATCACCCAGGGGTGATCGACGATCTGCGGCCGCCGGTCGCCGCAGCCGCCGTGCCGGTGCGCTCAGCCCAGGCAGACCACGAGCAGGCACAGCTGCGGGGGAGACGACGGCGAGGACGGCGACGACGGGGTGGCCGTGGCGCCCGTGCCCGAGGGCTGGGAGGTTCCCGTGCCGGTGCTGCCGGTGCTGCCGGTGCTGCCGGAGGCGGTGGATCCGGAGGATCCGCTCGTGCCGGAGGATCCGGTCGTCCCGGAGGAGTGCTGCGTCGTGGCGGAGGACTGGGCGGGGGCCGATCCACCGGAGGCGGTGTCGGTGGAACTGCCCGAGCGCGCGGCGGACGACGTCGTGTCGGAGGCCGTGTCGTGCGCTGCCGCCCGGCCCGTACGAGGGGGCGCGGCGGCGTCCGGGTGGGCGTCCGGCGCGGGGGAGCCGTGGGGCGCCGGGGCCGGGGCCGCGGGGTGCCGGTCCGGGGAGGCGGGCGACGCGTGCCGGCCGTCGGCGTCGCCCGAGGCCGGACGGGTGCGCGGGGCCGGCTGCCTCCCCAGGGTGTCCGTGTGCGCGGCCTGCGGCGCCGGGGCGGCCTGGGCGCGGTCGGCGGGGTGCCGGTCCAGCGAGGCGACGGTCAGGCCACCGCCGACCAGGGCCACGGCCGTGGCGACCAGGGCCCGGCGCTGGGTCTTCTTCCAGCGGGCCCGCTGACGGCGCCGGGCCGCCCGCCCCGCCCGCTGCCGCGCTGCCGCCGGGTCCGTGACACCGGTGGGAGTCTCGGCGGGGGCGTGCGCGGGCGGGTCGGCCCGCGGGATCACGTCCGGTCCGCCCGTGGGCTCCCACGTGGAGGACGCCGCGGCCCCGGTCGCCGCGAGGCCCGCGGCGGCGCCCGGGGCGAAGGGCACGGCGGAGTCCGTGGTGGCGTCCGGGGCTATGTCCGGCGCGTACGCGCCGCAACCCGGGCACACCAGGGCGCCGTTGAGGTGCCGTCGGCACGTGGAGCAGTAGTCCATCCGGTCTTCCGGTCTTCCTGTTTTCGGCCAGCCGAGCGGCCAGTCACGCTAACAAGGCTTTCCAGGCACTGTGTGCAGCCCGTGTGACGCTCCTGCGGGGATTCGAGGACTGTGGGCCGCCCGGACGCCGGTCAGGGCGCCGCGCTGAACCGCACCGGGTCGATCCGCATCTGACTGGGCGGGCGTGTGGAGGAAGGACGGAATGTGCACAACGGCGAGAGGGCGGCGGCCATGCCCAGCAACGGCGCGCGGCTCGGCCGCATCGGCCGTTATCCGGTGCGGTGGCACACCGCCCTGCTGACCGTGTGGACGGTGGTCTGGTTCGTCGTGGCCGAACGACACGGCGCCGTGTCCTGGCACTACCTCAGAACCGGTGAGGAACTGCTGTTCAGCCAGGTGCCGGGCGGCGGCCTCGCGCTCTACGCCAACCACCCCGAGCTGCAGATCGGCCCGGTCAGTTTCGTCGTCGCCGCGCTGTTCGAACCGTTCCCCGCCGCCGTGAGCGAGAACTTCGCCGAGGCGTTCATGTCCGGCCTGGGCCTGTACATGCTGGTCCTCATCGGGCGTACGGCCGCCGAGCACAACCTCGGCACGGGCCTGAACCACCGGCGCCTGCAGCAGCGCGTCCTGGTCGCCGGGGCCGCCTTCATCCCCATGTGGGTGGAGGTCTCGGTGCGGTTCGCGCACCTGGACGACGTGCTCGCGCTGTTCTTCACCACCCTCGCCGTGCGCGCGCTGGTACGCGGCAACGCCACCGCCCTCGGCGTGCTGCTGGCCCTGGCCGTGGACTCCAAGCCCTGGGCGGTGGGCTTCCTGCCGCTGCTGCTCGCACTGCCCCGGCCCGTACGGCCCCGCGCCGTCGCCTGGGCCGTGGGGCTGGTGGCCGCCGCCTGGCTGCCCTTCTACCTCACCCACCTGGAGACCTTCGCCGCGGCCCGTTTCACCATCCCCAACCAGCCGGCCTCGTCCCTGCGGTGGTTCGGCGTGAACGACCCCGCCACCCCCTGGTGGGACCGCCCCGCGCAGATGACCCTGGGCATGGCCCTGGGCGCGCTGGCGGTCCGCAGGCACCGCTGGGCGGCCGTGGTGCTGCTGGCCGCCGACGCGCGCATCGTGCTGGACCCGAGCGTGTACACGTACTACAACGCCTCGGTGCTGCTCGGCACCTTGATCTGGGACTCCATCGGCCAGCGGCGGCTGGTGCCCTGGGTGAGCTGGATAGCGCTGATCTCCCTCTACGGCAGCGTCCTGGTGATTCCCTCCGACTCCGCCCGGGGCCTGATCCGGCTGGCCTTCGCCGTCGGCTCCGCCGTGTACGTGCTGTGGTGGCCCCAGCGCACGCCCCGCAACAAGCGGGGCGCGGCGGGGGGTTCGGGCCCGCCATGGCTGCCGGGGCAGCGCACCTCGCCCAACGGTCAGGCGAGGTCGGTCAGTTCGTCGGCGTAGACCTGCGAGAGCGGCTGCGGGCCCACGTACTGCTGGCAGTTGCACTGGCCGGTCTCAAAACGCAGCGGCTTCTTGTTCTCGTCCCAGGCGGTCGGCACCTCCACCCGCTCGTGGCACCGGCCGCCCTTGTCGTGCTTGGCCAGATGATGGGTGCAGCCGCACACCGGCTCCGGCGGCCGGTGCGCCGCCTCCACGGCCAGACGCTCGGACTGCGCCGCCTCCATCAGCTCCAGCTTCCGCTGGTGCCGGTTGCGCAGTGCGGTGCGGACGGTGTCGGCGAGCCATGCGAAGCCGCCCGTCCAGAACAGGATCAGTACCCACCAGATCCAGCTCATCGGTCACTCACCTTTCCCCCTGATCAGTTCAGGACAAGCATCCGTGGTTCGCGCCCCGCGCGCCAGCACTTGACCGGCCCGACCGGCCTGAGAGGCGTGATCGGTCCCACCGGTCCCACCGGGCGCCCCGGCCGGCCACGGGACGACGGCCCCCGGCCCTGAGCCTCCGCCGCCACGACCCCCGCCACGACCGTCAACCCGGCCCCCACCGCGACCGCCGCCCCCACTCGCCGGCACCGGCGGCTCCTCCCGCACGGTCAGTCCGGCCAGCGCCGCCCGGCCGGGCAGCCACCGCGTGTTTCGGCCGTGCAGGACGCCCAGCGCGATCGCGGCGGCCACCGCGATCAGATGCTCGCGGCCGGCCAGGTTCGGCTTGACCACCGACTCCACCACCATCGACCCGCCGGTGAGGAAGAACACGACCGGGGCGCGCCGGACCACCGACAGATAGGTGAACAGGCCCACCACGGCGGCGGACGGCCCGGTGTCGAGCACCTGCCCGGCCTGCGGCGGCAGCCCCAGCCCGCACCAGCCGGGCCCCAGCGCGATCATCACCCGCACGGTGAGTGTCCCGGCCAGCGTGGTGGCGTACGAGATGAACAGGGTCCGGCCCCGGCCCAGGGTGAGCTCGGCCAGCGCAAAGGCGAGGAACAGCTGGGTGATGCCGGCCCACACCGGCAGGTCGAGCGCGGGGACGTACAGCGACACCGGGGTGCGCAGCAGGGCCAGCCACAGCGGCAGGTCCGCCTGCACGCCGCCGAGGACCCTTACCGCCACCGCACCGGTCGGGTGCTGTGCGACCGCGTGGAAGAAGATCACGCCGAAGGCGGCCACGAACGCCAGCACCAGCCCGGACAGTCCACGGCGCAGCAACTCCCGCACCGGGTCCACCACGATGCCGTACCACTCGCCGCGCAGGGTCCGCGCCGCGAAGCGGGCGGCCCGCACCAGGGCCGCGCGCACGTTTAAGCGCCGAACCCCGTCCCCCACCTCACCCGGTCTCACCCGATCCCCCCGGACGGTCCCACCAGTCCCCTGTGTCGCTGCACCACCGCTCGGCTCCTCGGAAAGCAGTTCCCCGGCTCACTGTGCGCACAACCGTATGGACCGTAATCCGGCCCGGCGCGTTCCCATCCGCCGGGCGACCTTCGTCTCAGGGCACGGGCGCCCTGCACGCGGTACGCCCGGACGCTGGGGGCGAACGGCGACCGGGCGTACCCGCCGATGAGACGGGTGGGCTTGACGAGGACCCGGGTGGGTTAGCTCGTGCCGGGTGGGTTCGCTCGTGCCGGGTGGGTTCGCCTGTGGTCGAGCGAGTGCGGTTGGTGGCGGCGACCGAGTCGCCGACCAGGTGGCCAATGGCGCCCGTGGGCCTGATTTGCCCGCCGCCCGGCGGCGGAGCGCACCCGTCACACCCCACGTCACTGCGAGGGCGGGCGGAGGGGGGATCGCAGCGCAGCGGCGTGCTCATGGCGGCTCACCGGCATGAAGGCCCGGCGAACACTGCCGGGAACCGGCAATGCGCCCGCCCGTCGCGGCCGGGCATCATGACGCCCGGGGGGCACTGCGGCCGGCTCCGGTGCCGGACAGGGCAGATGTCCGGCACCGGAGCCCACAGGGGGCAGTGCGCCGCCCGGTGCGCCGCGGGCGGGAGAGGGGAACCGGCAGTGCGCGGCGCACGACCGCACCGCAGGCGCCCGACGTCGATGCCGCGCCCCCGGCTCACCTTCCTTGCCGTCAAGGAACCGGGCGGCCCGCTGGACCGCCGTGAAAACCGCGCACACCCGCGCCCGCTCCCTGGGCGCCCCCACCGAGGACCCGCTCACCCCCCGGGCGACCACCACGGCCCCGGCGTTGCTGTCCGACCGCCTGGCGGCCCTGGAACGCGCCCTCACGACCGGGACCTCCCCCGGCCACCGAAAGGACCGCGACCGCCGATGACCCCCTTCCTGCTCCCGCTCACCGCCGCCGCCCTGATCGTGGCCGTCCTCACCGGCGCCCTGGTCCGCCGCGACCGCCGCCGGACCCGGACCGGCGGCAGCGCCTCCCTGCCCGACCTGCCCTCTTTGCCCTCCCTGCCCTCTCGGCCCTGCCCGTCCGGGCACGACTGACGGGGCCGGCGGCTGCCCGCAGTGGGCGCCGCCGTGACGCGCCCGACCCGCTGCACCGCCGCCCGGACGGCGCTCCGGCCCCCGCCACCCCAAGAAATGGCGGGAAGGGGCGTGAAGGCCGGCCTTTGCGGGCAAACGGCGTTAGTACGCGGGGGCGAAGGGCAGAGGGGTGCGCGATGCATGCCGAGGGCGATGCGAGGCGCTCGCCGCCGGGCGACGAGCCGGTGTTCGCGTCCCTGGCCCTGGAGGGCACCCCGTCCGGCATCGCGTCCGGCCGCGACTTCGCCCGTGACTTCCTGACCCGCCTGCAGGCGGTGCACGGACTGCCCGTCTCGGCGCGCGCGATGGGCATGGTCCAGCTCGTGGTGAGCGAACTGGTCACCAACGCGCTGAAGTACGCCCCCGGACCGGCGCTGCTGGACCTGGTGGCCGAGGACGGCGCGGTGCACGTGACCGTCTGGGACAGCGATCCGCAGCTGCCGGTGGCGAAGGCGGCCGACCCCGACCGGGTGGGGCAGCACGGTCTGGAGATCGTGATGGCGGTGTGCCAGCGCTTCGAGGTGAAGCGGGAGCCGGTGGGCAAGCGCACCACGGCGTCCGTGGTGCTCGCGGACGACCCGGGCGGCGACGTCGCGGGCCGGGCGCCGCTGCCCGGCTGACCTCACGCCCCGCCGACCTCACGCCCGCCGACGTCGCTCGCCGAACTCACGCCCGCCGACCGCACTGGCCGACGTGACGCCCCGCCGACGTCACGCCCGGGCGACCAGCAGCGGCCCCAGCGCCCCTCCGCTCAGCCGCTCCACGAGGTGTACGGCGACACGTCGGGCCGCCAGGACGGCCACGAGCGCGACGACGGTCCCCACCAGGGCGCCGACCGCGACGTCGTGCGGGTAGTGCGCGCCCACGTACACCCGCGACGCCCCCATCGCCACGGCCGCGAGCAGGGCGACCGCCCCCAGCCACCGGCTGACGAGGAGGAGAGCCACGGCGAACGCGAAGGCGACCGTGGTGTGGTTGCTGGGGAAGGCGTAGTCGTCCATCGGAGGACACGCCTCGATCAGGAAGTCGTGCGGGAGCGCCCGGCAGGGGCGGGGTTCCTCGAAGTAGGACTTGATCCCGCTGTTGACCGCGTACGCGACGACGACGGCGAACGGAGTGGACACCACGGTGGCCATGACCGCACTCCCCTGGTGCCGGGCCCGCCACCAGGCGACCACCAGGAGGACCGCGAACACACCGATGCCGTAACTGGTGTAGGCCGACACCGGCCCGTTGAGCCAGTGGGTGTGCCGGGCGAAGTCGGTGACCTCGGTGTAGAGGCCGCCGTCCACGGCCGCGCCGTCGAGGGCCTGGACGGCCGGGGAGGAAGTCGTCATCGAGTGGATCTCCGAGCCATGGTTCAGGTGCGGGCGCGCGCGTGTGTGAACGCGTGGCGGCACAGGGCGGAAACCTGGGTGTACACAAGACGTCCAGTACATGAACGTCTACAGATGCGTAGACATTACCAGGTGGAGATCGAGGAGCGGGGCGCGGATCTTACGAGAACCTGACCTCGTGGCCGGCTCCCGCCCACTCCGGCCGCATCGCATGTCACTCTCGTACCACCCGCGCCGAACGCGCGGGCAGCTCCGCGGTGTTGGGGAAGCGGTCACCGCGGAAAGGGGCGCCCCGGACGTCTCACGTCTCCGGGGCGCCCCGTGGCCGACCGCGCAGACTCGGCCTTCCGACCGCGCCGAGCCCGGCCTCGGTGTGTGCCTCGTGCTCAGTCGGCCGCCGTGCCGGGCGCCGGAGAGGCGGTGCTGATGTTCAGGTCGGGGCGGGCGGTGAGGGCGACCACCGGAGCGCCGGGTTGCGGCGGGGGCGGGGTGAGCTGCTCCTTGGGCAGTTTCGGCGGGGTGGTCTGCTGGAAGTCGACCTGGCCGAAGTTGATCACTCCGGTCTTCTCCGGCACGGTGATGTGGTCGAGGACGGTGCCGTTGGCGAGGTCGGCCGGACGGCGCACGAGGGTGTTCTGGGTGCCGGCGCGGATCTTGGCGATGGCCGGGAATTCACAGGAATGCGGACGACCCGAAGGAAAGGTGAGGGACGAAAGGTGAGGGTGAAAAGGCGGCGATGGTCAAATAAATGGGCTGGGGCCCGCACTCAAGGAGTGCGGGCCCCAGCCACGTGGTACGCGTCAGCGTCAGGCGGGAACGATGTTCTCGGCCTGCGGGCCCTTCTGGCCCTGCGTAACGTCGAAGGTCACCTTCTGGCCCTCCTGAAGCTCGCGGAAGCCGGAGGTGGCGATGTTCGAGTAGTGGGCGAACACGTCAGCGCCGCCGCCGTCCTGCTCGATGAAGCCGAAGCCCTTTTCCGCGTTGAACCACTTCACGGTGCCAGATGCCATATTCAATCTCCCTTGGGGCACTGCCGGGATCCGCACTGTGCAGATCCCGAGTCGCCGCGATGATCACCCCTCCGGAAGAACTCCGGAAAGATCCGGAAAAATTCACGAGGAATCGCCGGCAATCAAAACTGCAACGCTTGTCACGGTAACACAGGCCGACCGGAACGCCCATGTCTTCCTGAATTCTCATCCCGATGGAGCGCCGAACCTCGCGGCGCCCTGTGCGCAATTCTGCGACGGCGGCAATAGGTATTCGCCCGGCCGGGCCGCCCGGCTCAGGGGGTGGCGTCCGCGCCGGATTCATCCATCTTCCGGCGCATGTGCTCGTTCAGGCGGAGGGCCTCTTCGAGCTGGTCCTCGAGGATGATGATGCGGCAGGCGGCCTCGATGGGGGTGCCCTGGTCGACGAGTTCGCGGGCGCGGCCGGCGATGCGCAACTGGTACCGGGAGAAGCGGCGGTGTCCGCCTTCCGAGCGCAGGGGGGTGATCAGCTTCGCCTCGCCGACGGCCCGCAGGAAGGCAGGGGTGGTGCCGAGGATGTCAGCGGCCCGCCCCATGGTGTAGGCGGGGTAGTCGTCGTCATCGAGGTTGCCGGAGGGGGATTTCTCGGCGGGCATGGCACCTTCGTTTCGGGGGCGCGGCAAGGGGGCCCGGGCGGGCCCGGTGCCGTCCTGTGAAGGATTCGGCACCGAGAACACCAACAGCCTGTGGTCCCGTCCCTGTGGTGCCCTGGTGGACACAACCCTAACGTCGGCACACTCGAATATGTGCCGCTGCCCCGATGGACTTTCACCTTTGGCCGGTCGTCACCGCACGGGTGTGAGGGGCGAAGGGCGACGTGCGCGCGGCGAGGTGCGCCGGGCGGGAGGCCGGCCGGCCCCGTCCGGCGGCCCGGTCGGCCGGCGGCCCACTCGTGCATGTCTCGCACCCGGGCCGGCCGTGTGGCACCGAGATGGAGGTCCGGTCGCCCCTATGGCGCCCTGAATCGGTAGATTTGTAGTGCTCATGGACCTCGCAGGCGAGGACAATATGATCGATTTGAGTGCGCCGATCGTGACCACGTTCCTTGTGTACGTGGTCATCATGGTCGCAACGGGTGTCTGGGCGTACACCCGCACTCACACCTTCGCCGACTTCGCCCTCGGGGGACGCAGGCTGAGCGCGTTCGTCGCCGCCCTGTCCGCAGGGGCCAGCGACATGTCCGGATGGCTGTTCCTCGCGCTTCCCGGAGCGGTGTACGCGGCCGGCCTCGGCGCCAGCTGGATCGCGGTCGGCCTGGCGGTCGGCACGTACCTCAACTGGCTGCTCGTCGCGCCGAGGCTGCGCACCTACACCGAGCGTGCCGGGAACGCCGTCAGCCTTTCGGCCTATCTGGAGGAGCGGTTCGAGGACCGCACCCGGATGCTCAGGATGGTCTCGGCGGCGGTCACCCTCGTGTTCTTCACCGTCTACGTCGCCAGTGGCCTGGTGGCCGGCGGGTTGCTGTTCGAGCGTGTCTTCGACGTCCGTTTCGGGCTCGGGGTGACCCTGACCGCCGTGGTGATCGTCGTCTACTCGGGCCTGGGCGGCTTCCTCGCCGTGAGCACGACGCACGTGATGCAGGCCACGCTGATGTTTCTCGCCCTGCTCGTGCTCCCCCTGGTCGGCATCGGCGCGCTCGGAGGCTTCGGGGCACTGGGCGACGCCCTCGACGCCAAGACACCGGGACTGCTGGACATGGGGGCCAGGGTCGGCTACGCGAACGGCCAGTGGTCCGCGGGCGGGTCGCTCGGCGCCGTCGCGATCATTTCGCTGCTCGCCTGGGGCCTGGGCTACTTCGGCCAGCCGCACATCCTGGCCCGCTTCATGGGCATCCGCAGCACCGACGCCATCCCCACGGCCCGCCGTATCGAAACGGGCTGGGTCGTCGTCGTACTCGCCGGCGCCACGCTCGTCGGCCTCGTGGGAATCGGGCGGTCCGCGACACCGCTGCGCGACCCCGAGACGGTGTACATCGTCCTGAGCCGGACACTGCTCAATCCCTGGCTCGCCGGGGTGATGCTGATCGCCGTACTGGCCGCGATCATGTCGACGGCGGACAGTCAGCTCTGTGTGTCGTCCGTCGCTCTGACGGAGGACTTCTACCACGCGTTCCTCAACCGGCGTGCCTCGGACAGGGCGCTGATCTGGATCGGCCGCGGCGCCGTCGTCGTGGTGATCCTGGTGGCCTTCGTGATCGCGCTCCGGGGCGGCGAGGTCCTGGGCATCGTCGCCTACGCCTGGGCGGGCTTCGGAGCCGCCTTCGGGCCGGTCGTCCTGCTGTCGCTGTACTGGCCGCGCATGACCTGGGCGGGGGCGATGGCGGGCATCGTGTCGGGCGCGGCCACGGTGCTTGCCTGGAAGAGGATCAATCCGCTGCTCGGGCCGCTTCAGTCGGGCATCTACGAGATCGTGCCGGGGGTGCTGGTCGCCACGGTCGCCGCACTGGTCTTCGGCAGGTTCGTCGGCCGGCCACCGAAACGGGCCTTCTGGCGGATGCCGGGGGGCGGGGTGAGCCAGCTGACGCTCGCGCCGTTCTTCACCCACGCACCGGTCGGCATGGCCGTCCTGGACGCGGATCTGCGCTACGTCTGGGTGAACGAGCCGCTCAACCGCCTGATCCCTCTGGAACAACGGCTGGGCCGGCAGGTGAGCGAAGTGCTCCCGAGGCTGGAGGCACAGGCCTTCGAGGAGAAGATGCGCAGCGTTCTGGATACCGGCACTCCGGTGATGGACTACGAGTTCCGCGGCCCCAGCTACACGGACCCCGAGCGCAAGCGGGCGTTCTCGGCCTCCTTCTTCGGGATGAAGGACCGCCAGGGCCGGCAGGTGGGCGTCTGGTACATGATCATCGACGTCACCGAGCGCTGGTGGGCCCAGGAACGCCTGGCCCTGCTCAACGACGCCGGCGCCCGTATCGGCAGCACGCTGGATGTGACCCGGACCGCGCAGGAACTGGCCGACGAGGCCGTGCCGGCCCTCGCCGACTTCGTCGCCGTGGACCTGCTGGACTCGGTCATCAAGGGCGAGGAACCGGCCCCCGGGCCGGTCGGCATCACACCCGTCATCCGCCGCGCGGGGCAGCGGTCGGTGCGCGAGGGCTGTCCGGAGGCGAGTCTGGCCGTGGGAGAGACGGTCCGGCGCGCCCGTTCCTCGCCCGTGACCCGTTGCCTGCTGGAAAGCAGGACCCTCGTGGAACGGGTCCTGGACTCCACCAGCGCCTGGCTCACCGAGGACGAGTCACTGGGCGCCTCCATCCGCAAGTTCGACTTCCGCTCGCTGATGGTGATCCCGGTGCGGGCGCGCGGCGTCACCCTCGGCGTGGCCACGTTCGCCCGGTCCCTGCGTCCGGGCTTCGCGGAGGACGACGTACGTCTCGCCGAGGAGCTCGTCTCGCGTGCGGCGGTGTGCGTCGACAACGCGCGCCGTTTCACCCGCGAGCGCACCGCGGCCCGCTCCATGCAGCGTTACCTGCTGCCGCAGGAGCTGTCGGGAGGATCCGCTCTGGAGGTGGCGTCGTGGTACCTCCCGGCGGACGCCCCCAGTGGTGTCGGCGGCGACTGGTTCGACGTGATCCCGCTCTCCGGAGCCCGGGTCGCGCTGGTCGTCGGCGACGTGGTCGGCCACGGCATGACCGCGGCGGCGACCATGGGACGCCTGCGCACCGCGGTACGCACGCTCGCCGACCTCGACCTCCCGCCGGACGAACTGCTGGCCCATCTCGACGACCTGGTCATCGGGCTCATGGGAGCCTCCGACGGCAAGGACTCGCCGGCGGCCGAGGACGGGACCACGGGCGACGCGTTCCTGGGGGCCACCTGCCTGTACGCCGTGTACGACCCCGTCAGCAGACGGTGCACGCTGGCCCGGGCCGGTCATCTCCCGCCGCTGGTCATCGGCCCCGACGGGCGCGCCGAGGTCCTGGACCTGCCCGCCGGACCGCCGCTCGGCCTCGGGTACCTGCCGTTCGAGTCCGCCGAGGTCGAGCTGGCCGAGGGCAGTCTCATCGCCCTCTACACCGACGGTCTCATCGAGACCCTGGACCGGGACATCGACGTCGGGCTCTCCCGGCTGGGCGAGGCCCTCCTGGTGCGCCGGCCGACGCTGGAGGAGACCGGCCGCAACGTGGTCGACGCCCTGCTGACGGGCCCGCCGTCCGACGACGCGGCGCTGCTCCTGGCCAGGACCCATGTCCTGGCCAGGGACCAGGTCGTCTCCTGGGAGCTGCCCAGCGACCCGGCCGCCGTCGCGCACGCCCGCACCCTCGCCGGCCGGCAGCTGGCCGAGTGGGGCATGCCCGACCTGACGTTCACCACGGAGCTGATCGTCAGCGAGCTGGTCACCAACGCCATCCGCCACGCGACCGGACCGGTCTGTCTTCGCCTGATCCGGGACCGCCACCTGATCTGCGAGGTCTCCGACGGCAGCAGCACCTCACCGCGCCTGCGTCACGCGCGGACCACCGACGAGGGAGGGCGCGGCCTGCTGATCGTCGCCCAGCTGGCCCGGCGATGGGGCACCCGCTACACGACGACCGGCAAGATCATCTGGTCGGAGCAGACCGTACTGGACGACCTGCGCTAGTGCTGCAGCCGGGCCCCGTTCCTCCGTGGGCGTCGACCGGGTGGCGGCAGGTTCCGCCACGGTGACCGGGTTATCGGCGCGGGCGCTCGAAGGTCAGCAGCAGTCCCTCGACGGCTCCGGGACCTATGCGTCCCTTGACGTCGGCGGAGGTGATGGCCTTGAGGCCCCAGCCGTCCTCGGCGTGCTTGTTCAGGACCTTCTCCAGCTTGTCGCTGTCCAGGGCGTCTCCGATCAGTGACTCCCGGAAGCTCACGACCTTGTACTCGTACGCGTAGGGGCTGCTCATGGTTGCGGTCCTCCAGTCGGCCCGGCCGGAGCCGGGGCGTGGTGTGGTGGCAGGGCCAGCCAATCATCCTCGGGGGCCGCTGAACACCGACGGCCCCGGTTCGGAGCAGGGCGCGCGCGGCCCCGCCCGGTCGGCGCGCCGGTTTTGCGGGGGATCGCGGCTCAGGAGCGAACCCGCAGAGGCCACTGAATAGAATCGCCCTCATGCCGAACGCTGATGAGCTGCTCATCACCCTCACCGCGATGGTGGAGTCGCAGCCAAGCAATCAGATGTCGCTGACCGTGGTCGTCGGCGGTGCCGTCATCACCGGCCGACTGGCTCCCGAGGCCATGTGGAGGGAGCGCGTGTCGGAGGTCCTGAGGGACTCGGCCCGGCTCGGCCCGTTCGCCCAGGTCTTCACCGACCACCGGGAAAAGGGGCGGGCCGAGCGCGGTGAGCCGCCCACACATCTGCACTTCCATCTCGCACGGATCCTGCAGGGCAGCCTCGGGATCCCGGAGACGGGCGGGATGTACCGTGTCGCGATCAAGGACGTCAGCGCCTGGACCGTGGGCGATTTCAGCTACTCCGAGCAGTGAGACGCCGGACCCGGCGGCGGCTTCCGCCCGTTCTCACACGTCCAGGGGGCCCGTGCTGCCGAGCAGCTCCGACGCCGTCTGGAGTGCGGTGGGGGCAGGAGCGGGCGCGGCCTCGGGATGGGCGTGGCAGATGAAGCCGAGGCGGGTCATGGCCCGGACGACCTCGCCGCTGGTGAAGTCGCGGCGGTCCTGCCGGGTGATCACTTCGCCCACCTGCTTGACGGGGTAGCGGCGGCGGCCGATGGTCACGGACTCACCCGTGACCGGCTCGGGCTTGACGCCCTTCATCGAAGCCAGCACTCCCGTCCTGGTCAGCTCGAACGGGTACCGGGCGATGACGCAGCGCATGTTGCCTCACAGGGAGAAGGAGAACGGGCCGACTGCGGTGGAGGTGGATCCGGGCGGGGCGGGCGGTCCGCCGAGGACTTCCCGCAGCCGGATCCGGTCCGTGTACGTGGCGCAGTCGCGGAGCACGGCGAGCTGGGCCCGGGTGACCGAGCCCGTGCACTGGTCGTCGCCGTCGCACAGGAGCAGATACTCGACCCGGGCACCGGCCATGACGGACAGGGCCACCTCGACGGTCATGTCGTCGAAGACCCGCAGCCCGGAGGCGTCCATGACGTCGATCAGGGGCGTGGGGGCGGGGTGCGCACCGTGTTGCTGCGTCTGGACCGATGTCAAAGCTGCCTCCTGCGGGGACGGGTGGGCCTTCTGATCGCGACCGGACCTAGGCGGACGGGCCGACGGCGGACTGCCGTCGCGCGCCGCGGCGCGGCGCCTCCCCGGCGGGACGGCCCTTGGCGGTGCCGCCGCGGCGGCCACGGGCCGACGAGGGCGCGGCGCGGCGCCGGGGACGTTCCACGACCGGCGCGGTGATGACGACCGGGACCCCGGAAGGTGCCTGGGCGCCCGTGATGCGGCTCAGCTCCGCCTCGCCCGAACGGACCGGGGTGATGCGCGGGGTGATGCCGGCCAGATCCATCAGCCGGTTCATGGCGCGGCGCTGGTCGGGGGTCACCAGGGTGACCACGCTGCCGGACTCGCCGGCGCGGGCCGTACGGCCGCCGCGGTGCAGGTAGTCCTTGTGGTCGCTGGGCGGATCCACGTTGACCACCAGGTCGAGGCTGTCGACGTGGATCCCGCGCGCCGCGACGTTGGTCGCGACCAGTGCCGTCACATGCCCGCTCTTGAACTGGGCCAGGGTCCGCGTGCGCTGCGGCTGGGACTTGCCACCGTGCAGGGCGGCCGCGCGAACGCCGCTCTTCAGCAGGTGCTTGGTCAGCCGGTCCACCGCGTGCTTGGTGTCCAGGAACATGATCACTCGGCCGTCCCGCGCCGCGATCTCGGTGGTGGTGCGGTGCTTGTCCGCCTCGTGCACATGGAGTATGTGATGTTCCATCGTGGTGACGGCACCCGCCGAGGGGTCGACGGAGTGGACCACGGGGTCGGTCAGGTAGCGGCGGACCAGCAGGTCGACGTTGCGGTCCAGGGTGGCCGAGAAGAGCATCCGCTGCCCGTCCGGGCGCACCTGGTCGAGCAGGGCGGTGACCTGGGGCATGAAGCCCATGTCGGCCATCTGGTCGGCCTCGTCCAGGACGGTGATGGCGACGTCGTCCAGCCGGCAGTCGCCGCGGTCGATGAGGTCCTTGAGCCGTCCCGGCGTCGCGACGACGACCTCCGCCCCGCTCCGCAGCGCACCGGCCTGCTTGCCGATCGACATCCCGCCGACCACGGTGGCCGGCCGCAGCCCCACCGAGCGGGCGTACGGCGTCAGAGCGTCGGTGACCTGCTGGGCGAGCTCGCGGGTGGGGACCAGGACGAGGGCAAGCGGCCGCCGGGGTTCGGCGCGCCGGCCCGCGGTGCGGGCCAGCAGCGCGAGGCCGAAGGCGAGGGTCTTGCCCGAACCGGTGCGGCCACGGCCGAGCACGTCACGGCCGGCCAGGGAGTTCGGCAGGGTCGCCGCCTGGATCGGGAACGGTGCGGTCACACCTTCCCGGCCGAGCGTGGCCAGCAACGGTGCCGGCATGGCGAGATCGGCGAACGACTCGGCCGCGGGCAGCGCGGGCGTGATCGTCTTCGGCAGGGCGAACTCTCCCTGAGGCGCGGCCTGCCGGCCCCCGGGGCCCTTGGGACGATGCGCACGGCGCGCGGCGCCGGAGCGGTTGGCGGCGGAGCCGCCGAAGCGGTCGTAGGTGCGGGTTGTGCGTGCACGGTTCATGGGGAACCTTCCTTGATGCGACACGTATCAAGGAATTCCCGCAGCGAGCGAGCAGCGCAGAGAATCGCGAGAACGAGCCGAAGACGATGGGGCGGAGGAACGGACTGGACGGATAATTCTCCCGTTCGGCGGAGAATTCCCTCAACGCCCCTGAAATGCAGCGAGCCGGGGCCCGCACCCCAAGGTGCGGGCCCCAGCTGCCAAGTATGCGTCGGTGCCGAGATCAGGCGGGAACGATGTTCTCGGCCGTCGGGCCCTTCTGACCCTGCCCGATGTCGAAAGTCACCTTCTGACCCTCGAGAAGCTCGCGGAAGCCCTGGGTGGCGATGTTCGAGTAGTGGGCGAAGACGTCGGGGCCGCCGCCGTCCTGCTCGATGAAGCCGAAGCCCTTTTCCGCGTTGAACCACTTCACGGTTCCAGTAGCCATTTTTTTCTCCTTCGGGACGGTGCTCGGAGTTCGCCCTGTGCGGACTCCGGTCGCCGTGATGATCACCCCGTCGGAAAAACGTCCAGGGAACCACAACTGCAACTGACATCGACACTAGCACGTCACGATCGGCCCCACGTCGCGAATAATCGGCCTCGTCCGCCGGATGGGGAATACTCCGCATGCGCGGTCTCGATTTCTCACTTCGTGACCACAGATATTGCCCCACGCGGACCACAGCGTTGCCGTCGGGCGTCTCCGCTCGCAGCGTCCTGACCTCCTTCGACGGCTCCTCGTCCGCTGCCGCCGTCACCAGCGGACGAGACGCCGCCGAACGCGACGGGGGCCCCGCACCGAGAGGAAGGCCACATCGTCCACGACGGACGCGAAACCGCTGACCACAGGGGCATTCACCCGCCTGCGCCGGACGCGGCGGCGGCCATGAGCGACTCGGCGGTCTTCTCGGTCGATTCCGGCGGCACCACCAGCAGATCCCAGCGCCCCTGGCCCGGGACCATCAGGACGATGGTCTTCGGCGCGTGGGCCGCGGTGCACCTGCGCAGTCGTACGACCTGGTTGCAGACGAGCATCCGGCCCGGTGCCCCGGCCCACGTCGTGCCGTTCACCATGACGCTGACGACCTGGCCCCAGGCGCGTGGCAGGCCGGCGAGCAGCTGCGGGAGTTCCGCCAGGAGGTCGTTGGTGCGCGGCCACCAGGCCCCGTCGATGCGGCGTGGCACGCTGCTGTGGGGCGCGAGGCGCAGCCGGAGGACGGGCAGGGACGGGGGCGGCGGGGGCCGCAGCGCGACGGTCATGATGCGTCCTGTCGAGTGGATCGGATGGGGTGCGGCGGGGGGTGGGTGGAGCCAGGCACAAGTGGGGCGCTCGGGCTCCGCGGCCGCGTGCTCGCACGCGTCAAGGGATTCGTACGGGTGTCGGCCCCCGGCCCGTGCCGGGGACTCCCGGCCGGGACCGCGTGGCTCATTCCGCCTCCCGGACGGTCTCCGGGAGGCGGCCGGTCCCGGTGAGCGCCGGCATCCGTGCGGCGGTCAGCGGGTTGCGGGGGCCGGCGGCGGCCAGCAGCCGGGCGGCCGCTCCGACGGCCTCGCCGGGCGGGACCACCAGGAGCACCCAGCGACCCACGGTGCCGCAGTCCAGGGTGATGACGTGCGTCCCGCCCCGGTGCCGGCCGGTTCGACGTCCACCACGTGGCCGGGCACCATCACCGTGTGCGGGGCGTCGGGCCGGGCGGCGGGGTCCACGGTGACGCGGGCTGCGCTGCCACGGCCCGGGTCCAGGAAGCCGATGAGCGAGGGGAGTTCCAGTTCCGGTGCGTCGCAGCGCGGCCACCAGGCTGCGTCCAGCGGGCCATGGCCGATGTCCGGGGTCGGGGACAGGCGGGGCAAGGGCACCCGGTACGTGTGCGAACCGGATGAGAACATGCCTCCGGCCGGTGTTTCCCTGGGATCCATCCTGCGGTCCCGTCCCGGGAGCCGCGTCGCCGGCTGCCCGTTTCGTCCCTCGCCGGGAACGGCACCGCCGGGCGCGCTGCGCGAGAGGCTCTCGGTACGGTCAGGCTACCCCGGGCGAGGGCGAGCGCGCCGGGCACTCGTCCGGCTTCCCGCGGCCCGGTCGTCCGCCTTCCCGCGGCCCGGTCGTCGGGCTTCCTGCGGTCCGGTCGCCCGGCCTGCCGCGGTCCACTGTTCGCGCCAGGGCAGGCGTCAGTCACCGGGAGCGTTCCGGGCCCGCCGGCCGGACGCCTCCGACTGTTCCTCTTCCTCCTCCATGAGCCGGATGCCCTCGTGCGTCAGCGAGACGGCGGCGGGGGTTCCGTGCGAGGTCCAGTCGACGCTGATCAGGCCGTCGTCGGCCAGGTATGCGCAGGCCGCGGAGAGGTCCTCGTCGGGCATGCCCAGTTCGTCGCGCAGTGCCGTTCCGCTGACCTCTGGGCGGTTGCGTTCGACGGCCCCGTAGAGAGATCTCAGGACCGCTTTCCGGTTGGTCTTGCGTTCACGGAGTGTCGTCATGGCTGTCGTTCTGCTGGTCACACCTCGTCCGCGTGCGTCTGGTCCTGACGTGCCGAGTCACTGGCTGCCAGCCAGGAGCGCGCGGGTTCCGCGGTGTGCACGGTGTCGATGGTGAGATGGAGACGGGTCGCGCCTTCGCGGCCGGCGGGGTAGCTGCGCTGCTCGGTCGCAGCGAAGCAGCGGCGGAGCACCTCCGCGACGCGACGGGCGACCTCCGGCGTGGCCGCGACGATGCGGACCTCTGCGTGGCCCGCGGAAGGCAGGGGTTCTTGGGCCATACCCACCTCCTGCGGGTGCGGGCGATGGGAACGAACGCGGTCGCCGCGACACGTCCGCCCGCGCTGCGCGGACAGCGACGCGTGCCACGACCGGTCCCTCTTTGCAGGGTATGCCCGGCGCGGTCGGCCGTGCCTGCCGAGGCCGAGGCCGAGGCCGGGTCCGGCGTCGGCGACCGCCGCCGGGCCCCCGCCGAGGTGCGCGGCCGGGAGTACCGTGGAGGCACCGAGGGCATGCCGCGAACCGGTTCCCGACACCGGTGCCGCCCTCGGCGATCGACGACGCCGGGCCGGTTCTGCCCGCGCCCGGGGCAGGACTTGCCTCATGACCGTGAACGTGCCGGTTCGGCCGACGACCACAGACCTCCGCGGGCGGCCCGGCGGCGACCGCCGAAGCACGGGGATGCCACGTCGGGCGAGCCGGGAACGGGGCGCCTCGCCCCACATGGGCGAGCGGCTCCGCCCGCTCAGCCGTCGTCAGATCGAGGACCGGCTGCGGGAACTCGGCAACCTCTACGCGGAGACCTCCGGCGGTGGCCCGTGGGCATGGAACCAGGCGCGCGCCGCCTTTCTGCGGCGGCTGGCGGCCGACGTACGGCGACCGGGCTTCGAGTTGCTGATCGCCGAGACCACCACGCTGACCGGATGCGCCTACGGCTTCCCCGTACTCGGCGACGGACCCTGGTGGGAGGGCTTCGACGGCCACCTTCCCGGGAGCCTGCTCCGCCTCGCCGCCCTGGGACGTCTCTTCGTGGTCTCCGGGATTCTCGTGCCGCCCCGCGTGCGCCGGCAGTACCAGGACCGTGCCTGGAACCTCGCCCGGCGGCTGCAGGGGCGGCTGCTCACCGACCACGGTGCCGCTGTCGGCGTCACGCTGGTGAACCGCTCCGACGAGGAGACCTTCGAGGCGTTGCGGTCCTGGGGGTGGCGGTACGTCGCGGAGGACGGGCCCCGGACGCCTCCGCCCGGCCCGTTCCGTGTGCTGGTCCTCGGGACCTGAGTACTGGCCGGGCGCCGGTGGACGTCGCCGTCGCTCAGGGGTGCGCAGAGCGCGCGCGAAAGAAGCGACGCACCGCGCGGAGGGCCAGCACCAGCACCGTGACCGCCAGCACGACGTCGAGGGTGTCCACGATCATGACGACGGGGTGGGGCGTGAGCAGCAGCCGCGGCACCTTGGCGCCGATCATCTCCAGACCCAGCAGGAGGGGGAGCCATGCCCCGAAGAAGCGCATGCCGTGACCGGGCCCCGCTCCCTTGCGGACCTTGCTCCGCTCCCACCACAGGCTGCCGAGACCCGCGAGGACCAGCGCGCACCCCAACGCGACCACGGACCAGTCCATGAACCGCAGCATCACAACTCCCTTGATCGGCGGGAGGATCCTCTTCCCGGGGGGTGAGCGCGGTCAAGGGGCCGGCATCCGGCCGTCTGCGGCTCTGCCCTTTTCCGGAAGTCCGGGAGCCGCGCCGATGACGCGGGGATCGGGGCCGGGCCGGCGCACATTGATCCGAATCGGTAGCTGCGGTCGTGTCGGTTCGGAGAACAGCCGCGGTCGGTGGCCCAGGCCCTCACGCTGACGGTGATCGGGGGCGGCCTCGGCATCACAGTGCCGTCGGGACCGGTCAACCTCGGTTCAACCGCGGTCAGTTCCAGCCCGCAGACGGTCACCAGCCAACTGGGCAACGTCACGGTGAGCGACCAGCGCGGCGGGACCGCCGACTGGACCGTCACGGCGCAGGCAGTGGACTTCACCGGACCCAACAACACCACCATCTCGGTTTCCGCACCGAACTCCAGTCTTTGCCACGCTCCCCAGGCCAACGTCATCGGCAGCGCCGCGGTGACCCCGCACGACCTGAGCCCCATGTACCCGCCGGGCTCCGTGCAGACCGCCACGGGAGTCAGCGGCACGAACCCGGCGACCTGGAACCCGACGATCACCATCACCGTCCCCCCGAACCCGCTCGCGGGCACGTACAACTCGACCATCACGCATTCCGTGGCGTGACGTAACGGCACCCCGACCGAGGCTTCTTCCGTGCACAGGTACCTTCCGGCTGCAGCGCTGTGCCTGCTGGCGCTCGCCGGGTCCGTCGGCGCTCCTTTGCCCGCGACCGCGTCACCCCGGGGCACGGCGAAGGGCGCCGACAGCCAAGGCAGCTTCTCCGTGCGGCTCGTCGACGTTCCCGCGTCCCTTGCCGACGACACACGCGCACGTCACTACATCATCGACAACCTCCGTCCGGGCACCACCATCCGCCGGCGTCTGGAGGTGGCGAACACCTCCGACGAACCGGCGCACGTGGTGATGCATCCCGGCGCCGCGTTGTGAGCGGTCTTTACGAGGAGACCCATCGCGCCCGTATCACCTTCCCGCGCGCCGGGGGTCAGGGGCGGCCGGTCCGGGCCCACGCCGTCATCGGCGGCAGGTCCCTGGCCTCTTACGGAGGGGCGGCCGGACTCGTCCTGGGTGGTGCGGTCCTGCCGGTCACCGTGTGGCTTCGGCGGCGGAGGGCGGACGCACAGGACCGATGGGGCGGCCTCACCAGGCAGATGGGGCGGCCTCACCAGGCAGATGGGGAAGCCGCGCGGCCGGCGGAGTCTCCATGGCCGGCGCGAGCGCCCGGACGGCGGACGGCCCGGCCGGCGGGCGGGGCGGCTACTTGTGCTTCCCGCCGCCCTTGTCGCCGCTCGCCCGGCCGTTCCCGGCCGCGTTGTCCGTACCGCCGGAGTTGTTGCCGGACGTGCCGTTGTGGGAGCCGCCGGTGCTCCCCGCCGTGCCGTTGCCGGTGTCCCCGGCGCCCTCGCCGGGTTTGCCCGTGCCGGCCGGCCCGCTCGGCGTGGCCGTCGCCCGCTGCTCGGAGCAGTACGCGGCCACCTTGTCCTTCCCGCCGGCCGCCGTGACGAGTTGCTGCCAGGCCTTCGCGTCGAGCGCTTTGCCGCGATCCCTGACCTGCCCGTAGGCGCGGCAGTGGGCTTCGGTGTCCTGGGCGGGGGCCGGGCGGTCCGTCGGTCCGAAGCCGCCGAAGGACGGCGACGACGCCCCACCGCCCGGCTGGTCCGGGGCGAGCGCCGACGGGTGCGCGCTTCCCCGCCCGGCACCGGCGCCGTCCGTCGACGAGCCGGCGGAACCGATGGCCGCGACCGCGACTCCGCCCAGGGCCAGGCTGGTGAACACCACACCGAACGTCATCTTCACGAGGCGCCCGGCACGCCGCTCCGCGGGCAGCCGCCAGTCGTCACGGCGCCGGGTGCGCGCCCGGTGCGTCGCGCCCGCGGCGTGGGCGGCCCGGAAGGCGGCCACGGCCCGCTGCTCGGCCTCGGGGTCGAGTTCGCCTCCGCGTATGACGGCGGCCAGCACCGTTTCCAGCGTGGCGACGTCACCTACCTCCCACGGGCCGTGGCCGGACACGGCGCCGCCAGGGTGCACACGTCGACGGCCCGGGACTCCGTCGCCGCTCAGCCGTTCACCCATGTCCGTTTCCGTTCTTGTTCGACCGGTTCGATTCGTTCGGTGTACCGGGCCTGATGTCTGTTCGCCGACTTCTGTCGCCGTCGTCGTTCATTTCGACTTCCCCAGCGTTCGGGAAGCCCCATCCGTCACACCCGCATCCGTCTCGCTGCCGACGCCCAGCTGAAGGGCCAGGCGTTTCAGGCCCCGGTGGGCGGCGGTGCGCACCGCTCCCGGACGCTTGCCGAGGACGCGTGCGGTGGCGGGGCCGTCCAGGCCGACGACGACCCGCAGGAGCACCGCCTCGGCCTGGTCCCGCGGCAGTCCGCGGACCAGTTCCAGGGCCCGCTCGGTGGAGAGGGACTCCAGGGCCTGCTCATGGGTGCTGTACGCGCTGGGCAGGTCCAGTACGTCCTGTTCGGTCCCTCCGGCCCGGGGCCGTACGCGCTGGCGGCGCAGATGGTCCAGTGCCCGGTGCCGGGCGATGGTCGCGGTCCAGCCGCGGAAGCCGGCCCCGTCCCCCTTGAAACGTCCGAGGTCACGGGCGATCTCCAGCCAGGCGTCGGACGCCACGTCCTCGGCGTCGTCGCCGACGAGCCCGTGCAGATAGCCGAGCAGGCCCGGCTGCACGATCCGGTAGGCAACCGCGAAAGCGGTTTCGTCGCCGTCCTGGGCTCGCGCGACTGCCGCACCCAATTCCCCGTCGTACGCCTGTACGCGCCGGGGTTGCCGTACCTGGCCCAAGACTGTCCTCGTTCGCACCGGTTCATGGCGATATCCGCCGTCCGTCGTGCTCCGGTCGCAACGACGGCCCCATGACGACCAGCGTCCGTGCTCACAGAAGTGTCACAACGCATCAGGCGCCCCTTCACGTCGCCGCCCGCTTTCGGGGTGCGCAGGACGGTATGCGACCGGAACGGACCGGAGCAGACCGGAACAGATCAGAACGTGACCGGCACTGTCCCGGCCGTGTGACGTTTCGTGCCGGTCGTGCGCTGGATGAGTACCGGGTCCGGTGCCGCGCAGACCGAGGGCGACCGCTCGCCGTATGCCGGCACCGCGACGCACCCCCGGACCTCTCTCCGTGCCGCTCTTGACTCCCCCCGGGAGCGGCACGGAGAGGGAGGGGGCGGCCGGGACCCCGCCCACTGCACGGGGTTCCGGCCGCTCCACGCAGCCGCGTGATGCTTCGGCGCCCCGGTGCGCTCCTTCTGGCATGAGTACGTACCTCCATCTGCGAGCGGTGCCGCCCCCGGCACTGCGCAACAGTGCGGCCTGGCTGGAACGGCTCTTCGAGGACGACTCGGAGACCGTCCGGCACCGGGCCGGCCGGCACCGGGAGGAGGTGCTGGACAGGCGCTATCTGGACCAGGAGCGCATCTACGCCGGCGCCTGCCCGGATCGTGCCGAGGACCGGCCGCAGACCCAGGTGGTGCTCGGCGGCCGGCCGGTGTTCCGCGCCGACCCGCACAAGCCGCCGTTCCTGGTGCTGACGGCGGCCCAGGCCCGCCGGGTGGCCAGGTTCCTGGCGATCGCCGACTTCGACGCGCTGTGGGACTTCGCCCGCGACGAACTGCTGCCGCGCTACGGCGGCGTGACCGCGGAGCCCGAGACGTGGCATGCGTTCGCGTCGGCGCACCGGGAGTTGAGGGCCTTCTACGCGCAGACGGCCGAGTGCGGGGACGCGGTGGTGAAGTGGATGCCGGCCTGAGCCACGCGAGGGCCGGGGACCGGGAGCCTCCGGCCGGCAGGGGCAGCGCGCGTCCGCCCTCGGCAAGATCGCCCACCCCTCCTGAGCATTGATCACTTTTATTCTGATTATCCGTAATGCGAGGCCGAGGTGTAACACTTCCGGCCGCGTTCGCTCTCTCCATGGGGACGACCATGTCGGTCGGCCAGGACAGGGGGCACGACTCGTGCAGTGGACGGACGGAAGCGGCGCAGCGTACGGCGAGGATCCCTACGCCGGCGCCGGGTACGCGTATGCCTGCGGCCACGAGGGCGGCGGCAGCATCGTCACCGACACGGCGACGCTGTCCTGGGACCCGGTTCAACTCGCGCAGTGGACGCACCCCACGGGTCACACCCAGGCGATGGGGCCGGGCCCGCACGCCACCGCGATGCCTGTCCACGCGGCCGCGCCGGACCCCGCCGCGACGGCCTGGGCCGCTCCCATCGGTGACGTCCTCACGGTGCCGCCCCCGGAGTTCGCCGCACCCGGAATTCCCGTACCGGCACCGGACACGCCGGCCGGCGCGTCGGTGCGGCCGGTCTTCGTCGACTCCTCGGGACGCCGTCAGCGCCGCGTGCGCCGCGCCGCCCGGCTCCTGGTGATCCCGGCCGGCGGTTACGTCGCCCTGCTGATCAGCACGATGCTGGGCGGCTCCGGCGTCAGCTCTCCGTTCGTCCCGCAGCCGGAAGCCACGCACCCGGCCACGCCCCGGGCGACCGCGCCCGACTCCGCGCCCGGCACCGGGCACCTCGCAGACGGCGCGAGGTCCACGGCGCGGAAGAACTCCCGCCCCGCGGCGCAGACGACCCCCAGCCCCACCGGCCGGCCGGCAGCCTCCACCGCCCCGGCGGTCACCTCCGGACCCACCAGAATCGCCTCCCCGACGTCGACGGCCGCCCCCGCCCCCGCCCCCACCCCCGGCTCCAAGGGGCGTGCCCTCGGCTCGTCCCACAAGCCGGTGAAGTGATCCAGGGCCCTGATGTGACCGATCGCCGACGCCGCAACGCTCCCGCTCGCCGTCACGGCCGCACCCGCCAGATCACCCAGCGCACCCACTGGCTGCTGCTGAGCGTGCTCGCGGTGACCCTGTCGACGGCCCTCCTGCTGCAGGGCTACACCCACCACATGTTCGGGATCACGTCGGACGACGTGCCCGGCGCCCGGGGCCGGGCCGAGGCGGTGCCCAGCCAGGTGACCCATGGCGGCCCCGTGATCGCGAACGCCGCCACCTCCGCGCACACCGCCCAGGTGAAGGCCCGCACCATCGCGCTCACCTTCGACGACGGCCCCGACCCCGTCTGGACGCCACGCATCCTGGACGTGCTGCGCCGCAACCATGTGCACGCGACCTTCTTCGTCGTCGGGACCCAGGCCGTCGACCACCCGGAGCTGGTCCGCCGGATCGTCGCCGACGGTCACCAGATCGGCATCCACACCTTCACCCATCCCGACCTGGCCCACCTCGCCCCGTGGCAGCGCTCCCTGGAGCTGCGCGAGACGCAGTTGGCGGTGGCCGGCGCCGCGGGGGTCACCACCGCACTGCTACGGCCGCCGTTCTCCTCGAAGAACGACGCGCTGGACGACGCCGACTGGTCCGTCCTCAGGCAGGCCGACGCGGCAGGCTATGTCACGGTGCTCGCCACCCGGGACGCCGAGGACTGGCGGCGCCCCGGCGTGGACCGCATCCTCGCCCATGCCGCGCCGCACGGCCGTGCCGGGCAGATCGTGCTCATGCACGACGCCGGCGGCGACCGGTCGCAGACCGTCGCCGCGCTGAGCGCCCTGGTCCCGCAACTCAAGGCACGGGGCTTCAAGTTCGCGACCGTCTCCGACGCGGTCGGCATGGCCGCACCCGTCCGGCCCGCCGGGCTCGGCGACCACCTGCAGGGGCTGGCCCTCATCGACCTGCTGCAGGGCGGCGACTGGGCCGTGTGGCTGCTGTGCGTGCTGATGTTCGTGGCCGGAGCGATCAGCGTGCTGCGCGCCGTCGTCGTGCTGATCGCCGCCCGGCGGCACCGGCGCCTGCGGACCGGGCGCCGCGGCCGGCCGTGGGGACCGCCGGTGACCGAGCCGGTCAGTGTCGTCGTCCCCGCGTACAACGAGAGCGCCGGGATCGAGGCGGCCGTGCGCTCGCTGCTCGCCTCGGACCATCCGGTCGAGATCATCGTGGTGGACGACGGTTCGACCGACGGCACCGCCGACCTGGTGGAGTCGCTCCACCTGCCGGTGCGGGTGATCCGGCAGCAGAACGCGGGCAAGCCCGCCGCGCTCAACACCGGACTCGCCGCCGCCGGCTGCGAGCTGGTGGTCATGGTCGACGGCGACACGGTCTTCGAGCCCGACACCGTCCGCACGATCGTGCAGCCCTTTGCCGACCCTCGCGTGGGTGCCGTCTCGGGCAACGCCAAGGTCGTCAACCGCGGTGGGTTGCTGGGCCGTTGGCAGCACATCGAGTACGTGGTCGGCTTCAATCTCGACCGCCGCCTGTTCGACCTCGCCGAATGCATGCCGACCGTGCCCGGAGCGGTCGGCGCGTTCCGCCGCCGGGCGCTGCTCGACATCGGCGGCGTCAGCGACGTGACCCTCGCCGAGGACACCGACCTCACCATGGCGCTGTGCCGTGACGGCTGGCGCGTGGTCTACGAGGAGGGCGCGAAGGCGTGGACGGAGGCGCCCGCGTCACTGAACGCCCTGTGGCGGCAGCGGTACCGCTGGTGCTACGGCACCCTGCAGGCGATGTGGAAGCACCGCGGCGCGCTGGTGCAGCGCGGTGCCGCCGGCAAACTGGGCCGCCGCGGCCTGGTCCATCTGCTGTTGTTCCAGGTGCTGCTGCCCCTGCTCGCGCCCGTCGTGGACGTCTTCGCGCTGTACGGGCTGGTCTTCCTCGACCCGGCCCGGATCATCGGGCTGTGGCTCGCCTTCCTGCTGCTGCAGCTCATGATGGGCCTGTACGCGTTCCGCCTGGACGGAGAATCCCCGGGCCCGCTGTGGAGCATGCCGCTGCAGCAGTTCGTCTACCGGCAGCTGATGTACCTGGTGGTGATCCAGTCCGTGTTCACCGCCGTGTCGGGCTCACGGCTGCGGTGGCAGCGCATGGAGCGGTACGGCAGCCTGCGGGCCCCGGTGGGCGCGGAGGGGCCGAGCGGTGACCTCCCTGCGCAGGACCCCGGCCTGCCGCAGCAGGCACCGTACGACGGCTTCCGGCACCGGGGGCCGTACGACGGCGCTCCGGAACCGGCGCGGTACGGCGGCTTCCCGGGGCCTGCGCGGAACGAGCCCCTTCAGCAGCCGGCACCGTACGAGCCCCTTCGGCAGCCGGGGCCGTACGACCCCTTTCAGCGGCCTGCACCGTACGACCCCCTCCAGCAGCCAGGGCCGTACGACGGCCTTCCACAGCCCCCGCCCCACCCCGGTTTCCGGCAGCCCGGACCGTACGAGACACCGCAGTTGTACTGAGAGGACAGTGAGCAGAGCCCATGAGCGGACACCGGCGCCGACCGCCACAGCGCTTCAACGGCGGCACACGTGCCGGGGGTGACGGCGCCACGGGCCACCGGGCCGCGCGTCGTGATCCGTCCCCCCGGCAGGAGCTGCCGAGCCGGAACCGGAGAAGGGCGGCGCCACAGAAGAAACGTTGGATCGACTACCCGCACCGAGGCAGGACGGGCCCGCGCCGCTGGCTGCCGTCGGTGCGCCAGCTGCTGGCCCTCCTCCTGCTCCTCTTCGGCGGCACGGCAGCGGCCGTCGGCTATGCCTACGCCACGGTCACCATCCCCGACCCCAATCCCACGACACTGCTGCAGAACAACGTCTACTACTGGTCGGACGGCACGGTCCTGGCGACCGACGGCAGCGTCAACCGGCAGAACGTCTCGCTCTCGCAGGTCCCCGCCGACGTGCAGTGGGACTTCATCGCCGCGGAGAACGCCTCCTTCTACACCGACCCGGGCATCGACCCGCAGGGAATCCTGCGCGCCGTCGTCCACATGGCCGCCGGCGGCTCCGTCCAGTCCGGATCGACGATCACCCAGCAGTTCGTCAAGAACACCTACCTGGACCAGTCGCAGACGGTCTCACGCAAGTTCAGGGAACTGCTGATCTCCACCAAGATCGGCGCCGCGATGACCAAGGAGCAGATCCTCCAGGGGTATCTGAACACCTGCTTCTTCGGCCGTCAGGCCAACGGCATCCAGGCCGCGGCCCGCGTGTACTACAACCGCCCGGTGGAGAAGCTCGACGTGAGCCAGGGAGCCTTCCTCGCCGCGGCGGTCAACGAGCCGAGCCTCTTCCAGCACGTGGACTCCGATCCCGCCGCCAGGGCGCAGGCGGAGGCACGCTGGTCCTGGGTGCTGGACCGGATGGTGAAGACCGGCAGGCTGACGCCGCAACAGCGGGCACGGTACGCGGCCGCCGGATTCCCCGCGCCCAGGAAGTGGACCCCCGGTTCGGGGCTGACGGGCGAGACCGGCTACCTGGTCCAGCTCGCCAGGTCGTACGCCGAGGCGCACGACGCGGCCATCACCGACAGCAGCCTGAGCAGGGGTGGCTACCAGATACACACCACCTTCGACAGGAAGAGGACCGCGCAGCTGGCCAGGGCCGTCGCCGAGGTGCGCAGGCAACGCCTCGACCCCGCCCACCGGGCGGTCGACCGGGACGTCCAGGTCGGAGCCGCCTCGGTGGAACCCGCCACCGGCCAGATCCTCGCCGTCTACGGCGGCCCCGGCTTCGACCACGCCCACTACTCGGACAACGCCGACACCTCCGGCGTCCCGGTGGGCTCGACCTTCAAGCCCGTGGTCCTCGCCGCAGCGCTCCGGTACGGAGCGGTGCTTCAACCCGGCCGGTCCCCCGCGTTGATCACCCCGGCCAGCAAGTTCAACGGTGACGACGGCATCAAGATCAAGGACCAGCAGGGCAACTTCGTCGCCGACCCCAAGGACCCCACCGGGCTCCTGCACCAGCACAACGACACCGACCGGCGCTGGGGCTACATCTCCCTGCGCAAGGCGATGGAGGAGTCGGTCAACACGCCGTACGTGCAACTGGGGGAGGACGTGGGCCACGAAAACGTGGCGAGCACGGCGCAAGCCCTCGGCCTGCGCCCGGGCAGCCTCGCCGCCCCCAGCGCCGGCTTCTACATCGGCACCTCGACCCCGAGCGCCATCCGGATGGCGGGCGTCTACGCGACCTTCGCTGCCGAGGGGATGCAGACGCCCCCGTACTCGGTGACGAAGGTGACCCGCAACGGCTCCGCACTGCCCGGCTTCGCCGCCCCCGCCCGTGTGCGGGCCCTGCCGGCGGAGGTCGCCGGCAACGTGACCGACGTGCTCCGTGGCGTCATCGCCCGGGGCACCGGCACCAAGGCCCAGGCTCTGGGCAGGACCGCGGCGGGCAAGACCGGAACCACCGACGACTACCGGTCGGCCTGGTTCATCGGCTACACCCGGCAACTCGCCACCTCCGTAGTCCTCTTCCGGGAGGACGCCGGCCACCCGCAGTTGCAGTCCCTCATAGGCGTCGGTGGACTGCAGAAGGTGTTCGGCGGTGACATACCCACCGAAATATGGACTCAGTACATGCGCGACGCCCTCGCAGGTCTGCCCGACGCACCCTTCCCCACGCCCGGCCTCCTCGGCCACGGCACCGACGAGCCCGGCGCCCCCTCCCCCTCCCCCTCTCCCTCCGCGACCGCCGCCAAGCGCGCGGACAAGCCCGGCAAGAAGGGGAGCGCCACTGCCGCCCCCGCGCCGGGCGCCCCGACGGCACTCCCCAAGTGCCGTCACCACAAGTGCCGTTGACCGGAACAGCACCGCCAGGGCTTCGCCGCACTCACGTGTTCGGCCCGTGTGGCGTCGCCGGGTGTTCCGCCGCCCGCCCCGATGGGCCGAGCGGCTCCGGTACGCCGTCCTCGGTACGCCGTCCTCGGTACGCCGTCCTCGGTACGCTGTCCTCGGCCGGACGGTGTTCCCCGGCGGCCAGGAGCGCGCTCCCGGTGAGGTGGAGGGCGGGGCCGGCGGCAGCGGCCATCAGCCGGCCGGCCGCCGTGGGCCCGGTTTCGGGCGGGACGACCAGCAGGTCCCAGCGCCCGACGCCGTACGGGAAGATCCGGACCGTGTGCTGCTCGAACCCGGAGGCGGTCCACGCGGCCCTCACGGTGTGGCCCGTCACGGGCAGGCCGCACGGGGCGGTCGGCCAGGTGCCGGGGCCGACGGCGACCTGGGTGACACGACCTCGCTTCCTGTCGAACACGTCGGCGAGCGCGGTGGGTTCCTCCGCGTCCTCGGTGTCCTCGGTCACCGCACGGGCAGGCGCAGGGCGAGGAGGGCGATGTCGTCGGTGCTGCCGGGAGACATCCGGTCCGACAGCTGGTCGCAAAGCGTGTCCAGCGGTTCGTGCGCGAGCGCGAGGGCATGGCGGCGCAGCCGGCCGAGCCCGGTGTCCAGGTCGCTGCCGGGGATCTCGATCAGGCCGTCGGTGTAGAGCAGGAGCGTGGCCCCCGGCGGCAGGGCCTGGGCGGCGCTCGGTCTTTGACCCATGATCCCTTGGGGGGCTCCGAGGAGGAGTCCCTGCCCGGCCTCGAGGTACTGCGCGTTCCCGTCGGGGGTCAGCAGCAGGGGCGGCGGGTGCCCGGCACTGGTCCAGCGCAGGGTCCAGGGGCCGGTTTCCGGGCCTTCCACCCGGGCGAAAACGAGGGTGGCCATCGGCACGGTGGTGATGGCGTGCATGGCGTCGTCGAGGCGGTCCACGACGGCATCGGTCGGCCCGGTGTGGTCCCAGGCGAGGGAGCGCAGGATGCCGTGCAGCTGCGCCATGCCGGCCGCGGCGGTCAGATCGTGGCCCACGACGTCGCCGATGACCAGCGCGAGCGTACCGTCCTTCAGTTTGAACGCGTCGTACCAGTCGCCGCCGACCTGGGAGCCGGCCGGGGCGGGCTGGTAGCGGGCGGCCAGTTGGAGCCGGCCGGGCTGGGGCAGCGGGGGGAGGAGGTTGCGCTGCATGGCCTCGGCGATGGCGCGCTGGCGCCCGAAGCGGCGGGCGTTGTCGATGACGAGGCCGACCCTGCGGCCGATGTCGCTCACCACCTCGAGGTCGGCGACGTCGAAGGGGCGTGCCCGGTCGGTACGCACCAACGTCAGGGCACCGGTGACCTGCCGTCTGGTCCCCAGCGGCACCGTGATGGCGGATGCCGCGCCGGTTGCCCCGAGGAAGCGGCTGTGGACGGCGGCCAGGGGCGACTCGGGCGGTGTACGCGGTGTACCCGTTTCCGCCCGCTCCTGCAGGACGGGATCGCCTCCGTTCAGTACCTGGACCAGTGGGGAGTGGGCCGTCTCGCCGGCAGGTGGAAGGCGACCGCGCCAGTCCTCCTGTCCGGCGTCCCGGCCCTCTGGGCCGGTCACCGCCACCCGGTGCACCTGACGGGATCCGACCCGGAGGTCCACCGCCGCCCAGTCGGCCAGGCGGGGCACCAGAAGCCGGCTCAACCGGGCAAGGGCCTCGTCGATCTCCAAGGTCTGACCGAGCACTTCGGTGATCTCCGCGACCAGTGTCAGCCGCTCGGTGAGACTCTCCAGAGCGGTCGTACGGGCCGCACGCTCCGCCTGTGCCGCGCGTTCCGCGTGGTCCCGGCCCGTGCCGCGGTCCGCGGCGGTTTCGGCGATCAGCACGAGCATGCCTGTAAGGGCGCCGCCGTCGGTCAGGGGCAGGGCCGACCAGGAGACCGGGACCAGCCGTCCGTCGGCCCGCAGGCACCTGTCGTCCTTCCCGCGCGCCGAACGCCCCTCGGCCAGTGCCCGCAGCAGCGGGCAGTGCTCTCGCGGGATCCGGGCGCCCCCGGGGTCCCGATGGGACAGGTCATGGACGTCCTGTCCGTACATCACCGCTGCCGCGCGACCCAGTAGCCGCTCGGCGGCCGGGTTGACCGCGACGATCCGCCCCGCCGGGTCCACCAGGGTCACGGCTGTGCCCAACTGCTCGACGACCCGCTGCCACAGACCCGGCTCCGCCGCCGGCAGCCGCCACTCGCGCTCTCCTCCGTCGGGCCTCACGTCCTCCACCACGCCGCCCTCCCCTCACGGAACGCCCGGCCGGGTCCTTGGCCCCGCCGGTTCACAGAAGCACCGGTGCCCCGATGGTCCCGTACGCGAACCCGGCCGCACGGTTGACACGGCGATCCAGTGGGCGATTGGGCGATCACCGGCCGACGGCCGGTGCGGACGTCCCTGCCGGGGCCCGGCGCGCGGGTGTGCGCGATGTCGTGGCGACGCGTCGCCGGCACTAGCCTGCCGGGCCGGCCGGGTGGTCCTGATCGGTGCCCGTGTCGATCAGGACCTGCTCGGCCCGCGTGATGTTGCCGGTACGGACCGCGGCGGCCATCGCGGCCCTCGCCGCGGGCACGGGCGTGTCCGGCGCGACCACGAGCAGGGAGAAGTGGTCCTGGGCGCCACGGGTCACGAGCGCGGTGTCGTCACCCACGGCGAAGGCGTCGATGTGCACGATGCGGTCGTCGACGGTCATCCGCGTCGGCAGCTCGTCCCAGGCGTCGCGGTCCAGTCCGACACGGGTGATGGGCCCGAGCCGCTCGGTCAGCGCGGCGATCAGGCCCGGCAGCTCGGCCCCGGGGTTCCTGGAACGGGGCCACCAGGCACCGTCGAAGACGGCCTGGCGGTCATGGGTGGTCGTGAGCCGCAGCAGCGCCGTTCCGGGGCGCAGGGACTCGTACACTCCGTTCGCCAGGAACCCTGCCGGGGGCGGGGAATCGGAGACGGCCATGAAGCTCACCTGCCCTGTCGGGGTCCGGCAAGCCGCCGGCCGCCGGTGGCGGTGATGGAGCGACTGCCGCGAGGGCGTACCTACTCCTCATGGCCCTCGCCACCACGCTACTCCCCGCCCACCTGTCCGGTCCTGCCGCCGGCGGCGGGCCAGGACGCCGAATGCGGTCGCTCCGATCCCGGTGGTGCGGTCGGCTCCGCTCCGGGCGAGGACGGCATCCCGGGCATGACCGGCAGGTCGACCGGTGGTGACATCGTGGCCCGGCTGCCGCGGCGCACGCCTTGGCAGTGGCTCCGGCGCAACAGGCCCTGAGCGGGCAACGGCCGTTCCTGAGGGCGGGCGGCTGATTGCCGGCCGGTGCGCGGTGAGCGGCGCGCGCCCGCCCGGGGGAGTGACCGACAGGACAGGGGGCTCCGGAACCGGCAGGATGTGCTGGTGGCCGAGGTGACCATCAGCGAAGAAGACCGCCGGCTGCTCGGACTCTGGGCCGCCGACTGCGTCGAGCGGGTGCTGCCGCTGTTCGAGGCGAAGGCTCCCCGCGACACTCGTCCCCGTGAGGCGATCGAGGGCATCCGGGCCTTCGTGCGCGAGGGGAGGCGGACGGGGCGGCTGCGCTCCCTTGCCTGGGCGGCTCACGCGGCCGCACGCGAAGTCGGCGACCCGGCTGCCACAGCCGCCGCCCGCGCCGCGTGCTACGCGGCGGCGACCCCCTACATCCACCCACTGGCCACCCCTCACCAGTCGAAGCACGCCCTTGGGCCCGCGGTCTACCAGGCGCGCGCTCGTGAGCTCGCGGCGGACGATGACGCCAGGGCCGGTGACGAGGAGATCCGATGGGCGATCGAGCACGCCCCGCGGGCAGTTCGCGAGCTTGTGCGGCGGATGCCGGCTCGCAGCCGTGGCCGTAGCCGGCTGGACGCGCTCTACTACCAGCTCGACGCAGCCCTTCGCCGCTGATCGGCGAGGCACGCCCGCGGAGCGCAGGCGGTGGTCCGGGCGCTCCGGGACACCGGACGGCAGATGCGGCTTGCAGGTTGCTCCCACCCACCGACTTTTTTCGATGTGGCATGCAACCATGCGGCTCCTTCACGAGTCCCTCACATGCAAGCCACAGAACCCTGGGGGGATCTTGTACAACCGCACCCGCATCAGAATCGTCGCCGCCGTCGCCGCTGCCGGCATCGGCGCGTTCGGCCTCACCGCCTGCAACACCGGTGACACCGTTACCAGCAAGCCCAAGGCCAGGAAGTCGGCCGGCAAGAGCAGCGGCAAGCAGCCGGCTGCCAGGAAGACCGCCACGCCCGATGTCGCCGAGGTCGGCGACACCATCGCGTTGAAGGGCATGGACGACGGCAGCAAGCTCGACGTCACCGTCGTCAAGGTCGCCGACCCGGCGAAGGCCGGCGACGAGTTCACCACGCCCGAGTCCGGCAAGCGGTTCGTCGGCGTCCAGTTCAAGCTGGTCAACACGGGTACCGTGACCTACGGCGACAGCCCCGGCAACGGCGCCCAGATCACCGATGCCGACGGCCAGCAGTTCGCCTCCACCATCGCCGACATCACCGCGGGCCCCTCCATGTCCAGTGACGTGAAGCTGAAGCCCGGTGCCAAGGCGCTGGGCTGGATCGTGTTCGAAGTCCCCAAGGGGTCCAAGGCGGCCACCGTGCAGTTCACCATGGACTCCGGCATGGCTGATCAAACCGGTGAATGGAAGCTGTCCTAGCCTCGACCGCCGGCCCGGCCGTTCCCGTGGAACGGCCGGGCCTCGTCTTCCGTGCCGTACGCCCCCTTGGGCCACCACAAGGCATTTCGGGTACTGCCCGACGACCTGCCGCTCTGACGGTGGGACTCGGCCGGAGGGTATTTCCGGCGGCTGCCCAACTCGGCCAAGCCGTCCTGCCCAGGAGTCACGGCAATTCCCGGAATTATTATCCACAGAAATAAAGTCGGTGGATTCGGGTCGAGGAGACGGCAACGCTCCCAGAGTTTTTACGCAAGAGCATCACGCGGACCGCGGGTAGGAAATAGCCGTGTACGCGGACTTCGTCCAGCCCCGCCGGATCCACCCGGCTGGGCTGATTCCCGGCTGGGCTGATTCATGCCCAGTCACGACGCGTACTTCTTCAGCATGCTGTCGTCGTCCGTAATTAGCGTGTCGGGCGAAACCGCCACGCCACCCCTGTTACCGTGCGGCTCTCAAGGGGTTTTCCGCAAAGGATTTCACGCGCCGGCCGGCGGACAGGATTTGCCTGAGTTGAATTCTGGCGTAGCCCGGTCGAGAGGATACGGACCATGAACGATTTTTCTCGTCGCGGCCTGCTCAAGGCGACGGCGGCCGCAGGCGCCGGCGCGGTCGTCGTCCCGGGCACTACGACCGCGGAAGCCCCGGACGCGAGCGCCGCGAGCGAAAGGCCCGGAAGCACGAAATGCAAGCCGGCGGAGCTGACCGGCCGCATCGTCCGTCCCAACGACCCCGCGTACGCGAGTGCGAGCCTCGGCTGGGACGAGCTCTTCGTTCACTGTCCGCTGGTCATCGTCTACGCCCAGGAGACCCAGGACGTGGTCAACGCCCTCACGTGGGCGCGGCAGAACGACGTCGCGCTACGGGTACGGAGCGGCGGCCACAGCCTTGAGGGCTGGTCGAACGTGGACAACGGCATCGTGATCGACGTCAGCGAGTTGAAGTCGGCCCACATCGACACCGACTCCCGTATCGCGACGGTCGGCGCCGGGCTCAACCAGTTGGAAGCGGTGACCACGCTCGCGAAGAAGAACCTTGCGGTGACGACCGGAACGGAGGGCAGTGTAGGCCTGTCCGGCGCGACGCTCGGTGGCGGCTTCGGCTTCCTCACCCGCTACCTCGGCATGGCCTGCGACAGCCTGATGGCGGCTGAGATCGTCGTCGCGTCGGGTGCCGACTGCGCCAAGGTGATCAGGGCGGACCCGAGAAACCACTCGGACCTGCTCTGGGCGCTCCGCGGGGCGGGAAACGGCAACTTCGGGATCGTCACCTCGCTCACCTACAAGGTGGCTCCACTCAAGAGTGTCGCTTATGTACAAGCGACATGGCACGGCCTCGGTGACCTGCATGGGGTTTTCGACGCATGGCAGCATACGGCGCCGAGGGCCGACAACCGACTCGGAACCCAGCTCGAGGTCCACACGGGCGAGATCCTGCTGTTCGCCGTTCTCGCGGAAGGGTCGGCGGCAGAGGCGCAGGAGCTGCTGGCCCCGATCCTGTCGGTCGGCAACCCCAATGTCTCGGTGCAGGTCGGCAACTGGGGTGACGTATATGCGGGATTCCAGATCCCGACCCAGAACGAGCCCGCGAACTGGAAGTTCTTCTCGCAGTTCACCAGCAGGCCGTTCCCGAAGGAGGCGATCAGCCTGATCGCCTCGTTCATGCAGGACGCCCCCTCCGACGACAGCAACTTCTTCACCCAGGCCTTCGGCGGGGCGGTCAGGAGGAGCGAGCCCCGCGGCGGCACCTCGTTCCCGCATCGCGACGCGCTTTTCTATTCCGAGCCCGGCGCCGGCTGGGGGACCCGTGGACAGGCGGGCAGCGGCGACGCGATCACCCCGAAGGCCCAGGCCTGGATCGCCGAGTTCAGCCAGGCGCTGCGGCCGTACGTGAACGGCGCCTACGTCAACGTGCCGAACATCGGGATGCAGGATTGGGAAACCGCCTACTGGGGATCCAACTTCGACCGGCTGCGCAAGATCAAGGCGAAGTACGACCCCCACAACGTCTTCCAGTACGAGCAGAGCGTCCCGCCCGCGTCATGGTCCGAGCGCGGGTGACCTGCGTCAGCCCGGAAGCAAGTTTCTGCCCCGAGCCACCGAAGGCCGGTCACGACGGCGGGTGCGCCTACTGCGCACCCGCCGTGTGTGTCGGGTCCTGGCCGGTCGAGGCGGGAGCCCCTGCCGGCGCCCTACCTGGGTCGCGACGCCTGCCCGAGGTGTGGGGTGGGGCTGCCGCGCCCCTGCTGGACCCCGGCCGGAGCCTTGCCCGGCGGCATCGGCGCCGCGGTGACCAGCACCCTTCCGTAGGCGCCCATCACCGCGGCCGTCACGACGAGGATCACCAGCCAGCGCAGGTGCAGGCGGGCTGGCAGGCTGAGCACCCAGGCCAGCAGCCCGCCGGACACCGGACTTCCGGAACGGCGGCCACGGGTACCTCTACCTCGGCTCATCGTCGCCTCCTTCTGTTCGTGGTCCGCGAGCGCGGACGGGTTCGGCCTATCTGGTCGCGGTGGTCGAGGAGTTCCAGCGGCATGTCGAAGGCGACGGCGCCCACGATCTGAGGACCGTGAGGGGTGTCCCGGGTGTAGCGGGCGACGAAGCGCTCGGAGCGGAGGGACCCCTCGGTGATCTCGACCTCGGTGCCGAGAGCCGGGATGCCCACAGCCTGTATCCGGGTGCCGTGCTGCTCGGACCAGAAGCGCGGAACCGGGGCGAAGCGTGCGGCGCGTTCGGGCCCGCGCAACAGCGCGTCGGCGGCCTGCTGGCCCATCTCCACGGCGTGGATGAGGTGCTCGATGCGCCGTGGCTCGGAGTCGAAGCGCAGGTTGGGCCAGCGAGCCACGTCACCGGCGGCGACGATGTGCGGAGTGGGGCGGCCCCAGGCGTCGATCGCGTGACAGGTGGGAGCGCACAGCACACCGTCGGAGACGTCCAGTCCGCTGCCGCGCAGCCATTCGGTGCGCGGTTCACTGCCCAGGCCGAGGACGACGAAGTCGCAGTCGATGATCTCGTCGTCGTCCAGCCGCAGCCTCAGCACGTCACCGTGGTCCTGCCAGTCGACGACCTGCGTGCCGAGCCGCACGTCGACGCCCGCCCTGCGCTGGATGCCGCCGACCAGGGCACCGAGGCGCTCGCCGAGTACCCGGCGCAGCAAGGGGGCGCTGTGCACGACAAGGGTGACGTCCAGACCGCTTTCCCGGGCCGTGCACGCCAGTTCGCAGCCGACGAATCCACCGCCGAGGATCACCACATGACGGGCCCGTGCGGCGTCCATCGCCTGTCGTACCGCGGCCGCGTCCCCCAGCGTGCGAATGGTGCGCACCCGCTCGCTGAGGAGCGGAGCCTCGGGAAGGCGCTTGGCGCCCACCCCCGTGGCCACGACCAGCCCCTCGAAGGGCAGTCGCTCGCCACCCGGCAGTTCCAGGGCCGATCCGTAGAGGTCGAGGCCGACCAGCCGGGTGTCCAGCAGCCAGTGGGCGTCCAGCGCCTCGTCCGCCCTGAACACGAGCTGCTCTTCGCTCAGTTCACCGGACAGGTACTGCTTGGAAAGGGGTGGGCGGCTGTAGGGGCGGTGCGCCTCCTCCCCCACGACGACGAGTTCCCCGTCGAAGCCCCGGTCTCTGAGCCGGGCCGCCGCGCTCAGCCCGGCCAGCCCGGCCCCGGCAACCACGATGCGCCTGCTGCTTGCCCGGGCCCCTGCCCCGCTGCGCACAGGAGGCGTGCGACGCCGGTCGCCGGAGGACCCGGAGCCGGGGCCCTGGCCGCCCTCGATCGCGATGGCCTGCATGGGGCAGCAACGCGCGGCCTGCCGTGCCCTGGCCGCGAACTCCGCGGGGACGCCACGGGTGTAGTGCAGCGAGCCGCCCTCGGAGATCCGGAAGACCTCGGGGGCCTCCTGCTGACAGATGCCGTAGATGTGGCACCGGTTGTTGTCCACGCTGATCCGGACGGGTTCGTCCTCCGGGACGAGCGCCGGGCGCGCCAGGCTGAATGAGTCGGCCAAGATCGCGGGGGACTGGTGCACGACCGTGTGCTGCTGGGCCGGCGGCGTGACGTGCTGCGCCTGACGCGGTACCGAGGGCACGGTCTCATGGCTATGGTTCGGGGCCGTGGGCCGGGTACGGACCTGCGGGTGGCCGGGATCGGGATGTGTCACCGAGCCCCTCCGGCCTCACTCGGAAAGGCACGCTGCCGCAGTCTGGAAGCGGAGGGGAAGAGGCGTATCAGGAAGGCAACGAGCACCGTTCCGGCGCCTGCGGCGACGCCGACCGCGACCAGGTTCGGATGGCGCGGTTCTGGATGGACCAGGAAGATGTGCAGCCAGATCAGGGCGAAGGACGCGTAGGCGAACTGGTGCGTCCTGAGCCAGCGGTGGTAGCCCAGGCGGTGTTGCAGCCAGACCGAGCAGGCCACGGCGATGGCCAGTTCCGTGCCCAGGATGCCCAGGCCCACCGGCACGCGCTGGAGGCCTCCGAGGAACGGTACGGTCAGCTCCGGCCAGTGGATCCGCCAGATCGGCTGGTACAGGAAGGTCAGGCCGTGCAGACCCCCGAAGATCATCGCTGACAGCGCCAGCGTCATATGGGCTCCGTAGAAGGTGGCCCGGTTGACGGTGCGCTGCATGAACCGCAGCCGGAGCATCACTCCCAGGACCACCGTGGCGACCATCAGCACATAGGCGATGAGTGCGGCCAGCCGCGCGATCTGGTGCACGCCCGAGTCGTATGAAATGTGGTGGTTGTAAGCGTCCAGCGGCGACCCGGGTATCGGTTGCGCCGCCGCGGAGGCTTCGGAGCTCAGGAACACGAGGACGCCGACCGTCATGAGCCCGACCGCCAGTCCTCCGGCAAGCGCGACAGCGGCGGATTCGCGTCTGACCGGCACCTTTTAGCGAGCATGCTACGAGCTCCTCGTATTCACGTGCCTGCGGAATGCGCGATCTCCAGAAGTGCATTCACGCTGGGAATGACACCGGCGCTCCCGAGGGCATGCCGCCCTCTGGGTGTTTCCCGTGGAGGGGCACAGCTTGGCCACAGAGGCTACATGACCTTCACAGGCCGAGGGGCGTCATCGAGTGAGATGACTATGGTGAGAATGTTACCGAAAGTCCCTTTCATGGAGGGAGAGAGGCCACCTCATGGAGTGTGTCTATGAATTACCTCTGAGTTCGCCACGTGGGCCGATTCCGCGATATCGGCCGATCCTGTCGGCGGCGATCGACCGCCCCCTTGTGAAAATCCCCTCACTCCTTATTGCAGGCTCATCGGTGACAAATGTCTCCAGGACGCAATACCTCATGGTGGAGCGGAACGGTTGTTTCCTGCGTATCGGTTTCTATGCGACATCGTGCCGTGTTCGGTGCGTGTTCGGTGCGTGTCCGGTCGCGTGTCCGGTCGCGTGTCCGGATGGGCCCAGGTGTGGACGCGGGCTCGGCTCCTTCGTCATGTCATGTGCCACAGGGGTGCTGCGTCTGCGTACTGCTCCGGACGGCTGTCGATGAGGAGTTGACGCAGTGCGTCCCGCTGGGAGCAGTGCGAAGGTGTGCGGGAGTTCTCCCGCGAGTCGGGGGAGCGTGGAAACTGCCGGCGCGATCGTCCGGGCCCCGGCCGGCACCGACCGGACGGAGCGGGTGAGGGGTTCGCGCTCCCAGCCTGGGAAGCGACGGCGTTCGGCCGGGCTCCATGGCCTCGACCTCGTGGACACCTTCCCCCTGAGGTGGCCGTGAGGGGCGGACCGCACTGTTGTCGAGCGCCACGGACGAAGGTGCCTTTGCGGATCACGCCTGTGGGAGTCGCGGGGCGTGGCTTGAGGCGGCTCACCGGGTGAGCTCGCCGGCGACTTCACGGCGCCGGCGGTCGTCCTGCCGCAGACCTCGCCCATATGGCCTGAACTGCAAGTTTCAACGCTCTGAAGCTCTCTCCGGAGGGCTGAAAGCGAGTTGAAACCATTCTGAACCGCCCCGCCCGCAAGCTCTGCGGCATGACGACGAACCACGAAGCCGCGATCGCGGCGACCGCGCTGCGGAAGTCCTACGGGGACAGGACCGTCCTCGACGGCATCGACATCCAGGTGCCCGCCGGCACGATCTTCTCCCTCCTCGGGCCGAATGGCGCGGGCAAGACCACGGTGGTCAACATCCTGTCGACGCTGATCTGCGCCGACGGCGGACAGGCGCGGATCGCCGGACACGACCTCACCGCCGAGGCCCAGGCCGTCCGGGCCGCCATCGGTGTCACCGGTCAGTTCTCCGCCGTGGACGGCCTGATCACCGGCGAGGAGAACATGCTCCTCATGGCGGACCTGCACCACCTCTCCCGCCGCGAGGGCCGCCGCACCACCGCCGAACTGCTGGAGCGCTTCGACCTGGTCGAGGCCGCCAAGAAGCCCGTCTCCACCTACTCCGGCGGCATGAAGCGCCGCCTCGACATCGCCATGACCCTGGTCGGCGACCCGCGGATCATCTTCCTCGACGAGCCGACCACCGGCCTCGACCCGCGCTCCCGCCACACCATGTGGCAGATCATCCGCGAGCTGGTCTCCGGCGGTACCACCGTCTTTCTCACCACCCAGTACCTGGAGGAGGCCGACCAGCTCGCCGACCGCATCGCGGTGCTCAACGGCGGCAGGCTCGTCGCCCAGGGCAGTGCCGAGGAGCTCAAGCGGCTCGTCCCCGGCGGCCACGTACGGCTGCGCTTCTCCGACCCGGTGGCCTACGAACAGGCGGCGACCGCACTGCGCGAGACCACCCGCGACGACGAGGCGCTCACCCTGCAGATCCCCAGCGACGGAAGCCAGCGCGAGCTGCGCGCCATCCTCGACTGGCTGGACGCCGCCGGCATCGAGGCCGACGAACTGTCCGTGCACACCCCTGACCTGGACGACGTGTTCTTCGCCCTGACCGGCAGCCCCGTCCCCGCCGACAACGACACTGCCAAGGAGACCGTCCGATGAGCACTGCCTCGCACGCATACCGCGACAACCTCACCATGCTCCGGCGCAACCTCCTGCACGCCCGCCGCTACCCCTCCCTCACCCTGAACCTCCTGCTCACCCCGGTCATCCTGCTGCTGCTGTTCGTCTACGTCTTCGGCAACGTGATGAGCGCCGGCATCAACGGCGGTCACGCGGACCGTGCCGACTACGTCGCCTACCTCGTCCCCGGCATTCTTTTCCTGACCGTGAGCATGACCTCGCTCGGCACCGCGGTGTCCGTGGCCACCGACATGACCGAGGGCATCATGGCCCGGTTCCGCACCATGGCGATCTCCCGTGCCTCCGTGCTGATCGGCCACGTGATCGGCAGCGTGATCCAGACGATGATGGCTCTGGTACTGGTCCTGGGTATCGGACTGGCCATCGGCTTCAGGCCCGACGCCACGCCGGTGGAGTGGATCGCGGCGGCCGGGCTGATGGCTCTGGTCAGCCTCGCCCTGACCTGGCTCGCGGTCGGTATCGGCCTGATCAGCCCCAACGCCGAGGGGGCCAGCAACATCGGGACGCCGCTGGTGATGCTGCCGTTCCTGTCCAGCGCGTTCGTGCCGGTGGACGCGATGCCGGGCTGGTTCCGCTGGTTCGCCGAGTACCAGCCCTTCTCGCCCGCCATCGAGACCCTGCGCGGGCTGCTGCTGGGCAGCGGGATCGGCACCAGGAACGCGGTGCTCGCCGTCGTCTGGTGCCTGGGGCTGACGCTGCTGGGCTACCTGTGGTCCAAGGCGAAGTTCAACCGCGAGCCGCGGCACTGAGTTCGCGCAGTGCGGCGGCCAGCAACTCCTCCCGTTTCAGGGTGGCGTACGTCGACCTCGCGTCGTCGTAGGCCGCCCTGTCGGCGTTCTCGGCAGCCTGCCGGGACCGGGCCCAGGACAGGGTGGGGACCTCCCGTACCGCCGGCATCCGTTCCGCCAGCGCCACCAGCCGTACGGCCGCGGGGTCGCCCCCGGCCAGCCCGGCGAAGCCGAGCGCCAGCAACGCCGTGCCGTACACCGGAAGTTCCACCGGAGACCTGTCCCCCGAAGAGCCGTTCCCCGAAGAGCCGTCCCTCGAAGAGCCGTTCCCCGAAGAGCCGTCCCTCGAAGAGCCGTCCCTCGAAGAGCCGTTCCCCGAAGAGCCGTCCCTCGAAGAGCCGTCCCTCGAAGAGCCGTCCCCCGAAGAGCCGTCCCCCGAAGAGCCGTTCCCCGAAGAGCCGGGCAGTATCCCGAGGAGCCGCTCCCGCAGCTGCCCGGCCAGCGAGGCCACCGGTTCGAGCCGGCCGTGCTGCGCGTGCGCCGCCAGCGCGGCCGACTGAACCTGCAGCGCCCATGGATCCACGAACGGATCGCCGTCGAGCAGCACACTGTCCTCCCGGATCCGCTCGACCGCCCGGCGCCACAGCCCGAGCCCGACCTCGGTCAGCCCCCGGGCCAGCGCGATCTCCGCCCGGGCCATCAGATCGGGAGCGTAGATCCGGGCGGACTCCGGCTGCTGGTCCAGGGCCGCGAGTCCCAGCCAGTACTCCGCCTCGTCGACCTCCCCGCGCTGCAGACAGGCGAGCACCAGCCCCCAGCGGACGCCGATCGAGTCCGGCCAGCCGTCGAACTCGTCGAGCGTGCTCAGCGCGGCCCGCAGATGGTCGTACGCCTCCGCGCCACGCTCGGACTGCATGCACAGTTCGCTGATCCGCCCATGACTGAGCAGCTGCATGGCCGGATTGCCCAGTGACCCCAACGTGTCGGGCATCCGGCGGGCGCACTCCAGCGCGCGCTCCGTCTCGTGCTCGGCTTCCCATACGTAACTGGCGACGCCCCACGCCGTGCCCGCCAGCAGGGGCGCGTCGGATGCGCAGAGCTCCTGCAGTCGCGCGTACTCCGGCGGGCGTATGTCCGGGGTGGCACACAGCACGGCGGCCATCGCCCGCACAATCGTGTCCGGCGGGGCGGGCGGCAGCCGGCGCAGGGTGACGAGCTGCCGTACGGCGTGCGGGCCGAGGCCGACGAAGAGGGCCCCCGTGCACACCGCCGCCGCGCTGCGGGCCGCCTCCACGTCCTCGGGGTTCTCGGGGCCGGGGCGGAACCGGGACAGCGGCCCGCCGGTCTCGGCGCACAGGGCGACGAGCCGTGCGTAGTTGGAGTCGGTGACCCACAGGGAGGCCAGCACGGCGGTGAGCGCCGCGGTGGTGGGCCCGTCGGCGCGGGCCAGCGCGTACCGCAGGGCCAGGACGAGGTTGTCCTGCTCGGCCCGCATACGGAACCACGAGGGCAGCGGGTCGCCGCGGAACAGCGCGTCGTGGTGCGCACGCCCGAAGTCCCGGGCCCAGACGAGGAACCGGCCGGTCACCACCTCCTCCTCACCGGCCTCGGCGCGCCGGGCGGCACTGAACTCCCGCAGCGTCTCCAGCATGTGGAAGCGCACCCCGGAAGGACTGTCACCCACTTTGACCAGGGACTGTCCGGCCAGCTGTTCCAGCAGCGTCAGCGCGTCCCCGCTCTCGCCGAGCACGCACTGGGCCGCGTCCTCGGTGAAGCCCCCGGGAAACACCGACAACGCACGCAGTGCGGCCTGCCCGTCGGCCTCCAGCAGATTCCAGCTCCACTCGACCACGGCCTGCAGCGTGCGATGCCGCTCGGGCGCGTCGCGCGCGCCGCCGCGCAGCAGTGCGAAGCGGTCCCGGAGCCGACGCGAGATGTCGGCCACGGAGAGCACCCGGACCCGGGCAGCGGCGAGTTCGACGGCCAGCGGCAGCCCGTCCAGGTGGCGGCAGATCTCGGCCACCTTGTCGGCGGGCAGTTCCACGCCGGGCCTGGCAGCCCGCGCCCGCTGCCCGAAGAGCTCGACCGATGTCGCCGGCGAAAGCTCCGGCAGGGCGTACACGGACTCCGAGGTCAGGCCCAGCGGAGCCCGGCTGGTGGCCAGGACCCGCAGCTCCTTCGTCCGCGACACCAGTGCCTGTACGAGATCCGCCGCGCCGGGGATCACCTGCTCGCAGTTGTCCAGCACCAGCAGCGCGGGCCCGGCGCCCAGCGCGGCCACGATGCCGCTCACCGCATCCCCGCCCCCGCTGAACCGCCCGCCCTCCCCGGCACCGACGGCCGAGGCCACTTCGGCGGCGACGTCGTCATCGGCGAGGACACCGGCCAGGGCGACGAAATGCACCACGGGCTGATCGGCCGCCCGGCTCACCGCGTGGGAGAGACGCGTCTTGCCCAGCCCACCGGGCCCGACGACCGTGACCACCCGGACCGTGCGCAGCAGCCCGGCCACGGCGGCGACGTCGGCGTCCCGCCCCAGCAGCGGGTTCGGTTCGTGCGGCACACCGTGGCGGACACGTGGCGCGTCCGCCCGCACCAACTCCTGGTACAGGGACCTGAGTCCGGGCCCCGGATCGGTCCCCAGCTCGTCCCGCAGCCGACGGCGATAGGCGTCGTACCGGGTCAGCGCCGCAGCCCGCCCCGCGGTCGCGGCCTCACACCGCAGCAGCTCGGCCAGCACTTCCTCGTCCCGGGGCAGCTCCCGGGCCAGCCCGGCCAGCGGCTCCGCCGCCTCCTCCCGCCGCCCCACCCGGGCGAGCGCGAGCGCCCGGGAGCGGACCAGCGACCGCAGTGCCCGGACCCGATCGGCGCGCAGCGCCACCACCGGATCGTGCAGGTCCTCTCCCGAACCGGCGCCCACGCTCCCGTCCCACAGGGCCAGGCCCGCCTCGGCCTGCTCCAGAACGCCCTCGTGGTCCCCCGCCCGCGCGCGTTCGGCGCTCACCGCCTCGTACAGCAGCAGCGCCGAACTGTCGACCTGCGCCTCGTCCAGCGCCAGCCGGTACCCCGTCGGCGTGCTCACGATCAGCTCGGCACCCAGCTGCGCCCTGAGCCTTGACACCAGGACCTGTACCGCCTTGCCCGGCCGCTCCGGCAGCTCGTCCGGCCACAGGCCCTCCACCAGCCGACCGGTGCTGCAGCCGGTGCGCAGATCCCCGGCGAGCAGCGCCAACAGCCCGCGCAGCCGGGGCGCGGTGACCTCCCGCCCGCGATGGGCGACTCGGGACAGCAGCGCCAACTCGGTGGTCATGCCTGAAGATTAGCCAGCGGAATGCCGGGCGCACCCGCGCGTGGCCCGCAAGGGCACCGACGCCCGGGCCGCCTCGCCGGGGAGCGGGCCTTTCGACACCTTGGAGGTGGAAGGTCTGAGTCCTGGCGCACGTCCAGGGCAGGCTCAAGAAGCGCCTCTGTGTGGCGACCGGCGCTGAGTTCGCGCTGATTGCCTCATGCGCGCCCGGGTGCTGGGCGGGAAGTCTTGGCGATGTTCTGACACACGACCTGTTGACCCTGTGCTCCGTACGGCGTTGGATCTTCCCTGTCCGTGCGGGTGCCCGGGCAGAGAGCCAGGACGATGACTGAGGACGCCAGACCCGGGCTGATGCGGGTGGTCCACTTCGAGCAGGCGTCCGCGCTGATGATGGGCGCGGGTGCGGTGCTGTCCGAAGGGTTGCTGCTGGCCCTGATCGGTACGGCTTACCGGCTGGGGACCCTGCTGGTGGGAACAGTTGCGGTCACTCTTGTGTGCCTGGCGCTGCTGCCGCTTGGTTTCCGTCTCCCCGCCCGGCTTCGCCGCAGGTACGAGCATGCCGCGCAGATGGACGGCCTCGACGCACCGCACGCCGGCCAGGACGCAGCGTGGCGGCAGTCGCTACGGCGCACGGCAGGACTCGTCGGCGTGGCAGCCTGCTGGATGATGCTCATCGGCCTGATGTTCCATGAGGTGATGCCGCCCGTCATGCTGGTGCCGGGGGCCATGACCCAGTGGGCGCGGTCCCGGGCGACCGCGGACTGGGAGCAAGCGAACGGGGCAGCCCTGTGGCAGGGCGTACCCGGACTGCTGGGTACCCGAGGCCCGGTATTCCGTGTGCCGGCGGACTACGGGATGTGAACCATGACCGGCTGACCTGCCAAGTCTCTGACGTGGCCCGGAGCTCGACCATCGCCGCTGTTCCCCGTGAATCCCCGGGGGATTCCGCCGCATCGCATCGGGCACGCTGCGGGCATGAGCCTCCGCTTTCAGGCGAGTTCGATCGGGCGCCTCGGGGCAGGTGGGATGGGCCGTGTCTATCTCGCGCGCAGCGGAGGTGGGCGTACCGTCGCGGTGAAGGTCGTACGGGCCGACTTGGCCGAGGCAAGCGTGTGGGCGCTGGCCGGCGGATTGGCCGAGGCGCTGCGCGGCATCCGCGGAGCGGGTTTGATGCACCGGGATCTCAAGCCGTCCAACTGACAGGCAGCCACCTCGTCTATACCGACGACGGAACCAACGCATTGAACGTCCGCAATACAGCCGATGGCCGAATAGCCTGGTCCGCGACTTTTGACGAGTCGGGCAACTACATCCTTCCGGCAGTGGACAACGGCACCGTATTCGTCGCCGACCAGTACATCGCCGCCTACGACCTCGCTACGAGCAGAAAGAAGTGGACGGCACTCAGCCGCAGCTCAGAGGGGTTCTTCAGCGCCCCACGGGTCAAGGACGGCGTGCTGTACATCGGCGACAGCGACCGAGGCGTACGCGCTCTCGACGCCTCCGATGGCCGGCAAATCTGGTCAACGAGCATAGACGGAGGAGCCAACGGCAACGACCTTGTGGTGACCGGCACCGCCGTGTACGTCGCCAGCGGCGACCGATCCAGCGGCGTTTACGCACTGGACCGCCGAACGGGGAAAATGGTCTGGAACTTCCGCACCAGCCAGATCTCGGCTTCCAAAGGTATCTGGGAACTGGCTGGCGGAGGCAATTCCATCGTCGCCTGCACCGCCGGGAATGTCTTCGCGCTCCCTCCTGTTTGAGCTCGGCGTAACCTCACCGGATATGCCGGCATCTCCTGGGCCCCGCACTCACCGCAGGCCAGGTCACTGAACAAGTCGCATGCCCGCCACATCGGAGAAGGCGCGACTCATCGGTCTTGAAGGCGATGCCGCTGATCGTGGACGTAACCCACTCTGCCGGGCCGGGCTTGGAAGTCGTATGCACAAGGGGGGAGTTCGGCACCCTGGCTTGCGCCGGCGAACTCGCCCGGATTCGACAGTGATCGGAGACCCAGGTGTCAACGATGGCCGTCGGTCTTGGAATGGCCGATACAGCTGAGCGGAGACGGTAACCCGGTTCGTGGAACACGTGATCCAATGAGTGGATGATGGACACGAGCACGCCCTTGGGACCGTTGGAACTGCTCGACGGCCGCTGGGTGATGGGGGACACCGGCAAGGGCCACTGGGTGGAATTCCGCAGGGACGGGCTGTACCAGCACGAGCCCGACTCGGAAGGACAGCTGATCCCATGGCCTCGGATCATGCTGGGCATGAACCTCACCATGGGCAGCAAATACCCGGCCAGGGGGTCGAACGGCTTCGGGGGGCTCCTCGGCGGCCTGCCCGGCCCCTGGCGGGGGCGCGGCAGCGGCTACCTGCACATGACGCTGCGCGACCCCTACGAGAACTGGATCGCCCGCTTCGACCGGCACCCCCGCTCCTATCCCGGCGCCCACCTCGTCTTCCTCCAGACGCTGACGATGCAGGTCATCGACGCCGGCCAGGCGCACCTCCTGGGCGACCCCGAGTGGCTGGGCCGCGTGGTCGCACGGTTGGCGCCGCAGCGGCCCCGGGGGCGGCGTGGGATGAGGGAAGCGGTGACGGGGGCCGTTGAGGCGGAGGGAATAGAGGCTGCCTGAGTGGTGGAGCGGGCGGTGGCCGTGGTGACTTCCACTGGACGCGCCACAGGGGCGCGTCGTACTGCTCTGGCCAGCTGTTGATGAGGAACTGCCGCAACTCCTCGCGCTGCAGGCCGCTGAGGTTCGGGGACTCGGCGATGCGACGGAACGTCGTGCTTCCCGGCTGTGGGCCTCGGCTTCGTCCAGATGCGCAGTCGCCATGATGGCTCGGGCCAGTTGGTCGCGGCTGACGGCGTCGTCCAGGTCGACCTCATGCACCCTCGGGCTCTCGTCCGTGAGCGGCACGGGCAGCCCTGCATCCCGGATCTCGTACGTGCCTCGCACGCCCCTGGCCGCCGCGAGCACCCCGGTCGCCTCGGACGGATGCCACTTCAGGACCGAGTTGATCGTGTCCACGTCCCGCGCGGTGAAGGTGTGGACAACGGGGCCCAGCGCGTCGGCCCACCTCGGAGGCTGAGGCCGCCGCAGAGACGTGCGGTTGTCGTGCCACGGGTGGTCAAGCCCCCATCCTGAGAACGGCCCAACGGGTGGTCCTCTCGGGGTGGCGGGATATTCCGTGTTGTGCGGAGAGGGCCGCGACGATGTCGGTCCCGCGACCGTTTTCCCTGTATACGGCGGGGTGGGGGTCATCGTGCGCTGGGCGTCGTTGAGGTGCCGGACCCGTGTCGGTGAGCTCGATGCGGAGGGTGCGGCGGCTGCCGGCCTCGGGCAGGGACAACCGCAGCACTGTCGGCGGCAGTGCGTGGACGATCGCGTTGGTGGTCAGCTCCGAGATCACCAGGAGGGCGTCGTCGACTGTCGGGGCGGGCACGCGCCATTGGGCGAGGACGGTGCGTGCCCGTCGGCGTACGGCGGACACGACCTCGGGTCCGTGCGGCAAGACTGCACAGACGTGTTCGAGCCGCGAGGGCGGGGCAATATGGGCGTCATACGTGCTCGTGGCGGGGACGCTCATCCTCGGCCACCTCCACTGGTCTTTGCTTCTCATGTCGGAAGCGGCGGCTGGTTCGGTGCCGCTGGTGACCGTCGGGTCATTCGGCGGTGGCGAGGATCTGGGTCAGTGTCGTGACGGCCTGTTCGGCGTCGTGGCCTTCGGCGCGGACGGTCACGGTGGTTCCGGCG